>JACPCX010000191.1:0-39341 GCA_016184305.1 Candidatus Rokuibacteriota bacterium | reverse complement strand
GGGCTTGCCCTGGTGGTCCACGATGACGAGCCGGATCTTGGCGCCGCCGAGCCCCGGCAGCCCGGCCGTCTTGCCCAGCGGGAGGTTGAGCGTGGAGCCACCGGTGTTGATGATCTCGGTGGCGAGCTTGACCGCGTTCACCGAGTCGATGCCCACCTGGGCCACGGGGCCCGAGAGCGGGTAGAGGACGCCGATGACGATCTCCTTCGGTGCCTGGGCAGGCGCCTCGGACACGATCGACAGCGCGAGGAGCAGGGATGCGGTGAGGGCCGTGAGCTTCGTCAGCATGGGCAGGTGACCTCCGCCGGTGGATGCGTGGGCATTCGATGCGTGGGCTCGATCCGCTTCATGAGGTGTGTGCATCGGAGTGACCTCGGTGACGGCAGCCAGAGTCTAGCACGGGGCGTGCCATAAGGGCCAGGCGACGCGGGACGAGATCCGCCGCATGCTCCCCCTTTCCTCGGCTACTCGCTGGCGCCGCCGGCGCTCGGGCTCGTCTACGGGCAAGGCGTCGTACAGCGCCTTTGGCACGCCGAGAGGGCCGCCTCACTCGTGCTCGCCCGCGTCAGACGTGGTGGCGGAGGAAGCCCTCGATCATCGCGTTCACCTGATCGGGCACTTCCATCATGTTGAAGTGGCCGGCGCCCACCGTCCAGCCGTTGACGACGGTCGGCAGCCATTGCGACATGAGGTGCGGCGGGTTGAGCGGCGGCGTGGCGGCCAGGTGGAGCGCCGGGACCTGGCACCGGGCGGCGACGGCGGGCCCGTCGAAAGCGAGGATCCCCTTCATCGCGGCGGCGGCGACGTGGCTGGGCGCGGCCATCATGACCTTCAGCACCTCGTCCACGAGCCTCTTGTCGGAGCTCGGCATGAAGAGGTTGTTCGCGATGAACTGCCGGCGCGGCTCCTGGTTCCCCGCCTCCATGGCGCTCACGATGGCCTCGACGCCGGCCTTGAGCTCGGGCGGGAAGACGAGCGGCGCCGGATCGACCATGACGATGCCGGCCGTCTTGTCGGGGTGGGCGGCGCCGAGCTGCAGGACGGTGATGCCGCCCATGCTGTGTCCGACGGCCACGACCTTGCCGAGGCCGAGCTGGCCGATCACGTGCGCGATGTCGTCGGCGTAGGCGGCGATCGGATACGGCCCCTCCGGCTTGTCGCTCTCGCCGTGGCCGCGCAGGTCGAGGGACACCACGCGGTGCCGCCGGGCGAAGTACTCCGCCTGGGGGGCGAAGAAGGACCGGTTGCAGGTCCAGCCGTGGACGAACACGAATGCGGGCCGGCCGGCCCCCCGATCCTCGTAGGCCAGCTTGATTCCGTCGCGGACGATCGTCGGCATGGTGGTGTTCCCCCTGTCATTCGCGGCGCGGGCGTGAGCCCTTCCCGCGTCGAATTCGGTGGAGCCGGGGCCGTCGACTCGGAGCGGCGACCCGCTGCCCCGTCGCGCTAGGACTCCCCTCTCCTGGCCGTGGCGATCTTCCGGTCGCGATCGCTCGCCAGCCTCTCCTTGTCGCGCCGGAGGTCCTCGGCCAGCCTTTCGACCTCCTCCTGGGTCCCGGCCTGGTGAAGCGCGGCCTGGTGGAGGATCTCGCGCTCGGCGACCTTCGCTTCGTAGAACTGGCGGGCCTCGGCGATGGCGGCCTTCTGCGTGTCGGTGAGTGGGCGCTCGTCGACGCCGGCCTCCTTGTCCTTCTGCCGGAGCCGCTCCATCGCCAGCTCGAACGCGCTCTTCGGGCCGTCGTCGGCCATCAGCCCGTAGTGTAGCAGAGGTCCCCGCCGACGCGCGCGGCGGGGCTACGCGAGGGTGGCTCGCGCGGGTGGGGCTGGCCGGGGGGCTCGGGGGAGAGCCAGAGACCGAGGTGGGCGAGGATCGTGCGCACGGCGTGGGAGTCCTGCAGGGGGGCGATGAGACGCAGCTGGCCGCCACAGCGTGGACGCGCCAAAACGTCAAGGGCGAACAGGTGGTGGGTCAGTTTGACGGCTTGGGGCTCCCGGCGTCCGGTGGGCTCATGGTATCGGGCCAACAGTCGTAGTCAGCCACCAGACCGTGCTCTCCGCCCGCCTTCCTGACGCGGAGCCTGGCGCCGTCAGCCGCGCTGGAAACCTCCGTCTTCAAGCCTCCGACACCGGCACGGAAGGCGTTCCTGTCGCGTAGCCCTCCAGCCTGTCGCGGGCCCTGAGCGCCGGATCGCGCTGGGCCGGCGGGCCGTAGCCGCCGCCGCCCGGAAGACGGATCTCCACCAGCGCGTCGGGAGGCAGCGCCTGCTCGGCCTTGGGGTTGGCGGGCGCGCGGCCGTTCACGAGTACCTCGCCCGGGGCGCCGGACTCGCCGCCGAAGAAACCCTGGGCCGGGACGCGGGTGCGGTCGCAGAGGACCGAGCAGACATAAGGCTCGCGGGTCCGCACGCGGAAAGCGATCTCCTGGCCGAGCCCGCCGCGATACCGGCCGTCGCCCCCCGACTCCTCGCGCAGCGCCTTCTTCTCGACGATGAGCGGCGACAGCGACTCGATGACCTCCACCGGCGTGCCCAGCACCCCCGAAGGGAAGGCCGTGGCGGAGAGCCCGTCCTTGCTGCTCCGCGCCCCCGTGCCGCCCGAGGTGAAGAAGATGTAGGTGAAGGGCGTGCCGGCCTCGTCCTTGCCCGCCACCTGGACTCCCCAGATGTTGGCGGAGCCCTCGGCCATCACGTGCTCCGGGAGCGCCTCCTTCAGGGCGCCCGCCACCACGTGGGGCAGGAGGTGGCCGATGATGTGGCGCGCGGCCACGGGCGCCGGAGGGCGGCAGTTGAGGATGCTGCCCTCGGGTGCCGTGATCCGGAGCGGACGGAACGCGCCCTCGTTGTTGGGCACATCCGGGCTCACGACGATCTTCACCCCGTAGGTGGTGTAGGCCTCCGTGTAGTTCATCACGACGTTGATGCCGCGCCGGCTCTCGGGCGAGGAGCCCGCGTAATCGACGTGGAGCTCGTCGCCGCGCACCTCGCAGCGCACCGCGATGGTGACGGGCTCCCCGAAGCCGTCGGAGGTGATGCTGTAGGTGTAGGCCCCCGGCCTGAGGCGGGCAATGGACTCCCGCATGGCGCGCTCGGTCCTGCCGATGATCTTGTCCGCCAGCGGCTCGAGCGTGTCGAGGCCGAACTCCTCCATGAACTCCAGCAGCCTGTCGCCGCCCACGGCCCCCCCGGCGATCTGGGCATGGAAGTCCCCCATCACGAGGTCGGGGAGGCGGGTATTGGCCTGGATGAGCGCGGCCAGCGAGGTGTTCAGGTCGCCCGCCTCGTAGAGCTTCATGATGGGGATGAAGAGCCCCTCCTCGTATACCTCGCGCGCCTCCGCGGAGAGCACATGCCCGCCGATGTCGGCCGTGTGGCAGGTGGAGGCGAAGAGCGCGACGCAGTGCCGCCCCCTGAAGACCGGGGTCACGATCGTGACGTCGTTGAGGTGCCCGGAGGTCTTCCAGGGATCGTTGGTGATGAGGACATCGCCGGCCCGGAGCGACCCGATGGGGTGCGCCGCGAGCACGTGCTTCATGCAGAGCGCCATGGAGTTGATGTGGCCCGGCGTGCCCGTCACGGCCTGGGCGATCATGTAGCCACGGCGGTCGAAGACCCCTGCCGAGAGATCGCCGGCCTCCCGCACCACGGAGGTGAACGAGGTCCGCTGCAGCGCGGCCGCCTGCTCGTTGACCACGCCGATCAGCCGGTTCCAGCAGATGTCGAGCGTGACGGGATCCATGGCGCTCACCGGCGGGACTCCGGGGGCCGGCGGGCCACCACGCAGGCCTCGTGGGTAGTCTGCGCGGCGTCCTCCGTCTGCATCCAGGCGGTGAAGGCCTGGACGGCGGCCAGGCGCTCGTCCTCGTCGAGATGGCCTGCCGCGACCATCTGGCGTCCCCGGCTGTCGGCCACGAGCCGCCAGGCACCGGCCACGCGCAGGAAGTCCGCGTCGCCGGACCGCACCGTCTCGACGAGCGGCGTCACGCGGATGTCCACGAGACCGGCGGCGCTGCACATCCCCGGCACCCGCCCGATGATGGCGTTGTCGAGCCCTCCGGCCTCGCGCCACTCGAGGAAGGCCCGGTAGAAGCTCGTCCAGGCGCCAGGCGGCCGGCTCCACTCGGCCCTCGTGTGGTCGTAGTCGAGAACGACCACCTGGCCGCCGGCCCTCACGGCGCGCGCCATGGCTCCGAGCGCGGTCTCGGCGTCGGGGATCCACTGCAGGACACGCGCAGCGTTGACCAGGTCGAACTCCGCCTGCCAGCCGCTCTGGCGGACGTCGCCCTTGTAGAAGACGAGGTTCGGGATCTGGCCGGGCGGGCTCGCCTTCTCGGCGGCGGCGATCATCTCGGGGTTGAGGTCCATCCCCACCACGCTGCCAGGGTCCACACGCCGGGCTATCCCCATGGTGAGCGTGCCGGGACCGCAGCCGACGTCGAGCACCGTCATGCCCGGCTCGAGGACCTCGAGAAGACAGCGGTGGCTGTTCTCGAGGGTCCGCGCGGTCAATACGGCCAGGGCCTCCCGAGGGACGTAGGCGTGATCGGTCGGGCGCATCAGAGCAGTCTCGCCACGAGGGTGAGCCGCCCGTCCACCTGGACGATGGCCCCGGGGCCGATGATCGTCGTGGACTCGCGCTCCTCGATGATGGCGGGCCCGTCTATGCACATGCCGTGGCGGAGGGCATAGCGGTCGTAGACCGGCGTGTCCGCGTGGCCCCCCGCCTCGGGGAAGTAGGCCCGCCGGCGTTTCTTGACGTCGGGCTCGATGCCTGCGGAGCTGGGCCCCTCGGCTGGGCCCTCCTTGGCCGAGACGCTCGGCGCGGGGCCCGAGACCACGACGCGCCAGTTCAGCGCCTCGATGGCGACGCCCATTGGCGTCCGGCTGTAGAGCCGCCGGTAGGCGTCCTCGAAGGCGGCCGTGACGGGCGCGAGGCTCTGCGGCCCGAGCGAGCCCCCGGGGACGGCGCCCTCCACCTCGTGCCCCTGGCCCAGGTAGCGCATCTCGGCGCTGCGGCGAAAGGCCATGTCCCGCTCGGCCACCCCCGCGCGGCTCAGCACCTCCCGTCCTTCCGCCTCCATCTCGGACAGGAGCCGGTTGACCTGCCCCCAGTCGGCACGGTCGAGCCCCTGGGGGGCCGTGCGCACGAAGTCGAAGGCCAGCGGCGCGGCCAGGAGGCCATAGGCCGAGATGGCGCCGGCGGCGAAGGGGATCAGGACGCGGGGGACCTTCAGGATGCGGCCCACGTTCCAGGCATGCACGGGACCCGCGCCCCCGAAGGCGAAGAGCGGGTAGGCCCGCAGGTCACGGCCGCGCTCAATGCCGTGGATGCGGGCCGCGGCGGCCATGTTCTCGTTGACCACGCGGTGGATGCCCCAGGCGGCCTCGATGAGGGACAGCCCCATGGGGCCCGCCACGCGCTCCTCGATGGCGCGGCGGGCAGCGTCCACGTCGAGCCGCATGCGGCCCCCGAGGAAGAAGTCGGGGTCGAGGTAGCCGAGGAGGAGGTCGGCGTCGGTGACGGTGGGCTCGGTGCCGCCGAGAGCATAGCAGGCCGGGCCCGGATCGGCGCCGGCGCTCCGGGGGCCGACCTTCAAGAGCCCCATCCGGTCCACGCGCGCGATGGAGCCGCCGCCGGCGCCGATCTCGATCATCTCGATGACGGGGACGCGGATCGGCAGCCCCGAGCCCTTCTTGAAGCGGTCGGCGCGGGCCACCTCGAACTCGCGCGCCACGAGGGGCTGGCCGCCGTCGATGACGCAGGCCTTGGCCGTGGTGCCGCCCATGTCGAAGGAGAGCAGCCGGTCGGCGCTCATCTGTCGCGCCGCCTGCGCCGCGGCCAGGGCGCCGGCCGCGGGGCCCGACTCCACGAGGCGGATCGGCAACCGCTTGGCCGTCTCGGGCGTGGCGATGCCGCCCGAGGAGAGCATGATGTAGAAGCGCCCGGGGATGCCCATCTCGGCGAGCTTGCGCTCGAGGTCGTCGAGGTAGCGTGCCATGAGCGGCATCACGTACACGTTGGCCACGGTGGTCGAGGTGCGCTCGAACTCGCGGATCTCGGGCACCACCTCGGACGAGCAGGAGACGGGCAGGCCAGGGGCCATCTGTGCGACCAGGGCGGCGAGGATTCGCTCGTGGGCAGGATTGCGGTAGGCGTGGAGCAGCGAGATCGCGATGGCCTCCACGCCCTGGGCCATGAGGGCGGCGATGGCCGCCCGCGCCCCCTCTTCGTCGAGCGCGCGGAGGACGCTGCCGTCCGGGAGGAGCCGCTCCGGGACCTCCAGGCGCAGGTGGCGCGGGACGAGGGGAGTGGGCTGGTCGATGAAGAGATCGTACATGTCGTACCGCCCCTCGCGGCCGATCTCGAGCGCGTCGCGGAAGCCCGCCGTGGTGAGCAGACCGGTCCGGGCGCCCTTGCGCTCGATGAGCGCGTTGGTCGCCAGCGTTGTGCCGTGGATGAGTGTGCGGACGCTCGCGGGCGCGCTCCCGGCTTCCTGAAGCAGCGCCACGATTCCTTGCTCCACCGCCTGTGCGGGATCCTTCGGCGTCGTGAGCACCTTGCCGACGCGCACCGCGCCCGTGGCCTCGTCCACCCAGACGAGATCCGTGAACGTGCCGCCGATATCGACGCCGATGCGGGAAGTGCCGCGTGAGGACAGGGCCATCGCGCGCTAGTGTAAGAGCCGCTTCGCAGGGCGTCAAGGCGCCTGACGGCCTTGACCGGCACCATGATTGCTCCTATCCTTGCGGCACCTCCGGCCCGTCCCGGAGCGCCATCCATTCGACCACCCCTCAAGGAGGCTTCAAGTGCCCGCCAACACCTACAAGGACCAGGCCGAGGCGCAGACGGTGGCTGTCATGGCGATGATGGTGGCCAGGGCCGAGCTGCCGGAGGACCTGGTCTACAAGTTCACCAAGGCCATCTTCGACGACCTCAAGCAGTTCCACGAGGCGCACTCGGCGGCCAAGAGCCTGACGCTCGAGACGGCGCTCAACGGCATGCCGATCCCCCTGCACCCCGGCGCGGAGAAGTTCTTCAAGGAGAAGGGCGTCAAGAAGTAGCGGAGGAGTGGCGGTGGTCGTCCGTCGTCGCCGCTGGCGCTCGCGCAGTCGTTTTCGCGGCCTGCTCGCCGTCATAAGGACGCCAAGGCCGGCCGCGTCCTCCTGCGGCTCCTGGTGGCCCCCCGCGAGCGCTTCACCCTGTCCTACGTGCACTCCGTCTCGCAGACGCGGGTGGGCGGCATCTTCGAGGTGGGCGTCGCGGGGGATCTCGTCGTCCGCGAGACCTCCTTCGGCACCTTCGGGCCCGGGCTTCCGGAGCTACAGCCGGGCGACCAGTACGAGATCCGCGACGGCCTCATCCGCCAGTTCGGCCTGAACCAGCGCCTCCCGGAGCTTTCGCTGTTCGTCCATCCGTACACCGAGCATCGGCTCGAGGTCGGCGGCCGCACCCTGGATCTCTCCGGAACGCTCCCCGGGGGCACGCTGGTCCGCATCGCCGTCGAAGCCACCCGCTGACCTCGGCCCGGCGGGACGGGCCGATCACGGACTTCCTCAGAGGATAGCCCACATGAACGCCCTCCGGCGGCGGCCGCCCCGTCCGTGGTCCCCGTCACCGTGACGTCACCTCCCCGACTCGGACGCCGGCCGCCCCAGGAGCCGATCGCGCAGCAGGGAGTGGAGGTTCTCGAGGCCCACGGCCTCGAGGGCCCGCAACGCGTAGCGCTCTTTGGTGAAGAAGACGGCGTCGGCCGCGATGCACTCGAAGGGGATCATCCAGAGCGGGTTGTCGCGCCGGTGGGCGAAAGTCCGGACCTCGTTCCCGAGGCCCACCAGCGCGTCGCGGACGTCCCCCCCATGTGCCCGGGGCGCTCGAAGGGCAGCACGATGCCGGCGCATCGGCGAGATGCGCATCACAATCTCAGCGATACACGTCCCGCCGGTGGCCGATCCTCGTCACTTCCACGACTCGCGCCACGTCGTCGACCCGGTAGACGACGCGGTAGTCACCGACCCGCACCCGGAACAGGTCGGCCATCCCGCGAAGCTTGATGGAGCCCCGAGGGCGGGGATCAGCGCCCAGGGAGGTGATGACACGGTCGGTACGCCGGAGAAGTTGGTCGGGAAGGGCTTCGAGCTCACGCCTGGCCGAGGGCTTGATGAGGACGGCGTAGGTCACAGCCGCCCGGTCTTCCTCAGATGCACGCGCACCTTCTCGTACGGGATGCTCTTCTCGGTGGCCCTCGCGAGAGACACCGCGCCGTCGAGGAGGTCCTCGCGGGTGCGGCGGTCCCGGAGCAGTCGGCCGAGCACGGCCTCGCGAGATGCGCGAGGCAAGGTGCGAAAGGCCGTCCAGAACACCTCGGCGGTCGCGTCACGGGCAGTCATGCAGCATCACCTCCCCGGTGGGATCGTAGCATGAGTGGGCCGGCGATCCCGCACCTGAACCAGCGGGAGAGCACCCTAGGGCTTTCCCGCCCTCGCCACGATCAACGGGGTCGACGAGAGCAAGGCCAGGTGGGTGAGCATCGAGCCAACGACCAAGTTCATCGCGGTCTCGGCGCCGCGGGCGGATGCCGTGCCCGACTACACGGCCGGCCAGCGACAAGACCATGAACGAGCGGCCGAGGGTGCTGCGAGGATAGATGGGATGAAGCCGGCTGGCCTCTCGCTTGACGTGGTGGCATCAATTGCCCGCCTGCGACCTCCGCGTGGCGTCCACGACCTCGCGCTTCGCGCTCACCGAGGTGCGCTGGGCGATCATCCCCGGGGGCGGGGGGACGCAGCGGCTGCCGCGAGCCGTCCCGCTTGCGAAGGCGATGGAGCTGTCCCTGCTGGCCGAGCCGATCGACGCCCAGGAGGCGCTCCGCATCGGCCTCGTCACCAAGGTGGTGGAGCCTTCCCAGGTGATGCCGGCGGCGCTGGCGTGGGCGCAGACGCTCTGCGAGCGCGGCCCGCTCGCGCTCAGGGCCGCCAAGGAGGCGATCCTGCGCGGGCTCAGCCTGCCGCTGGCGGAGGGGCTGCGGGTCGAGGACATGCTGTCGGCCTCGCTGCGCGGCACTCTGGACGCGGTGGAGGGGCCGAAGGCGTTCGCCGAGAAGCGCAAGCCGCACTTCCTGGGGCGCTGAGCGGGCGCGCAGCCAGCACACCCGCCGTTCTCCACCGCGCGCTACAGCAGCGGCGCCCCAGGGGCCCGCCGGCGCTGGGCCGCGTACACGACGGCGAAGCCGGCGGCGCCCGCCACATCGGTAGAGAGGCCCGGGTGCACGAGACCGATGGCGCAGACGAAGAGCACCACGCGTTCCCACCAGCGGGCCTCGGTGATCAGGTAGCCCTGCATGGCCGCGGCCAGGCCGTACATGCCCACGGAGGCGGTCACGAAGATCCACGCCGCCTCGAGGACCGTGGTGTTGATCAGCAGCATGGCCGGCGCCGTGATGAACATGTAGGGCAGCAGGAACGTCCGCATGTCCAGCGAGAAGGCGCGCCAGCCGGTCTTGATCGGGTCGGAGCGGGCGATCCCGGCGGCGGCCTAGGCGGCGAGGCCCACGGGCGGCGTGTCGTCGGCCAGGATCCCGAAGTAGAAGACGAAGAGGTGGACGGCGATGATCGGGATCTCCATCTCGTTCGCCCGGCCCACCGCCACCAGGGCGGGCGCCGTAAGCGTCGCCATGATGATGTAGGTGGGCGTGGTGGGCACGCCCATGCCCAGGATGAGCGAGGCGATCATGGTCAGGAAGAGGCCCAGGTAGAGGTTCCCCGCCGACAGGTCCACCACGATCGAGGAGAGGCGGCGTTGATGGCCTCGCCGAGCGTGGCCACCGCCGCGTCGATCTGCTCCGCGGTGATGAGGGCAGACACCCTCATCCCGGACGATCCCGGGGTCAGTCCAGCCCGGCGGCCGGCGGGAGAAGACGAAGGATGGGCTCATGGCTCGATGGGGCGCAGCACAAGCTCGGTGCCGCGCATGCCCATGGCGTACGGCGCGCGATTCGGCAGGTACCGCATGAGCTCCGTGTTCCTCTCCGGGCCCAGGTATCTGACGAAGAGCACGCGGTCGGAGAGGTCGGGCGAGTTGTTGCGGTGGGAGTAGACCCAGGCGCCCGGATGCACGTGCAGGGCGGGAAGACTGTGGACGAAGACCACCGCATTGTCGAGGCCGCGCTCTTCCACGAGGTCATACGGTGCGCGCGCCAGCGCCGACATGGCCCGGAGCGATGAGCCGTACACGGGCAGGAACGTGACGGCCGCGCAGAGCATGGCCGTCACGGAGGCCGCGAGGACGTGGCCCGGCGTCAGCGACGGGATACCCCAGGCGCTGACCCGCTCCACCAGCCCCTCGATCCCGCTCGCCGAGAGGACCAGCAGAGGCACCACGATGTCAGCGTAGTGGACCGGGCCCACCACGTTGATGCTGGGCACGGTGCTGGCGGCATAGGCGACCAGCACCGCTGCTGTGCCGAGGAAGAGCAGCATGCCGGCGGTGGAGCGCCGGAAGAACGGGAGGAAGATCAGTGAGAGGGGCCACCCGAGGAGCCAGAAGTTGAGCCGGCCCAGCGTGTACGACAGCTCGTGCAGGCTCGGCAGCGGCCCCGGCGCCGGCAGCGCGCCCAGCGTGAAGCTGAATCCATTGATGCGGCCGAAGGTGTGATAGCCCGTGGTGAGCGGAGAGCCTGACAGCGCGCTGTTGTAGGCGAAGAAGGTGGCCAGCGTTGCGGCGCCGACCAGGCAGAAGAGGACCGCGCCTCGGCGGGCCTGGCGCGCGCGGTCCTTCCAGAGCCGCCAGCCGAGCCAGCCGACCCAGGGCGCGGCGAAGGCCGCGGCCGACAGTGGGCGGGTGAGGCCGGCCCACCCGAGCGCCACGCCGGCCGCGAGCCACCAGCCGGCGGCCCCGGGCCGCTCCGACACGCGGAGGGCGGCGTACACGAAGGCCATGAAGAGCAGCCCCACTGTCGAGTGGGCCAGGAAGGTCGCCGAGGAGAACACGAAGAAGGGGGAGAGGAGCATCAGGGGCAGGACGAGCACGGCCGCGCGCTGGCCGAAGACCCGCCGTGTCGCGGAGAAGGCGATCGGGACCGTGAGCGCCGCTGCCACGGTGGGCACCCACCGGGTCACGTGGAGCCATTCCCCGGCGGCGAGCACGGCCGGGTAGCCGGGGAAGTAGATGCCGTACCACTTGCCGTTGTTGATCATGAACTGGTTGTCGAAGAAGGGACGGATCGCCTCGGGGAGCGACGGCACGAAGAGACGGCCGGACGCCAAGACCGTGGCCATGAAGGCATACACGTTCTCGTCGTCGGTGACCGCCGTGTCCCGGAGGAGGCCCACGCGCGTCCCCGTCACTGCGAGGAAGACGAGCGCGGTCGCCCCGAGAGCCAGCGCGCGCCCGTCGGCGACGGAGAGGCGCGGGAGCCGCTCGAACAGGGCCACGAGGCGGCCCCGCGCGGCCCCCGTCAGGCCGGCCGTGACGAGCAGGATCCCCGGGAGGCCGAAGAGGACGTAGTGCAGCAGGAAGACCATCTCGGCCTGGCCCCACCCGTGCCGGCCATAGGTGATCTGGTAGGGCCCGGACGCGAGGCTCCCGACCCAGACCGCGGTCACCGAGAGCGCGCCGGCCATCCCGATGAGCGCCGAGCGGGCTCTGGGACTCACCACGCCCGTGACCGGCGTCGGGCCGGTCTCGGAGGGATCGGCCGTCACGAGAGGTACGAGGACACGAAGGTCCCTGTGGCCTCGCGCGAGACGAAGCGCCCGAGCCGGAAGGGGGCCAGGCTCACCGGGGGAAGGCCGCCCGTGATCAGCGCCGCCATCATCTCGCCCACGGCAGGCGCGAGCTTGAAGCCGTGGCCCGACATCCCGGCGGCGATGAAGAAGCCCGACACGGGAGACTCGTCGAGGATCGGCATCCAGTCCGGCGTGATGTCGAAGGCGCCCGCGTAGCCGCGCCTCCAGCGCGAGTCCGCAAGCCGCGGAATGGCGCGGGCCGTGCGCGCCAGCGCCTCGCTCGCCTCGTCGAAGCCGACCTCGGCCCCCAGGAGGTCCGGGTCCATGGGGTGCTGTGTCTCGTCGTCGGTGAGCGAGCCGGTGAGCGTGAGCGCGCCGGTCTCCGGTCGGACATAGCTGCCGCCCGCCAGATCGAGGTACACCGCATGCGCCGGGCCGAACGCGGGGTCGCGCTGGACGATGAAGACCGCGTGTCGCCCGACCACGATGGGCAGCTCGAGCCCGGCGAGCCGGGCCACCCCTGGCGCCCAGAGCCCCGCGGCGTTGACGACCACGGGGGCGTCGATGCGCTCGCCCGATGAGGTCAACACGCCGGTCACGCGATCGCCGAGCCGGTGAATCGCGACCACCTCGACGCCCTGCTCGATGGTGACGGAGCGCCGCCTCGCGGCCTCGGCGAACCCGGCGGTGACGGCGGACGGATCGCCATAGCCCGAGGCGGGCTCGTACAGGATTGCCCCGAGGCCGGAGGGATCGATCCGGGCCTCGAGCCGCGGGAGATCCTCGGGCTTGAGGATCTCGGCCGTGACGCCCAGCGTTTTCTGGAGCGCGAGCGTCTTCTCGAGCGTCGGGCGCATGGCGGGAGAGACGCCGATCAGCGCTCCGCACTGCACGTAGCCCGAGTCCCCGGCGACCTGCTCGCGGAAATCCTGGAACACCGCGAGCGAGCGCATGACCATCAGGGTGGTCTCGCGCGTGGGGTAGAGCTGACGGACGATGCCCACCGAGCGCCCGGTGCCGCCGGCGGCCAGGAACTTGCGCTCGAGCACCAGGACGCGGCGCAGGCCGCGGCCGGCCAGGTGGAAGGCGGTGGAGACGCCGGTGACGCCGCCTCCGATGATGATGGCGTCGGCCGGGCGCGTCATCTCTCGGCCTCCCCTTCCACCGGCAGGGTGGGGACGCCGCCCGGGGAGACGCCGATCTGCGCGATCCGCCCGGTCCGGCTCAGAGCCGCACCTCCGTGCCGACATGCGCTGCCACGGCCCGATCATAGGCGAGCCGTGCCGTCGTCGCATCCTCGGCGGCCCAGCCCACGGACTTGAAGAGCGTGATGTCTTCGGGGGAGGTGCGTCCGCGCCGCCGGCCCGACACCACCTCGGCGAGCTCCGCCCGGATGTGCCGCCGTGAGATGGCCCGCGCGCGCAGCGGGATGAGGATGTCGCCCGCCTCCTCCCACGCCCCCTCGTAGGTGTCCACCACGATGCGCGCCCGCGTGACCAGCGTCGTGTCCACCTCCCGGCTCGTCGGCCTGAAGGCGCCGACGGCGTCCACATGCGTGCCCGGTCGCACGTCGCGCCCGCTGAAGACGGGCGTCGCCGACGTGGTGGCGCAGGTGATCAGGTCGGCGCCGGCCACGGCGGCCTGTCGATCCCAGGAGACCTGGACGTCGACGTCCAGCGTCTCCCGCATGCGCTCGGCGAAGATGCGGGCCCGCTCCGGCCTGCGCCCGACGACCAGGACATGCTCGAAGGGCCGCACGACCTGGAGACAGCGCAGCTGCAAGGCCGCCTGGACGCCCGCGCCGAAGCAGGCGACCGTGGAGACGTCGCGGCGGGAGAGCAGCCGCGCGGCCAGCGCCGAGGTGGCGCCCGTGCGGATCGCGGTGAGGAAGGCCGCCTCCATCAGGCAGAGCGGCGCCCCGCTCGTGGGATCGGTGAGGAGATAGGAGGCGTGGATGGTCGGGAGCCCCCGCCGCCGGTTCTGCGGCACCACGGTCACCAGCTTGGTGCCGAGCGCGCGCCGGCGCGGGACGGCCGACGCCATGGAGAGGAAGACCGCGCCCCGCGCCATCGGCAGGATCGCCCGGGGCAGCGTCTGGACCCGGCCGGCGGCGTGCTCGCGGAACGCGCCCTCGACAGCCCGGATCACGTCGGCAGGGGAGAGGAGTGGCTCCAGGTCGCTGCGGGAGAGGACGAGCATCAGCCCCGGGCGTCGGTCCGCCTGATCATCCGTTTGACCACGGCGTCCAGGACCACCTCGCCGCGCTGATTCGTGACCTGGTGCCTGTAGGTGACGATGCCGCGGTCGGTCCTCTTCGTCTCCCGCTTGTCCGCCACCGTGACGGAGACGCTGAGGGTGTCGCCAGCCAGCACGGGCCCGACGATCCGGATTTCCCCGCCGAGGTATGCCATGCCCGTGCCGTGGATCAGGCCGGTCTGGATGATGAGCCCCTCCGACAAGGCGAAGGTGAGGGCGCCGGGGGCCGGGCGACCCTTGAACACCGACTCCCGCGCCACGTACTCCATGTCGTAGAAGAGCGGCTCGGTGAAGCCGCACAGGTTGACGAAGGCGCAGATGTCGGCCTCCGACACCGTGCGCGCCTGCGTCCGGTAGGTGGCGCCGACCGTGTGCTCCTCGAAGCTGAGTCCCTGCGTGATCATGTCTGCGATCTCCTCAGGCCTCGCCGAGGTAGGCGCGGCGGACCTCGGGGTTGCCGGCCAGGTCGGCGGCTGCGCCCGAGAGCGCGATCTCCCCGGTCTCGATCACATAGCCGCGCCCGGCGATGGACAGCGCCATGGCCGCGTTCTGCTCGACGAGGAGGATGGTGACGCCCTGCCGGTTGATGGCCTGCACGGTCTCGAAGATCTGCTCCACGAGCACAGGGGCGAGCCCCATGGACGGCTCGTCCAGGAGCAGCAGGCGGGGCTTCGCCATGAGCGCCCGGCCGATGGCCAGCATCTGCTGCTCGCCGCCGGAGAGCGTGCCCGCCACCTGGGCCCGCCGCTCCTTGAGCCGCGGGAAGATGGCGAAGACCCGCTCCATGTCCTCCGCGATGCCACGATCGGAGCGGATGTAGGCCCCCATCTCGATGTTCTCGAGAACCGTCAAGCGATTGAAGATACGCCGCCCCTCCGGCACATGCGTGATGCCCTTGAGCACGATGCCGTGAGGCGGGGCGCCGGCGAGCGAGGCGCCGTCCAGGAGCACGTCCCCCCGACGCGGGGCCAGGAGACCCGAGAGCGTCTTGAGGGTCGTGGTCTTCCCGGCGCCGTTGTTGCCGAGAAGCGTGACGATCTCGCCCTGGGCCACCCGGAACGAGATGCCCTTGAGCGCGTGGATCTCGCCGTAGTAGACGTGCAGGTCGCGGACGTCGAGCATCGGGGCCTCAGGCATGGACGCCCCCCGCGGGGAGCCCCGGCTTCTTCCTGCCCAGGTAGGCCTCCACCACGCGCGGGTTCTTCTGGACATCGGCAGCCTGGCCCTCCGCGATCTTCTGCCCGTAGTCCAGCACGGTGACGCGGTCCGAGACCTCCATGACCACGCGCATGTTGTGCTCGATGAGCAGGATCGTGAGGGAGAGTTCGCGGATCAGGCGGCGAAGGAGGTCCATGAGGGTGCGGGCCTCGCCCTGGGTCATGCCCGCGGTGGGCTCGTCGAGCAGGAGCACGGCCGGCCGCGAGGCCAGCGCGCGGCCGATCTCGAGGCGGCGCTGGTCGCCGTAGGGCATGTTGCGCGCCAGCTCGTTGGCCTTGTCCCGGAGCCCCACCAGGCTCAGCAGCCCGCCCGCTCGCTGCCAGAGCTCGTTCTCCTCGCGCTTCCAGCGGCCGCTTCGCGCCAGCACGTCCCACAGCGTCAGCGGCACCTGGCTGTGCATGCCCACCAGCACGTTCTCGGCCACGGTCATGTTGGCGAAGAGCCGGATGTTCTGGAAGGTGCGGCAGATGCCGAGCGCGGTGATCTGGTCGGGACGGCGGCCGAGGATGGGAACACCCCGGAGGGTCACCGTCCCTTCCTCAGGAACGTAGATCCCCGTGAAGACGTTGAAGAAGGTGGTCTTGCCGGCGCCGTTGGGCCCGATGATCGAGGCGATGTGGCCCTCCTCGAGCTCGAAGTCCAGCGAGTCGAGCGCGGTGAGCCCGCCGAACCGCTTCGTGACGCCCCTGGCCTCGAGGATGACCGCCATGTCAGTTCTCGGGACGCACCGCCGCGTCGCGCAGCTCGCGGTGCCGGCGCTGGGCCGGCAGGATGCCCTGGGGGCGGAAGATCATCATCAGGACCAGGATGAGGCCGAAGACCATGCGCTCGTACTTGGCCGGCTCGAGCTGCGTCGGCAGGTTGGCGAGGCTCCAGCCGAAGATGGTCACCCCGGCGTTCCGGAGCTCGTTGAGCCAGAGGGACAGCCCCTTCAGCACCTGCAGGTTGAGGACCGTCACCGCCGTGGCGCCCAGGATGGCGCCCGGGATCGAGCCCATGCCCCCGAGGGGGGTTGATGAACACCTGCTTGGCCGAGAAGAGGACGCCCACCGCGCCGGCGAAGGAGGCGCCGCACGCGAAGGCCATGAGCTTCATGCGCACGAGCGGCACTCCCATGGCCTGGGCGGCGGCCTGGTCCTCGCGGATCGCCTCCCAGGCGCGGCCCACGTGCGAGTCCTCCACCCGCCGGTTCACCAGGATGGTGACGCCGACGATGAGGAGCACGAGGAAGTAGAGGTAGAGGGGGTAGACCACGTTCGGGTTCGAGTCGATCCCGAGGGCGCGCAGCGCGGGATCGAAGAAGATCGGGGGGCGCGCGATGGGCGTGATGCCCTTGGGCCCGTTGGTGAAGTTGATGGGCTTGTCGAGGTTGTTGGCGAGCACGCGGATCACCTCGCCGAAGCCCAGCGTGACGATGGCGAGGTAGTCGCCGTGGAGCCGGAGCACCGGCAAGCCCAGGAGGATGCCGGCGCTCGCCGCCACCCCGATGCCCAGGAGCAGGAAGACGAAGAACCAGCCGGGCGGAACCGGGAAGGCGCTGCCGCCGAAGATCTCGTTGGCCTGCGGCGAGCCGAAGATGGCCCAGGTGTACGCCCCCACGGCGAAGAAGGCCACGTAGCCGAGGTCCAGCAGCCCCGCCAGCCCCACCACGATGTTGAGCCCCAGCGCCAGCGCGACGAAGATGCCGACCTGGATCGCGATCTCGAGATAGTAGCCGTTGATGGAGCCCACGACCGGCATCAGCACGCCCAGAGTCCCGGCGGTGAGGAGCCCCTTCAGCCAGGCCGGCATGCTCGCGAAGTACAGGAGCAGGATCGAGGCCTGGAAGAGCATGAAGGCGACGATGGAGCGCGGGAAGTGCGAGACCGCGTACGCCGTGACCCCGAGGAGCGCGATCACCAGGATGGTCGCGGGCACGGGGCGGGACAGCAGCGATGTGATCACGCGCGCTCCCTGACGACCTCGCCCAGGAGACCCTTGGGCCGGAAGATGAGGATCAGGATGAGGATGGAGAAGGCGAAGATGTCCTTGTACTCGGCGCCGAAGGCCCCGCCCGTGAGGAGCGACAGGTACGAGGCCGCGAACGCCTCCAGGAGCCCGAGGACGAGCCCGCCCAGCATGGCCCCGGGAATATTGCCGATGCCGCCGAGCACCGCGGCGGTGAAGGCCTTCAGGCCGGGGATGAAGCCCGTGTACGGGTTGACCAGGCTGTACTGGACGCCGAAGAGCACGCCCGCCGCCCCGCCCATGGCGCCGCCGATGAGGAAGGTCAGGGAGATCATCCGGTTGACATTGATCCCCATGAGGCTGGCCGTCGCCTGGTCCTCGGCCACGGCGCGGATGGCCTTGCCGATCTTGGTGCGGTTGACCAGGGCGTGGAGCCCCCACAGCATGAGGAGCGAGGCCACGATGACCACGAGGGACTTCACCGAGACATCGATGGTCTCGGTGAAGCTGTACCGGATGTTGAGCGTGTCCATCGTCGGGTAGACGAGGTTGAAGGCGTTCCGCCAGATGCTCTCGACGAGCCTCACGGCGTCCTGGAGGAAGAAGGACACGCCGATGGCCGAGATCAGCGGGATGAGCCGCGGCGCGCCGCGGAGCGGCCGGTAGGCGACGCGCTCCACCGCCACGGCCAGGAGGCCGCTGGCGAGCATGCCGAGCAGCAGCACCACGAGCAGCACGAGGAACGGCGAGAAGATCTCCAGCAGCCCGGCGGCCTGGAGCGTGAGGAGGATCTCGACACCCACGAAGGCGCCCACCACGAAGATCTCCGAGTGGGCGAAGTTGATGAACTCCAGCACCCCGTACACCATGGTGTACCCGAGGGCGATGAGCGCGTACATGAAGCCCAGGACGAGTCCGTCGAGGAGGACCTGGGGGAAGATCCCGATCAGGAGCGGAAAGTCCATGGGGCCTCGAAACAGCACAAAGGGGAGGAGCCGCTACCGGGCCCCTCCCCTTTGCCGGTTCATGCAGGGAGTTACAACTTCTTCTTGAGCGGCGGTGCGGCGATCTCGAGCTTCTTCTTTTCCTTGTTGTCGCCCCACTTGGCCGGGTCGTCGGAGGCCACCTGGAGCACGAAGTAGAGGGCCTTCTTCGGATCGCCCTTCTCGTCGAACTCGATCGTTCCCGTGATCCCCGTGTGCTTCGTCTTCCGCACGGCGACGGAGACCTGCTCGCGGCTCGGCACCTTCCCGCCATTGGCCTTGATGGCGGCCTCGATGGCCTTCATCCCGATGGCTGCCGAGTCATAGGCCTGGGCCGCGAAGGGCTCCGGGTCCTTCTTGAACTTCTCCTTGTACTCTGCCTTGAAGGCCTTCGCGGCAGGGTACTTCTCGACGGGACCCGCGACCGTCGAGTAGTGCATGCCCACGACCGCTTTGCCGCCGATCTTGACGAGATCCGTGGAGTCCATCCCGTCGGGGCCCATGAACTGGGCCTTGACCCCCTTCTCGCGCGCCTGCTTGAAGAAGGGCGCCGCCTGGTCGTAGATGCCGCCGAAGTAGATCAGATCCGGGTTCTTGGCCTTCATGGGCGTGATGATCGGGTCGAAGTTGGACTTTTCCTCGGTGCCCTCGAAGCCCAGGATCTTGATCCCCTTCTTCTCGGCGTCGGCCTTGAAGAACTCGGCCACGCCCTGGCCGTAGGCGGTCTTGTCGTGGACCACGTACGCGGTCTTGGCCTTGAGCACGGTCTTGGCGAACTCGGCGCCCACCACGCCCTGGACGTCGTCGCGGCCGCAGACCCGGCTGACGTTCAGGTAGTTGCGGTCGGTGATCGTCGGGTTCGTGTTGGCGGGGGAGACCATGGCCAGCTGGGATTCCTTGTACTTCTCGGAGGACGGGATGGCGACGCCCGAGTTCAGGTGCCCCACCACCACGAGGATGTCCTTGTCGGCGATGATGTTCGCCGCGTTGGCGACACCGACATCGGGCTTGGCCTGGTCGTCGAAGGGGACCAGCTCCACCTTGAAGCCGAGCTTCTCGATGGGCCCCTTCAGCTTCTCGATGGCGAGCTGGGTGGCGAGCTTGATGCCTTCGCCCAGCGCGGCCTGACCGCCCGAGAGCGGACTCTGCGTGGCGATCTTGATGGTGCCCTTGGACTGGGCATCCGTCAGCGAGGTGACAGGGAGCACCAGCGCGAGAGCAGCGAATCCGACCAGCAGATAGCGGAGTCGTACGGTTCTCATCGGTTCCCTCCTCAACACAGGGCGGGTAAGGGTTAAGGGCGACGATATTATAACCGTTCCTGTTTCACGGTCAACGACTGTCCTGAACCGGGCCGGGCCTCGGCATGACCTCGAGGAGGCGGGCCGTCGCCTCCCTTGGATCGGCGGTGCCGCAGACGGCAGAGATCACTGCTGCCGCATCGGCGCCGGCCTCCATCACTTGAGCGACATTGGCCTCCGTGATGCCTCCGATGGCGACCACTGGAACGCCGAGCCGGGGGCGGAGCTCCCTCAGGAGATCGAGCCCTACCAGCTGGAACCCGGCCTTGGTGCCAGTCGGGAAGATGCTGCCCACCGCGATGTAGTCGGCGCCGTCCTCCCTCGCCCGGCGGGCCTGGGGCTCGTCGTGGGTCGAGACGCCCAGGATCATCCCCGGGCGGAGGATGCGGCGCGCGGCTGCTGCCGGCAAGTCCTCCTGCCCCACGTGGAGCCCGTCCGCTCCGAGCGCCAGCGCCAGATCCGCGCGGTCGTTGACGATGAAGAGCGCACCGGCCCGGCGGCAGCGCTCCCGCAGCGTCCGCGCCAGCGGAAACAGCTCCGCCATGGGCATGGTCTTCTCCCGGAGCTGGACCACGCGGCCCCCGCCGGCGAGAACCGCCTCGAGGAGGGCGGGCAGCTCGCGCCCGCGGGCCGCTGCGCGGTCCAGGATCACGTAGAGCGGCGTGGGGAACATCACGGCCGGCTAGAGATCCCGCTCCATCCGCGGAAGCGTGAACTCCCCCGACAGGAACGCCGGCTCGGAGAGGAGTTTCAGGTGGTACGGGATCGTGGTCTTGACGCCCTCCACGATGGTCTCGGCGAGGGCGCGGTGCATGCGAGCGATGGCCTCGGCCCGGTCGCGGCCGTGGACGATGATCTTGGCGATGAGCGAGTCGTAATGCGGCGGGACCGTGTAGCCAGCCATCATGTGGCTGTCCACCCGGACCTTCGGGCCGCCCGGGGGCACCCACGCGGTGATCCGTCCGGGCGAGGGGACGAAGGTCTCCGGATCCTCGGCGTTGATGCGGCACTCGATGGCATGCCCGCTCATCTGGACGGCGCTCTGTGCGTAGCCCAGGGACTCGCCCGCGGCGAGCCGGATCTGCTCGCGGACGAGGTCGACCCCCGTGACCATCTCGGTCACCGGGTGCTCGACCTGGATCCGCGTATTCATCTCGATGAAGTAGTAGCGGCCCCCTCGATCCACCAGGAACTCCACCGTGCCCGCCGACACGTAGTTGACGGCATGGGCGACGGCGAGCGCGGCCTTGCAGAGGCCGGCCCGCGTCTCGGCCGAGATGGTCGGGGCGGGGGATTCCTCCACGAGCTTCTGGTGCCGCCGCTGGACCGAGCAGTCGCGCTCGCCGAGATGGACGCGGATCCCGTTCCGGTCGCCCAGCACCTGCACCTCGACATGGCGCGCCTCGTCCAGGAACTTCTCGAGGTACAGCTCCCCGGAGGCAAACGCCTTGGTGGCTTCCGACTGGCAGGTGGCCCAGGCCCGGGCCAGCGCGTCGCGCTCGCGCACGATGCGCATCCCGCGGCCGCCCCCGCCCGCCGCGGCCTTGATCATGACGGGGTAGCCGATGCTGTCGGCGACCCGCTGCGCCTCGTCGAGGCCCCGGAGGACGCCGTCGCTGCCGGGGACCACCGGGACCCCGGCTTGCCGGGCCGTCTCGCGTGCCTGGGCCTTGTCGCCCATGATGCGGATGGCCTCCGGCGAGGGGCCGATGAACGTGATGCCGCAGGCCCGGCAGATCTCGGCGAAGGCGGCGTTCTCGGACAGGAGCCCGTAGCCCGGGTGGATGGCCTCGCTGTCGGTGACGGCGGCCGCGGAGATGATGCTCGGGATGTTGAGGTAGCTCAGGCGCGACTCCGCCGGGCCGATGCAGATGCTCTCGTCGGCGAGCCGGACGGGCAGCGAGGCGGCGTCCGCCGTCGAGTGGGCGATCACGGCGCGGATGCCCATCTCGCGGCAGGCCCGGAGGATGCGCAGGGCGATCTCCCCGCGATTCGCGATCAGGATCTTGTGGAACATGGGTGCGGGAGGGGACCAGGTCGTCCGGTCTCAGCGCCGCGGCTCGACCAGGAACAGGGGCTGACCGAACTCGACGGGCTGGCCGTTCTCCACCAGCACCTTGGCGACGCGCCCCGTCAGCTTGGACTCGATCTCGTTCATCAGCTTCATCGCCTCGATGATGCAGAGGACATGGCCTTCCTTGATCAGGTCCCCCTCGCTGACGAAGGGCGCGGCGTCGGGGCCGGGCGCCCGGTAGAAGGTGCCGACCATGGGGGCCTCGACCTTGACGAGGCTCGCCTCCAGGGCGGGCTCCAGGCCCTCGGCGGGCAGGGCGCCGGCAGCCCCCGGGGCGGCGGCCCGGGGCGCACGCTCATCGGCCTGAGCGCTACGCTCGCGAACGACCCGGATCCGCGTGCCGCCTTGTTCCACCTCGAGCTCCGCCAGATCGTGCTGGACCGCCAGCTCCACGAGCTCCCTGGGCGTCCATGCGCCGCGTCCCTTCCCCGATCCGCCGCGCGCGCTCTCTTTCCTGGCCACGCCGCTACCCCGCTGCCGCGACGCGGCCGAGGTACTCGCCGCTGCGCGTGTCGACCTTCACCACATCGCCCACGTTGAGGAAGAGCGGCACCTGGACGACCGCCCCCGTTTCCAGCCGGGCGGGCTTGGAGCCCCCGGAGGCGGTGTCGCCGCGCATGCCCGGATCGGTCTCGGCGATCTGCAGATCGATGAAGTTCGGCAGCTCCACCGTGACGGGGCTGCCGTCGATGAAGAGGATCTCGACCTCGATGTTCTCCTTGAGGAAGTCCCGGGCATCCCCGACCTCCTCGGGCGAGAGCGAGATCTGCTCGTAGGTCTCGACATCCATGAAGTGGAGCCGGTCGTCCTTGTACATGTACTGCATGCGCTTCTCGTCGAAGTCCACCAGCTCCACCTTCTCGCCCGCGCGGAAGGTGTTGTCGATGACCCTCCCGAGCTTGAGGTGCTTGAGCTTGGTGCGGACGAACGCCCCGCCCTTGCCGGGCTTGACGTGCTGGAAGTCGACGATGGAGTAGGGCGCCCCGTCGAACTGGATCTTGAGGCCCTTCTTGAACTCAGCCGTGGACACTTGCATCGCGTTATGGTCCCTTCCGTTTTTGGGTCCTGGTCCGAACCGCCTGCTCGAGCAGCGAGCGGGCCCGGGCGTCTCCCGGATTCCTCTTGAGCAGCCGCAGGAAGATCTGCGCGGCGTCCTCGCAGAGCCCCTGCCCGAGGCAGGCCGCCCCGAACGAGAGCGTGGCGAACGTGTCGTCGGCCAGGAGCCCGGCGAGCGGCGAGCCGTCCGGGAGGCGGCCGTCGCCCTTCAGGAGCTCCAGCGTGACGCGCGACTCGCGGTCCCCCGGGTCCAGCTTCGCCGCCTGCTCGAGGTGGGTCATCGCGTCATCGAGCCGGCCGGCAAGTCGATCGAGCTGCGCCAGGAGCCGGTGTGCCTCCGGGTCCTTCGCTCCGCTCGCCACGAGCGCCCGAAGCTCGGCCGCGGCCCCATCCGGGTCGCCCTCGTCCAGGAGCGCCTTGGCGAGCACGAGTCGCGCCGTCGTGTAGTGAGGGACGCGATCGAGTCCCTCGCGGCACAGCCTGATCGCCTCGCGGCTCCGGCCCGCCTTGCGATACGCATCCGCCAGGGGGGCGAAGGCGACCGACGCGGGATCCTTCGCGAGCCGCTCCTCGTAGCGGCGGATGGCGCTCTGGGCGGCTTCCTGGGCCGCGACGTCCCCGCCGACCCGAGGCACCGGCTGAACCATGGCGATTTCGTTATACGTGGGTCGCCGCGTCCAGTCAATCGAGCTCAGGCGAGCTCTTCCAGGGTCTCCAGCACGGCCGCCTGCGGCACGTCGAAGACGAGGCGGAAGGCGCCGATCCTCGGGGCGAGCACGAACGGCACCCGGCCATCCCTTGCCTTCTTGTCTCGGGCCAGGGCCTCGATGACGGCCGCGGGCTCGGCTCCCGACCCCCTCACCGGCAGGCCCACCGCCTGGAGGATCCCGGTCTGCCTCGCCGTCGCGTCAGCGCCGGCGATGCCGAGCCGCTCGGCCAGCCGTGCCTCCGCGGCGATGCCGAGCGCCACCGCCTCCCCGTGCGTCCACCGCTCGAAGCCGGTAACCGCCTCCACCGCGTGGCCGATGGTGTGGCCGTAGTTCAGCACCGCGCGCAGCTCCGCCTCCTGCTCGTCACGCTCCACCACCGCGGCCTTGATCCGGCACGACCCGGCCACGACCCGGGTCAGCGTCGGGAGATCGCGCGCCAGGAGCGCGGACAGGTGCGCCTCCAGGTCGGCGAAGTAGGCGGCGTCGAGCACGATTCCGTGCTTGATGACCTCAGCGAGCCCCGATCGGAACTCCCGCTCCGGGAGCGTGAGGAGGACGGCCGGGTCAGCCACGACGAACTTCGGCTGGTGAAAGGCGCCGATCAGGTTCTTGGCGCGCGGGTGGTCGATCGCGGTCTTGCCGCCGATGGAGGCGTCCACCTGGGCCAGGAGCGTGGTGGGCACCTGGACAAAGTTCACCCCGCGCATGTACGTGGCCGCCACGAACCCGGAGAGATCTCCGACCGCGCCGCCGCCCACGGCCACCACGGTGGAGGTCCGGTCCAGGCCCGCCGCGAGGAGCGCGTCCCATGCCCGCTCGGCGGTGGCGAGGGTTTTGGCCGCTTCGCCTGCGGGCAGGCGGATCTCCGTCACCGAGAAGCCGGCGGCCTCGAGGCCCTCCACGACCTGGCGACCGTGGAGCGCCATGACCGGCTCGTCGCTCAGCACGGCCACCCTGCCGCCCACGCCGTAATGGGAGAGCTCGGCGCCGACCGCGCGCAGGAGATCTGGGCCCACGAGGATACGGTAGGAGCGCGCCCCCAGGTTCACCGCGATGTCTATCATCTTGCTCGCTTGAATGTAATGTACTGGGGTGCCGCCGCAACCGGGGCGGGGTTACCAGCGCTTGAGGGAGTCCTGGTAGCCCTGGTAGTTCCGGCGGATCTCCTCGAGGCTGTCGCCGCCGAACTTCTCGAGGACGGCCTGGGCGAGCGTGATGGCCATCATGGCCTCGCCCACCACTCCCGCAGCGGGCACCGCGCAGACATCGCTCCGCTCCACCACGGCCTCCACCACTACCTTCGTCTCGACGTCCACGGACTGGAGCGGGCGCCGGAGCGTCGCGATGGGCTTCATGACGGCGCGCACGATCACGGGCTGGCCGTTGGTCACGCCGCCCTCGAGCCCACCGGCGCTGTTGGTGCGCCGGCTGAAGCCCGCGTCCCTGTCGAAGAGGATCTCGTCGTGGACCTGGGAGCCGGGGCGGCGGGCGGCCTCGAAGCCCATGCCGAACTCGGCGCCCTTGATCGCGTGGATGGAGCAGAACGCCTGGGCGAGCCGTCCGTCGAGCTTGCGATCCCAGTGCACATAGGAGCCGAGACCCACGGGGCAGCCCAGGGCCACCACCTCGAAGACGCCTCCCAGCGTGTCCCCCGTGGCCCTGGCCTGGTCGATGGCCTCGATCATGGCCCGCTCGGCGGTGGGGTCGGCGCAGCGAACCTCCGAGGCCTCGGCGCGGCGCCTGATCTCCTCCCAGGGCAGCTCGAGGGGGACGATGCGCAACCCTCCGATCTCGATGACGTGGCTCAGGATCGAGATGCCGAATTCCGCCAGGAACCGCTTGGCGACTCCGGCCACGGCCACGCGCGCGGTGGTCTCCCGGGCACTGGAGCGCTCCAGCACATTGCGGATGTCGCGGTGGCCGTACTTCATGGCGCCGGCCAGATCGGCGTGCCCGGGCCGCGGCCGCGTCACGGCCTTGGCGGGGGCGCCAGCCGGCGGCTCGCCGACGGCCATGGTGGTCTTCCAGTTCTCCCAGTCGCGGTTCTGGATGGATAGCGTGATGGGGCTGCCCAGCGTCACGCCCCAGCGCAACCCCGAGGAGATGTGGGCCTGGTCGCGCTCGATCTTCATGCGGCCGCCGCGGCCGTAGCCGCGCTGCCGCCGCGCCAGGTCCTCGTTGATGTCGGCCTCGGTCAGCGACAGGCCGGCCGGGACACCCTCGATGACAGCGGTCAGCCCCTCGCCGTGGGATTCCCCCGCGGTGAGGAAGCGGAACGTCCCGCTCACGAGCCTACTTGCCCGGCGCGGCCTGCGCCGGCTGGGCGCCGTCCGTCTTGAGGATGGTGGGCGTCACGAACACCACCAGCTCGCGGCCAGTCTCGAAGTTCTCCCGCTGCTTGAAGAGCCAGCCGAGCACCGGGATGTCACCGAAGAGCGGGACCTTGCGGACGGTGTTCTGCTGGACGGACTGCGTCACGCCGCCGATCACCAGCCGCTCGCCTTCCCTCATGAGCACCTGGGTCTCGGTCTTTCTTCGGTTGATGAGCGGCACGCTCACCCCGGGGGCGGGGCTGAGGGTGTCGCCACGCGAGTTGTTCTCGACCAGGACCACCATCTTGATCTTGGTGATGTCCTCGCCGCCGATCTTCTCGCGGATCACGGTGGGCGTGACCTCGAGCTTGAGCACGGCCTCCTTGAACTGGATCTGGGTGCCGGCGCTGCTCACCGTGGCGTAGGGGATCTCCTCGCCGAGGGTGACGGAGGCCTTGCTGTTCTCCACGGTCACGATCTCGGGGCGCGCCAGCGTCCGCGTCTTGCCCTGGGTCTCGAGGGCCTGCAGCGCCAGGTTGATGTTGAGCTTGGTGCCGATGATGCCGAAGGCGATGCCGCCGGCGGGTACGGCGCTGGCGGCGTTGGGCAGCAGCGAGAAGGGCAGGTTCACCAGGTTGCCGCCCATGGGCAGCCCCGTGGTCGTCTCCACGGGCAGCAGCCGATTCAGCGTCACGTTCTGGTTGACGGGGAGGATGCCCGACTGGGCCGTGGGGTTGATGGAGATGGTGGAGCCGTCGGGCTGGAGCACGCCGCCGACCACGGGCAAGGTCAGCCCCGGCACGCCGCTCGGCGCCGACTGGAAGCCCTGGCCGACCAGCGTGGCGCGGTTGAAGACATTGCGCGCGGCTGCGCCGCCCCACTGCACGCCGATGGCCTCCAGCGCATTGCGGTCCAGGATCTCCATCCGCGCCTCGATCTTGACCTGGGGCAGCGGCACGTCGAGCTGCTCGCGGATCAGCTTCTTGATCCGCTCGAGGTCGGCGGCGTAGTGGCGGATGAAGATGGTGTTCGTGGGCTTGTGGGAGCGGATCGTGATGCCCTTGGCCAGCACGTCCTGGCTCACCGACACCACTGGCCGCAGCCCTGCCTGTCCGGCCTGCGGGCCGAACATCTGCGAGAACGGTTGTTCGGCGATATAGGGCTGGCCGCCTGTGCCGGGGGCAGCCGCGGGCGTGGCGCCGCTCGGGAGCACCTGCGGCACGAGCGGTTGCGACGGCACCGGCGCCGTGCCCTCGGGCGGAATGCCGAGTATGCCCTGGAGCGTCCGCGCCACCTCCTCGGGATCGGCATAGGAGAGGCGGATCGTTTCCTCGCGCAACGGGCCGCGCGCCCTGGCCTCCTCGGCCGCTGCCTGGGCGTTGAGCCGCTTGGCCGCGAGATCGGCCTCCTTGAGCTGCGCCTCGGCGAGCTTGGTGCGGGTGTCGATCTCCGCCTTGAGCTTGGCCTCGTTCAACCGGGCCACGGCCTCCCGCTCCTTGCCGAGCTGCTCCGTGGAGACGATGCGGATGACGCCGCCCTTCTCGATCTTCTGCAAGCCCCGCACCTCGAGGATCACCTCCAGGGCCTGCTCCCAGGTCACGTTGCGGAGGGAGATGGAGGCCTTCCCCTTGACGTCGTCGCCCACCACGATGTTCCGGCCGCTCTCGGCGGCGAGGATGCGGAAGAGATTCACGACGTCGGCGTCCTTGAAGTCCATGGAGATGAGGCGCGAGCCATTGGCGGCCGGGGCCTGGACAGAGGGCTGGGCCTGGGCCAGGCGGATGGGTGCGGGGACAGCCTGGGCGCTCGCCATCGGCCGAGTCGTCGCGGCCGCGGTCTGGGCGATCCGGGCGGGAGCGGGGGCAGGCGCGGGCGCCTCGACCTTCGCCTCGGCCTTCACGTCGGGCTTTGGCTCCGGGCGTCGCGCCGGCTCCGGGGCCGGCATCCTCTCGCTCCTGGCGGTGGCCGAGGCGTCCAGGATCACGGACAGCCCATCCGCGCCCTGCTCGATGCGATAGCCGACCTTCCGGGTCAGCTCGAGGACGATGCGTGAGGTCCCGGGCTTCCACTGGCTGCCGCGGATCTCCTTGATGGGGGCCATGTCGGGCGTGAGACTCTGGCTGCTCCAGCCGTACACGGTGTCCGCCATGTCGATCACGAGCCGGGTCGGGGACTCCATCAGCGTGGCCTGGTAGCGGGCCGGTCCGCTGGTCTTGATCTTCACGGTCACGCCGTCGGCCGCGCGGTCGATGCTCACGTTCCTGAGCTGGACGGGTGCGGTCTGGGCTCTGCTGATCTCCGGGCTCAGGAGCCCGATCACCAGCAGGAACGTCGCGATGCGCGCCATACCCTTCATGACCTCACCCCTCTCTCAGTCCGTTCTCAAGCTGAGCGTCACGCTGCTCGACTTCTGGCTCGGCGGCCCGGCAACGGCGAAGCTCACCGAGTCCGCGGTGATCTGGGTCACGCGGCCGTCGCCCAGCGTGTCGCCCGGCTTGAGGATGTAGCCGATGCCGTCCGGCGCCTCGACCAGCGCCAGCGGCCACTGCCGTCCCTGGATGACCCCCACCAGCTTCACCGAGCCTACCTGGAGCCCCTTGCCGCCCTGGCTCACGATCACCACCGGGCTGAATGGATCGCGGCGCTGCTTGGTTGCGTAGGGGATGGGCGGCAGCGGCGCGCCCGCCTCGGCCAGGGCGGCCATGCCCGGCGGCTTTGGCGGCGGGGGTGTGACGACCGGCCCCGGAGCGGGTGGACCCGGCGGTGTCGATGGCGCTCCGCCTCCGCAGCCCGCGAGCACGAGCGTCAGGGCCGCCAGCAGCAGCGCGCCACGGGCGATCATGGGCGGGCTCCCGGGCGCGGCGCGGCCGGCGCGGGTGGCGCAGGCGGAGCGGCTCCGGCCGCAGGCCTCGCCGGCACCCCCGGCTTACCGGGTCCTGGCGCTCCCTCGGCCCGGAAGACGTAGGTCGCGAGCGTCATCTCGGCACGGATTGTCCCGGTCGGTTTACCGATGCCGGAAACCTTGAAGTCGCCGAGGGTCACCACCCGGGGCAGTCGGGCCACCCTGTCGAAGAAGGCGCCGAGCTGGTGGTAGCCCGCCTCGGCCGTCAGGGTGATGGGCACCTCGGCGAAGACGGCGCGCTCCTCGGGCGGCCTGGGCTGGAACAGGGCCACGCCCAGCCCCGACTGGATGGCCAGGTCCGAGACCTGCCGGTAAAGCCTCGGGATGTCCTTCTCGGCCGGGAGACGCTCCTTGGCGGCCTCGAGCCGCTTGCGCAGCGCCTCGGCCTGGAGGCGGAAAGGCCGCAGGTTGGCCTCGTCGGCCCTCGCCTTCATCACCTCGGCGCGGAGCGTCTCGTTTCGCTGGAAGAGGCTGTCGCGCTCGTCCGTCTTGGGCGAGATGAGCAGGAACCAGCCGAGCGCCCCCACGGCCACGAGCGGCAGCACCCCCAGGATGACCTTCTGGGGCGTCGGCAGGGCGTAGATGGGATCCAGGAAGGCCATGGCTCAGATCTCGAAGCGGCACGACACCTCGAAGGTGATCGTCCGCGGCGACTTGGTCAGGTCCTGGCGCGACTCCAGCAGGTCCACGTCCTTGAACTTCCCGGAGGCCTTCAGGTTCGCCATGAAGTCGGCCAGCGCCGTTGAGGAGTACGTGGTGCCGGCGAAGCGGAGCTGCTGCCCTTTCTCCTCCATCCGCGTGAGCCACAGGTCCTTCGTGAGCATGTCGGCCACGGCATCGAGCAGGTACACGGGGCGCGTCTGCAGGCGGGCCACGGACTCGATGGCGTTGACCCGGCGCTCGAGCTCCTCCTTCTCCCGCTTGAAGCGCTGGCCCTCGGCGATCACCTGCTTCAGCCGGGTGATCTCCTTCTGATTCTCGGCGATCTGGCGGTTCAGGCCCTGCACCTCCGAGTCGAGCGTCCACCACCAGAGGCCGACAGCTCCGACCACCACGACGAACAGGATGCCGAAGAGGATCCCCAGGTTGAAGCCTGGCATGCCGATCGAGAATCGCTTCTTCGCGGTAGGCGGCGCCAGGTTGATCTTGATCATGCCGGCTTGTCCCCCGGACGCCGGAGCCCCAGTCCCACCGCCACCGCCAGCCCCGGCCCGATTTGGTCGATCTCGTGGGCGGGGAAGCGGGCCGCATCCACCTGCACCCCCTGGAAGGGCCGCGCCAGCTCCGCGGGGATCCCCCACGAGGAGGAGAGGAACTCGTCGAGCCCGGCCAGCCGCGCGCAGCCCCCGGAGAGCACGATCTTGCCGATCCGCTCGTGCTCGGCGGCGGAGGCGAAGTAGTCGAAGATCCGCTGCACTTCCAGCGACAGATCCCGCGAGACCGACTCGAGCGCCGGGACCATGTCCTCCCAGTTGACGCCCACCTCCTGCCCCTGCTTCGCGGCCTCGGCCTTCTCGAAGGGGATGTTCAGCCGCTGGGCGATGGCCTCGGTATAGTGATGGCCGCCGAAGGGGACGTCGCGGGCGAAGATGGAGCCGCCGCCACGGATGACGTTGGTCTTCATGAAGCTGGCGCCGATGTCGATGAGAGCCACGGCCTCGCCACTGTCGCCGGGATTATTCATCTCGTACTGGTTCTGGATGGCGAAGGCATCGAGATCCACCACCCCGACCTCGAACCCGGCCTCCTCGACCGCCGTTACGTACTCGAGCACCTTCACTCGCTTGACCGCCACGACCATGACGTCCATGGTGTTCCCCGCCTCACCCACCACCTGATAGTCGAGGAACACGTCGTCCACGGCGAAGGGGATGTGGTGCTCGGCCTCGAGCCAGATGGCGTCGGCCAGCTCCTTGGGCGACACCTTCGGGATCGGGACCCGCTTCGTCATGGCCTCGCGCCCGGAGACGGAGATGACGGCGGTCTTGGTCTTGATCCCCGCCTTCTCGACGCACTCCTTGATCGCCTCGGCGACGACGGACGGGTCCTTGATGGTGCCCTCGCCGATGACGTCGCGGGGCAAGGCGATCGTGGCGAAGGACAGGAGCGTGAGCCCGCCCCGCCCCTCGGCGAGCTCGACCACCTTCACGCTGCTGGATCCGATGTCCAGCCCGAAGGTCGCCTGCTTCTTCCCCAGCCCGAACAGCGCCATGGTCGGCTCCGTGCCCGCTGCCGCGCCTGCTCCCCGGGGACCGCCCCCGGGGCACGCGGCTCAGCCGGCGGATAAGTGAGCGTGAGGAAAGGCCCCGAACAGGTGACTAATGTATACGGGCCCCGCCAAACCGCTGCGAAAAAACAATCGACGCCTCATATGGGGGATGCGCCCAGGGCAGACTACTTCAGGTTGGGGAAATCGTCGCGCACCTTCACGCTGTTGGCGGGGTCGAGGTTCAGCGTCATCTCCTGGCTGGGCTGAAGTTCCACGCGCAGCCGCCAGATCACGGGGCCTGCGACCCGATCGGTGAGCATGTAGGGGCCGGGGGCCACGCTGGGGAACCGGTACTGCCCCTCCTCATCGGTTCGCAGGTTGTAGCGCTCCTCCTTGGTGGGCGTGCCCGGCTGTCCGACGAGGATCAGCGCCTTGCGCACCATCGGCCGCAAGTCCTGCCCCTCGCCGAAGACCACCCGTCCCTCGAGGCTGGCGTTGCCCAGCTCGCGCTCCCCGCCAGCCGGCATCGCGGCGACCGCCGGCCGCGGCAGGGCGCCCACGCTGGCGAGCCATCTGCGAGCGGCCTCCACCTCGGCTGAGCCCGGCGCACCCCGCTCGAGCACCCACCTGAACTCGCGGATCGCCTCCTCCTTCAGGTCGAGGTAGGAGGCCGCCACGGCCAGGCCGTAATGGAGCGGCAGGCTCTGTGGCGACGCTTCCAGCGCCCGCCGGTAGAGGTCCGCGGCCTTGGCGTACTCTCCCTGGTCGAGCGCCTGGGCCGCCTGGGTCGCGAGATCGGGCTCGGCCCGCGGCGGCGGCGGAGCCTCGCAGGCGGTCAGCAGCAGGATCCCCAGCAGCAGCCAATCCCCCGAGCGGACCGAGGCGGCCAGGGGCCTCACGGGTCGGCGACTTCCTTGTACGTGCCCGCCTTGACGAACCAGCTCTGGGGGATCTGGCCGCCGCCGGTCCTGGCATAGGCGCAGTTGTAGATGACGGCGGCGTTGCCGCCCGTGTTGGTGTCAATGGACGTGGCCACGGTGTCGCGGATGTTCTGCGAGATCATCTGCCCCACGATCTCCCCCGTCCCCGTCCCCGTATAGGAGATGTCGTTGACCGCGTACACCATGCCGTGCATCCGGAAGTCGCCGCTGATGTTGATGCCGCCGTTGGAGATGATCCAGCCGCTGAAGATGCCGCTGGCATCCGCCGGGGCGCCTCCGTGGATGCTGAGGGCCGCGAACTCCGACGTGGGCGTCGAGTCCGTGATGTTGTTCCCCGTGGTCGTGTCCACGAAGATGATGCCGTTGGGCATCCGGAACGATGAGTTGAAGGTCACGGCGCCCTGGTAGTAGGTCCCGCGGGCCTTGGCGATGGCCTTGAGCGCGTCGAGGTCGCTGCTGGTGAAGAGATAGCTGTCGAAGCTGGCCGTGCTGTAGCCGTTCACGATGTCAGCAGGGGGCGCCGTGCCCGTCTGGTTCCTGGTGTTGTTGCCGTCGGCCCCCCACACGTCGGCCGCGCCGCTGCCGATGGTCGTGGTGCCCGTGGTGATGGTCCCCGACTTGTTCCCGCAGGTCGTGTCCGAGCGTGAGTCGACCGTCGAGTTCCCTCCCACGTCCAGGTCGCCGCGGACGCAGAGCGCGCAGGGCGGGTCGAGGAACCGGATCTTGGCCAAGGTCGCCGTGATGCGCTGGTGCGCCTTGGTCCGGCCGTCGCTGCTCGCGTCCGTGGGGACCCAGCCCACGGCGGCGACGGTGCGCTCGTTGCTCTGGGCGCCGCCGGCCACGGTGACGCGGAAGCCACCGACCTGGGTGGCGCCCACCAAGACCGGGACGAGCACGCTCCCGTCGTAGGGCGCGGGCACGATCGAGGGCAGCGGATCGGCGAGGCCGCCCGTCGCATCCTTGTTGGTGAGCGCCCAGGCGGCGCGCTCCACACCGGCCTCGGCCAGGGCCCGGGCCTGGGCCACGCGCAGATGGTTGGCGGCGATGGTGGGCTCGGAGGTGGAGAGCACCGAGAACGCCACCACCAGCGCCGTGAGGATCAGCAGCGCGATGAGGGCCATCGGCAGCGCGATGCCGCGCTGGCCGCAGAGGATCCGGGCGAGTCGGCGAATATCCATGTCTCTCCTCCCCATCACATGTTCCGCAGCCGCACCATCGACTCCATCTTCGCGAACTGCCTCGCGAAGGAGCCGGTGCCGGCGGCCTCCTCCGTCCCGGTCTCGAGAGTGATCTTGATGACCTTGACGGCCGAGGCGGTTCCGGTGCTCGTGCCGGTATTGGTCTGGCCGTTGTAGGCCGAGAAGTAGGTGAAGGCCAGCGACTGGACGCCCCCGATGAGGATCGTCGCGATGCCCCCCGTGGACCGGGTCAGGTTGCCGCTGGCGAGCTGGTACTGCACGGAGGCCCCGTTCTGGTCGGTGAAGGTCATGTTGGTGCCGCTGGGAATGGCGGTGATAGCCGTCGCCGAGCGGAGCTCGCGTGTCATGAGGTCCAGCGCCACCCGGGCGTTCTGCTGGGTCTCGACCCGGTTCGAGCCCATGATGTAGGCTTCCTGCCCCTTCTGCTGGATGAGGATCACGGCGCCCAGCACGATCGCGAGCACGGCCGTCACCACGAGCAGCTCGGTGAGGGTGAAGCCGCGCTGGTCCCTGAGCATCCGCCGCATGGCGCTCACCTCTTCGCGAGCAGCATCGTCACGGCCGCCGACTTGGTGGCCGGGCTCTGCCCCACGCCGGTCAGCGGCCGGTAGGTCACGGTCACCGTCACCTGGCGGAGGTTCGCATTGGTGATGCCCGCGCACCCGCCCCCAGCGCTGCAGTCGGTGACGCGCACCGTGCGGGTGTAGGCCGTGTATGGCGCCGCGATGGGATTCTCGTCGGGGAAGGTCGTGATCCCAGCCGTCTGTGGGGCCGCGCTGCCGGACGACACGCCGAGGTTGTCCACGTCTGGGGTGGTGGTCCACACCGCGTTCTTCGCCTGCTCGAGCCGCGCGTTGGCGAGGAAGGTGGCCGTCGAGAGCTGGCTCCCCTCCTGGATCCCGTAGCCCGCGATGGGGATGGCCGCGGCCAGCGCCGCGAGCCCGACGCCGATGATCGCGATGGCGACGAGCACCTCCGCGAGGGTCATGCCGTGCTGGTTCGTCACGCGCCGTCGCATGGCCGTGTCCCCTCAGGGCCCGACGTTGACCCGGCCCGAGGCCGACAGGGTCACGGAGAGCGTCTTGCCATTGGCGCTGTTCGTCACGGTGTACGTCGCCGCGGGGGAGGCCGCCCCCAGGTAGCTGAACACCGCAGTGGCCGTGCTGCCGAGGGTGAAGCCCTGCGGGACCTTCCAGTTCCCGGACGCATCCGTGCCTGGCCCGACCCAGAGCGTCCCGCTGCAGCCGCTGACGCGCATCTGGATGGCGCCGGACGTGGTCTGGACGCACACCGACTGGTTCTCCTTGATGGCGATCTGGCGTCCCTGGTTCAGGAAGGTCACGAGCTCCTCGGCCGCGGCCTTGAGCGCCGCGCTCTGGTAGTAGCTGATGAAGAACGGCACCGTCATGCCGGCGAGGATGCCGATGACCGCGATGACAACCAGCAATTCGGCCAGGCTGAACCCTGCTTGCGCCGTCTGTCTCTCAACGCGTACAGGAGCCATGTGTCTGTGACCAGCCTTTCCGCCGCTATGCGGGCTCACCGTGAAGTCTAGCAAGAAGGAGGCCAGCGGGGTGGGCCGAAGTTGGTGCATGGGCGGTTGCCGTTTGCCGCGCGCAACCCGCGCTCTGCGCCCTCGCGTGGCGGCCAGGGCCGCAAAAACAGCGCAACCAGGGAACGGGCGTGCCCCGCCTCCAGTCCTGATGGGGTTGCGGTACCCCCCAAAGCGAACACGCGTGACGTCATGCCCATGACGGCCCTCGGAGCGGCTCTCATCTGACGAAGGCCGTCAGATACCACTGGAGGATTCTCTCGCCCCAGAGCAGCGCGAGCGCGCCGCCCAGAGCGAGGAAAGGGCCGAACGGGACGGCGTCCTTCCTGCCCCGGCGCCTGAGCGCCAGCAGGGCGATGGCCACGACGCCGCCCGCCAGCACGGAGATCATGACCCCCACGAGCAGCAGCCGCCACCCCAGGAACGCCCCGAGCATGGCGCCGAGCTTCATGTCTCCTCCCCCCATGCCGCCGCCGCTGGCGACGATGATCAGGAGGAAGAGGCCGCCTCCCACGACGGCACCGATGAGGGATTCGAGCCAGCGGGGCTGCCCGGTGACAAGGCTGCATGCCAGCCCCACCGCGATGCCGGGGACCGTGATGACGTCCGGGATGATCTGGTGGTCGAGGTCGATGCCCGTGACGGCCACGAGCGCCGCCAGCAGGACGAGCGCGCTCACGAGGTCGAGCGAGAGCCCGCGCCGCGCCAGCGCGAGCAGGAACAGGCCGCCGGTGGCGGCTTCCACGACGGGATAGCGCCACGAGATCGGCGCCCGGCAGTACCGGCAGCGCCCTGCGAGGAGGGCGAAGGACAGGAGCGGCACGTTGTCGTACCAGGGGATCGGCCTTTCGCAGCGCGGACAGGCCGATCGCGGCGTGACGATGCTCCGCCGCTCCGGCAGTCGCGCGATGACGACGTTGAGGAAGCTTCCCACGAAGAGCCCGAAGACGAAGACGAGGAACGAGGGGAGAAGTGCGCCCGGCGCCGTCACTGCCCATCTCCGCGGAGCTTCGCCAGCTGCTGTTCGGCATAGGCCAGGTCCGCCTGCTGGGTGTGGGCCCGCTCGCCCATGGCGCGGAGCCGGGCGATGTACCGTTCCCATGCCGCGCCCGCCCTGGCTGGCTCGCGCCCGGCATATACCTCGGCCGTGATCCGGTCCACCAGCGGAAGCCCGGGGCTCAGGAGCTCGGCCAGCTTGGCTCCACGCGTGAGGACGGCCTCGGCCTCGGCCTGCCGTCCGAGCTTGTGGAGCGCCAGGGCCAGGTTGAGCGAGGCGTGTACCTGGTGGGGGTTCAGGCGGAGCGACTCCTCGAGGTGAGCGATGGCCCGGGCGGGCTCCTCCCGGTACAGATAGATCGTGCCGAGCGTGGCGAGAATATCGGGGTTGTGGGGCGCGTAGGCCTGGGCCTTGAGCGCATGCTCGAGTCCCTGTTCCGTATGGCCGAGCAAGGTCCGGGTGAGGCCCAGCCCGACCCGCGCCCGGGGATTCTCGGGCATGAGGGACACGGCCTTCTGCAGATGGAGATCCGCCTCCACGATCTCGCCCCGAAGGAACTGGGTGAAGGCGAGGTTCACCCGCGGCAGGGCGGTCTGGGGCGAGGTCTCGACCATGCGGGAATACAGGCGGTAGTTGTCCTTCCAGTCCTCGTTGCGCCAGAGTGTCAGCAGCGCGTAGATCACCACGGTCCCGGCCAGCGCCAGCGCCGGCGCCGGGCGGAGCTGACTCGAGGCCGACACGTCCACCGCGCCCAGGAATTTCCAGAAGAGCATGCCCACCACGAGGCAGAACCCGACGGTGGGGAGGTAGAGGAAGCGCTCCGCCATGATGGCGGTGGACAGGGACAGCAGGTTCACCCCCGCGAAGGGGATCAGGGTGACCCAGAACCAGAGGGCGCCGAAGCCGATCACGCGCGAGCGCCACGCCGCCCATGCGGTCAGCCCGAGCCCCACCGCGAGCAGCGCCATGCCGAGCCAGAAGCGCGGGCTCCCGGGGAAGATCACCGGCACGATCAGCGGGTAGGAGTTGGCGGGATACGGGATGACGGTGAGCCGGACGTAGGTGGCGACGATGTCCAGCGTGGTGAGGAGCCGGGTGAGCAGACTCCCCCACGCGCTCGCCTCCGCGTCCACGATCCGGCCGAGGGCCACGAGGCGGATGCCCGCGTAGAGCGCCATGATCCCGAGGTGCCCGGAGCAGCGGAGCACTGCGCGGCCCACCGCGCGCGGGCTCGCCACACCGCCGCGCGCGGCCCAGTCGTAGAGCAGCAAGACGGCTGGCAGGGTGGCGGCCACCTCCTTGGCCATGAGCGCGAGGAAGAACGACGCCAGCGACAACCCATACGTCCAGCGCCGGCCCGTGTCCCACCAGGCCGCATAGGCCAGGAGCGCCCAGAGGAAGAAGAGCGTCGCCAGGACGTCGCTGCGCCCGGAGATGAAGGCGACCGACTCCGTGTGCAGTGGGTGGAGCGCGAAGACGAGGCCGGCGATCCCTCCAGCCCATAGGCTGCCCGTGAGCCGCCGGCCCAGGGCCAGGACGGCCAGTGATGTGGCCAGGTGCACCAGCAGGTTGGTCAGGTGGAAGCCGGCCGGGGTGAGCCCCCAGAGCTGCACGTCGGCGAAGAAGCTCAGCGTCACCAGCGGGCGGTAGTAGTGGCTCGCCTCCTGGACCTCGGCCCAGAAATGGGAGCCCAGGATCGCGGGCAGCGACCGCCACTGGTGCAGGTGCCAGCTGCGCTGGATCAGAAGCGTGTCGTCCCAGACGAAGTCGTAGGTGAGCGTGGCGGCGTAGCCGAGGACGGCTGCCAGTGCCACGCAGAGCCACACCGCGCGCGCGGATCTCTTATTATCTCGGTTGAACGTGGAAGACGTCGCGCTGCGGTTGGGCCTCTTCGCGCACGCGATCATTCAGGACGCCTGAATGTAGATGACATCGGGTTGCGGTTGGGCCTCTTCGCGCAAGCGGTCTCTTCGTCACGCCTGAATGTGGAGGACCTCACGTTGCGGTTGGGCCTCTTCGCGCAAGCGCTCATCGGAACGCCCGCATTACCGGGGCCTCTTCGCGCAAGCGCTCATCGGGGGGCTGGGGCGAGGGTCGCGCGGGCCAGCTCGCGCGCGCCCGAGGTCGAAGGAGGGAGTCCGAGGCTTCGCGAGAGGGCCTCCGCCTCGCGGAGCGCCGCCCGGGCCTGGGCCTCCTGCCCGGCGCGCGCGAGCTCCAGCGCCAGGTGATAGCGCGCGTCGAGGCGCCGCGGGTTCTTGCGTGCCGCCTCCGCGAACCGCTCGGCAGCGGCCGTGTGATCGCCCGCGTTGCTGAAGACGAAGCCGAGCTGCAGGTCCATCAGGTCGCTCCCGGGAGCCAGTGCCAGCGCGCGCCGCCCGAGCCGGATCGCGTCCTCGTGGATGCCGAGGCGGCTCTCCACTACCGCGAGCCCCATGAGCGCGGAAGGCAGATCGGGCTGGAGTGCCAGCGCCTTCCTGAACGCGGCACCGGCGGCCGGCAGCTCGTCCCGCTGCTGATGGAGATGGCCCAGGTTCACCGCCGCTTTCCACGAGCGGGGCGAGGACGCCTCCATGCGGGCGAAGAGGCGCTCCGGGTCACGCCAGTCCTCGTTGCGGTACAGGGTGAGGCCGAGGGCCCCCAGCAGGAGCGCGGCTGCGGCGCAACCAGCCAGCGCCTGACGGGCGTCGAGCTGCCTCTCGAGGGCGCCACGGCTGGGGAGCCAGCGCCGGCCGATCCATCCCAGGAAGAGCGCGAAGGCCGCGGATGGGAGGTAGAGGAAGCGCTCGGCCATCTGCGCGGGGCCCCAGGGCATGAAGGGCGTGGCCGGCAGAAGGGTCAGGAGCAGCCACAGCGCCAGAAACGCGGGGAGCCTCGAGTGCCGCCAGGCGACGGCGGTCCCCACCGCCACGGCCAGCACGGCCAGGAGTGCCCCGGCGATGGCCCAGGAGATCCAGGCGGCGGGTGGATCGAGCACATAGTCGGGGTTCGCCGGGTAGGGCGCGACGAGCAGGAGCAGGTAGCGGCCGAGCGACTGGAGTCCCTCCGCCATCCGACTGGCGAGGCTCTCTTGGCCCAGCGGCAGCCCCGGGAGCGATCCGAGCACCCACCGCCTCACGCCGAGATACGCGAGGGCCAGCACGAGGAACGGGGAAAGCCTGGCAGCGACCCGGGCTGGCGCGAGTGCCCCGCGTTCCACGCGAGCGAGGGTCAGCTCCCAGGCCAAGAGCACGGCGGGGAGCACGATGGCGGGCTCCTTGGCGAGTAATGCCGCGGCGAACCCGAAAAGCGACGCCAGCGCCCACGCGGGGCGCCCACGCTCCCAGCGCGTATAGCAGCCGAAGGCCAGGAGGAAGACGAGCGTTGCCAGGATGTCGGTGCGGCCGGAGACAAACGCCACGGACTCGGTGTGGATCGGGTGGAGCACGAACACGAGGCCGGCGAGCCAGGCCGCCTCGCGGCTGCCCAGGGCCCTTGCTGCGGCCCACACCAAGGCGAGCGTCGCCCCCAGATGATAGAGGACGTTCATCACGTGGTAGCCCGCCGGGCTTGTGCCGAACATGCGGTGCTCCAGAAAGAAGCTGAGCGTCACGAGCGGGCGATAGTAGCCGCTGCCCGAGCCGTCGAGCCCGAAGTCAGAGGCGAAGAGGGCGGCGGGCGACCCGTGAGTCAGGGTCGTGCTGTGGACGAGGAAATGCTGGTCGTCCCAGACCAGCTCGAAGCCCGGGACATTGGAGAAGGCCACCGCGCCCAGCAGGAGGAGAAGCAGAAGCGGCGGCCACGCGGCGGCCATGGAGGGCCGTGAAGTTCGGGTGGGGGAGGGGATGAGCCCCCTCCCCCACCGGTCGTACCGTGCGATCCGCGGTCCTTACGGCAAGCTGACGGTGGTGCTGTCGCCGCTCGCCGAGATGGTGAAGGTTCCCGAGGCGGTGGAGCTATAGGCGTAGGCGCTCCAGCCCGCCGGTGC
>JACPCX010000223.1:0-1384 GCA_016184305.1 Candidatus Rokuibacteriota bacterium | reverse complement strand
AGTGGGGAAAACGACGCTGGCCTGCGCCACGGCGTTGCGCCTCGCGGCGGAGCGACCGGATCGGGAGGTCCTGCTCGTCTCCACGGACCCCGCGCCCTCGGTCTCGGTCTGCCTGGACGAGACGGTGGGGCCGGAACCGACGCGGGTCTGCACCGGGCTCGCGGCCATGGAGATCGACGCCCGAACGGAGTTCGAGACCCTGAAGCGGCAGTACGCCGCCGAGCTGGAGCGTGTCCTCGCTTCCGTGCTGCCCAACCTCGACCTGACGTTCGACCGGCAGGTGATGGAGCGTATCCTCGATCTCTCGCCCCCGGGCCTCGACGAGGTGATGGCCCTCTCCCGCGCGGCGGAGCTCCTCGCCGCCGGCACCTACGCCGTGCTCGTCCTCGACGCCGCCCCGACCGGCCATCTGGTGCGCCTGCTGGAGATGCCGGAGCTGATCGACCGGTGGCTCAAGGTCCTGTTCGAAGTGCTCCTCAAGTACCGGAACGTGCTCCGCCTGCCCGAAGTCTCCGAGAGGCTGGTGAGGCTGTCCAGGAACCTCAAGCGGCTCCGCGCGTTGCTCGCTGATCCCCGGCGGGCTGCGCTCTACACCGTCACGATTCCCACCGAGATGGCGTACGAGGAGACGCGGGACCTTCTCGCCGCTTGCGAGCGGTTGGAAGTCAGCGCGCCCGTCGTGTTCATCAACCTGGCCACGCCGGAGAGCGACTGTCCCCTGTGCCGCGCGCTGCGATGCCGGGAGTCGCGGGTGGAGGACAAGTTCGCCAGCCTCGTTCCTCGCGTGCACCCCGTCCTGGTCTGCCGGCGTGGGGAGCCGCAGGGGCAGGAACGCCTCCGCGAGCTGGGCCGCGCCATGTACCTTCCGCGATGATCGAAGCCGCGCGACATTCCGCCGACGCCACGCGCGCCCTTCACGTCAGCGCCGACGAGCGGGTCACGCTGTGCGAAGCGCTGGATCGAGTGCTCAACAAAGGGGCCGTCCTGGTCGGGGAGGCCACCATCTCCGTCGCGGACATCGACCTGATCTACCTGGGCCTGCAGGTCGTCCTGACGTCCATCGAAACCGCTCGGCGGTCCGCCGCGGGCACTCGCGGTTTCACCGGGGAGGCGACCGATGAGGTCCGTTGAGGGACCGGCAGCCGTGGAGTCCCGGGCGCTGGGCGAGTTCGAGGCCGTGATGGGGAGGAGCGCGGCGCGCATGAGCCGACCCGGCCGGGTGAACCTCGAGCAGGACGACGTGAAGAACGGTCTCGGGCAGCTCGTGCTCACCCTGGTGAAGCTGCTCCACGAGCTGATGGAGCGGCAGGCGATCCGACGCATGGAGAGCGGGTCGCTGACGGAGACCGAAGTCGAGCGGCTCGGCGTCACCCTCATGAGACAG
>JACPCX010000007.1:0-5924 GCA_016184305.1 Candidatus Rokuibacteriota bacterium | reverse complement strand
GCTCGAGGGCGAGTTCGCCGAGGGCGACACGATCGTGGCCGACGCCGACGGCGACGAGATCGTCTTCCGCAAGCACGTCCCCGCCGACCCCGCCTGAGCATCTGGAGGGCCAGCGGGAAAGGCAGGCGCCACCACCGCGACGAGGAGGCGGGCGGGGCGGGTCTCTCCGAACCCCGTGGGGTATCGTGGGTGAGGAGGGGCCCGCCCCGCCCGCCTCATCGTCGCTCCCCGTTCCGGGCTGGCTGAATCGCCCACTCGCCCTGTCGCATCGTAACGGGCACGGGATCGTGTCCCCGCTGCCCATCGCCCGCCTCCAAGGAGCCGACATGACCGTGTCTCGCGGGAAGCTGCACTACGGCTGGATCGTGCTCGGCGCGGTGGTGCTCATCATGATCACCGCCTCCGGCCTCCGCTCGGTGTTCGGCGTGTACATCAAGCCCATGGAGGCGGAGTTCGGCTGGGACCGGGCCTCGCTCTCGGGCGCGGCCGCCCTGTCGCTTCTGCTGGTCGGCGCCGTCGGTCCCATGGTGGGCTGGCTGGCCGATCGCTGGGGGCCCCGTCGCGTGATGATCCTGGCACTCGCCGTCCTCGGGATTGGCACCATGCTGTCCTCCCGCGTGACGAGCCTCTGGCATATCTACGTGACGGCGGGCGTCCTGATGGCGGTGGGCGCGGGCGGCATGGGCATGGCGACGGCCGCGACCATTGCGGCGCGCTGGTTCGAGTCGCGGCGGGGGCTCGTGCTCGGAATCCTGGGCGGGGGCATGTCCGGGGGCCAGCTCGTGATGATCCCGCTGGCCGTGTGGCTCACCGCCAACCACGGCTGGCGGAACTCCTACCTCTGGCTCGGCGCGAGCCTCTTCCTGACGGCCGTCCCGCTCGCTCTCTGGCTCGTGAAGGACGATCCGGCCCAGAAGGGGCTCGCGCCCTACGGCGCAGGGCACGGCCACGCCGGTGGGGCGGGCGACGCGCTCCCGGAGCGGCATGTAGGGGTGACCGAGGCCATGCAGTACCCCGCCTTCTGGCTCCTGGCGGCGACCTTCTTCGTGTGCGGCTACACCTCCAACGGCCTCGTGCTGACCCATCTCGTGCCCCACGCGGCCGAGCACGGCTTTTCCGAGATGCACGCGGCGCAGGCGCTGGGAATCATGGGCGCCATGAACATCCTCGGGACGGTGCTGTCGGGCTGGATCTGCGACCGCTTCGGCCGGAAGGGGCCGCTGGCCTTCTACTACGGCGTGCGCGGCCTGTCGCTCCTCTTCCTGCTCTATGTCTGGAATCTGCCCTCGCTGCACATCTTCGCGGCCATCTTCGGCCTCAATTACATCTCCACCGTCCCCCCCACCACCACGCTGACCGCGAACATCTTCGGCCGCTACTCCGTGGGGACGCTCTCGGGCTGGATCTTCTTCTCGCACCAGGTGGGAGCGGCGCTCGGGGCGGCCGTGGGTGGCTGGATCTTCGACGCCACGGGCGGTTACACATGGGCCTTCGTCTCCGCCTCGGTGCTGGCCTTCCTTGCCTCCGGACTGGCGCTGGCCATCAAGGAAGAGCCCGTCGCCAGGGCGCCGAGCGCGCGCCCGGCGCCCTCGGGCGTGGCGCTCCCCGCCCGTTAACCCGGCTGGTGGTGGAGCGCGAGCCACACCGTCGCGCCGGCGGGATCGGTCCACTCGACGCGATGGCGGCGATGGGCCGGGATCTCGACCCAGTCGCCGGGCCCCATCACGAGCAGGTCCGCCTCGCCCTCGAAGCGGAGCGCCGCGCTCCCGCGCAGCAGGATGACCCACTCCTGCTGCTCCTGCTCGTACCAGCGCCCCGGAGGGGTCGCCTGGCCGGTGGAGATGATCCGCTCGAGGGTGAGCCCAGCGCCTTCGAGCAGGACCTCGACCAGCTCGCCCGGCCGCGGGCCGGGGAGATTCGCGAAGAAGTTGCCTCGCTTCACGCCGTCAGCCGCTCGATCAGGGCCCGGTGCTGGGGGTAGAGGGCGACCAGCCCGGTCCGCTCGGCGAGCTCGAAGTCGTCGAAGTCGAAGCCCGGCGCCACGGTGCCGCCCACGAGGGCGTACGACTGCGGATCGTTGACGACGGCGCCGTACCAGGAGCCGGCCGGCACCACGGCCTGGGGCACCTCGCCGCGGCCGGCATCCCGGCCCATCACCACCTCCCGCGGATCGCCCCCCGGAAGAATGAGGAAGAGCGTGAGGGAGGCGCCGTCATAGAAATGCCAGACTTCATCGGATTTGATTCGATGGAGCAGGGAGCGCTGAGTTCCTTCGAGAAGGAAGTAGATCGCCGTCGAGAAGCACCGCGCCCCGCCGAAGCGGGGCGGCAGGTGGGAGGCGTCGATTCGCCCTGAGGAACGATATGTTTCTCTGAAGTAGCCGCCCTCAGGATGCGGCGCGAGGTCGAGCGCCGCGATCCAGTCACGAGCGGTGTGCACTACCAGCCGATGGCGTGGGCGCCCCGGCGTGGATCGGCCCCCGCCATCAGAGTGCCGTCGGGCGCGACGACCACCGCGCACACCGCGCCCGCCCGCCATTCCCAGTCGGGCCACTCCGTCACCGCATGCCCGAGGTGGGCGAGGGCCGCGCGGGTCTCGGGCGGGATGCGCCGCTCGACCTCGAGGACGCCGGGCGCGCTGGGGTGCGGCCAGAACGAGTCGGGAAAGCTCCGCGTGGCAAGCCGGGGCGCCTCCACGGCCTGCTGGGGCAACATGCCGAACACCGCGATGTTGAGGAAGACCTGCAGCATCGCCTGCTGCTGGACATCGCCGCCCGGGGTGCCGAAGGGCATGAAGAGCCGGCCGCCGCGGAACGCCATGGCGGGCGCGGGCGTCAGCCGGGGACGCTTGCCGGGAGCGACCTCGCTGGGGTGGCCGGGCACCAGCCAGCCCTGCGAGCCGCGGGGCGAGACCACGCATCCCACGCCCGGAATCACCGGAGAATCCACCGACGGGTCGCTGGGCGTGGCGGAGAAGCCGTTGCCCTCGGCATCCACAACGGCGACATACGCCGTGTCCAGCGCGCCCGTATGGCCGCGCTCGGGCGAGAGCGGGACGGTGGGCGCCCCGTTCCTCACTGCCGCGAGCCCGTAGGGATCTCCCGGTGGAGGCAGATCGGGCCACGCCCTGTCCTCGCGGATCAGGGCCCGCCGGCGCCCGGCATAGACCTTGGAGAGGAGCCCGTCGGCGGGGACCTTCACGTAACGCGGATCGCCATAGTAGGCCTCCCGGTCCGCGAAGACGAGCTTCATGGCCTCGGTGATCAGGTGGAGGGCGCCCGGGGAGTTGTGCCCGAGCGCCGCGAGATCGCAGCCTTCGAGCAGGTCGAGCATCTGCAGCAGCACCGGCCCCTGACAGGAGAAGCCGCAGGTGGCCACCTCGTACTCGTGGAAGGAGGTCCTGAGCGCCGCGGCCACCTCCACGTGGAAGTCGGCGAGGTCCTCGAGCGTCAGGAGCCCGCCCTCGCGGGCGTGGAACTCGACGATCCGGCGCGCGACGTCTCCCGTGTAGAACGCGTCACGCGCGGCGCGAATGGCGCGGGCCCGTCCGCGACCGCGCGCCTTGCGCTCGGCCGCGACCATCAGCTCGATCGTCCCGGCCAGCTCGGCCTGGACGAAGCGGTGCCCTGGCGGGGGCGGCGCATCGCCGGGAAGATACAGCGCCGCGGAGGACGGCCAGCGCCGGTAGCGATCGGCGCTGCGCCCGATGAGATAAGCGGAGAAGACGGAGAGCGGAAAGCCGTGCTCGGCGCACTCGAGGGCGGGAGCCACCACCTCGGCGAAGGAGAGCGTCCCCCAACGCTCGAGCGCCGTGCACCAGGCGTCGGGCGAGGCGGGAACCACGGTGCGCAGCACCCCGGGCGGGATCTCGCCGGCGCACTGGGTGCGGTAGAAGTCCGCGCTCGCCTTTCGCGGATACGGGCCGACGCCCGTCACCTCGAAGGTCTCCCGAGTCGCGGAGAGATGGACCAGGATCGGCGCCACGCCGGCAAAGCTCACCATGTCGGGGTGGACCACGCCGAGGGCAAGCCCGGCGGCGACACCAGCGTCGATGGCATTGCCGCCGGCCGACAGGATGCTGGCCGCGGCCTGAGCGGCCAGGGGGTGCCCCGCCGACACCATGAAGCGGCGCCCCATGACCTGGGTCATCGGCCCGGCGGCGGGGGCCGACATCTGCCGTTGCGACTGCACGGCGTCGAGGCTCATCGCGGCCATGGTACCATGCCCCCCATGAGCCGCATTCCTCTCATCGGCGTGAGCACGTCGATCACCGTCGGCACGGCGCCCGAGCGCGCCTACGTCAACTCGACATACCTGCATGCGATCCAGCAGGCGGGCGGCGTGCCGGTGCCGCTCCCGCCGCAGCTCAGCCCCCGGGCGCTCGACGTGATCGTGCGCGAGCTTCACGGCCTCCTGCTCACGGGCGGCGGGGACATCGACCCCGCGCGCTTCGGCGAGGCGCCGCACTCGACGCTCTACGATGTCGCGCCCTCGCGCGATGCGCTGGAGACCGCCGCCGTCCGGATGGCGCTCGACCGCCCTCTCCCGGTGCTCGCCATCTGCCGCGGCATCCAGATCCTCAACGTGGCGCTGGGGGGGACCCTCCACCAGGACCTGGGCACGGATCCGGGAACCGAGCTGCGCCACAGCCAGGAGGCGCCGCGAGATCAGCCCAGCCACAAGGTGACGGTGCTTCAGGGCAGCCGCCTGGCGACAGTCCTGGGAGCGGACGAGGTCGAGGTGAACAGCATGCATCATCAGGCCGTGAAGGCCCTGGGCCAGGGCCTCATCCCGGTGGCCTGGGCCCCGGACCAGATCATCGAGGGCGTCGAGCTGGACGACCCCGAGCGCTTCGTCCTCGCGGTTCAGTGGCACCCCGAGGAGATGGTCTCCCGCTTCGACGCCGCCCGGCGGCTCTTCTCCGCGCTCGTCGACGCCGCCCGCCCCTGAGCCTCCGCCGGTGGCGCGCCCCGCGATCCATCCCTCGCGAGGCGCTCCATTGACCGGGATCGACGGCGGGAGATCGAGTCAGCGTGCCACGGCCGCGCCCCGAGTGACGGGGCCGATCGGGTCCGGCCAGCTTCACGGCCCAAGAAGGGGTCTCCCGCAGCGTTTGCTTGTCCCCCCCAGGAGCCGCCCAGACGAGCCGGCGGCGCCGGATCCTTCCAGGCGACGAAGGCCTCTGGCACCTCTCCGGGCCCCGGGCTCCCTCCGCCTCCTCCGACGGCGGGCCCTCGTCGTGGAAGTCGCGGACGCGCACCGCGCGACGGTCACCGATCCTGCCCCTGCCGCGCAGAGCGGGGTTCAGGGGGGCGGCGGGAGAGAGAGCCATGCTTGACTTTCTTGGTAAAGAGCTTGACGATGGGCACATGAAGAGCATTATTTCCTCCAAGGGTCAGATCACCCTGCCGGTCAAGGTCCGCGAGGCGCTGGGCCTCGTCGCCGGCACGCCGGTGCAGTTCCAGCTCACGGCGGGCGGCGTTCTCGTGCAGAAGGGTGGTCGCGGCGCCCACCCCGTGGACCAGGTGTTCGGCAGGCTCACGCTCTCGAAGCCCGTGGATGCCCTTATCGACGAGATGCGCGGGCCCCGGCCGGCGCGGACACCCGCGGTCCGGCGCCGCGCCCGCACGCGGACTCGATGAAGACAGCGGTCGATTCCTCGGTGCTCCTCGACGTGCTCGGCGCGGACGCCCGCTTCGGGCGGCAGTCGCGGGAGGCGCTCCGGAGGGCCTACGATGCGGGCGCCCTGGTGGCCTGCGAGGTGGTATGGGCCGAGGTGCGGGCGCACTTCCCGAGCGACGAGGCCTTCCTTGAGGCGCTCTCCCTCCTGGGCGTGCAGTTCGAGCCCATCGACGTCGAGGCTGCAAGCGCGGCGGGCCGGCTCTGGAGACAGAATCGAGGCGCGGTGCGACTCCCTCGACATCG
>JACPCX010000219.1:0-1398 GCA_016184305.1 Candidatus Rokuibacteriota bacterium | reverse complement strand
GTCGATGATCTCCGGCCGCGCGATGGCGTAGCCCACCCGCAACCCCGCGAGCCCCGCGATCTTCGAGAAGGTCCGCATGGCGATCACGGTGGGGAAGCGGCGCGCGAGCGCCACTCCATCTGGCGTGTCCGGGTCGTCACAGAAGTCGCGATACGCTTCGTCCACCACGACGATGGGCGCATCGTCGCCGAGCCCCTCGAGGAAGCGCAGGAGCATGCCGGCCGGGACGATGGTCGAGGCCGGGTTGTGCGGCGTGCAGACGAAGACGACCTTCGTGCGTGGCGTGACGCGGCGGCGCATGTCGTCGAGGTCGGTCCGGTAGCCGGCCAGCGGGCTCCGCACGACGGCGCCGCCGCCGAGCATGGCCTCCGTCGCGTAGGGCTCGAAGGACGGGTGGGGGATCAGCACCTCGTCCCCCGGGTCGAGCGCCGCGCGGGCGATGAACGACACGATCTCGTCGGCCCCGTTGCCGGCGATCAGCCACTCGGGCTCCACGCGGAGCGTCCGCGCCAGGGCCGTCCGCAAGGCCGTGGCGCCCCCGTCAGGATAGAGGTGGGCGCGCCGGGCCTCCCGACGCAGCGCCTCGATGACGGTGGGAGCGGGGCCCAGCGGGCTCTCGTTGGCGGAGAGCCGCACGAGGCCGTCGATCGCGAGCGTCCGCTCGAGCTCCTCGAGCGATGGGCCCGCGTCGTACGGGGTCACCTGATCGAGTACCGCGCGCCAGAGCCGTCGCATGGCGAGCCATTGTATCCGGTGGTCCACGTCCGCGCCACATTTGACAGCCTCGGTCCGCGCCATGTACCGTTTCGCCATGCCGGGGGAGCTCTTTCGCCAGGTGCGTCGGGTGGAGGCCCAGGCTGAGAAGGGTCTCGAGGGCGCGCCGGCCGAGCGGGCCGAGCGCCGCCGGCGCCTTCGCCTCGAGCTCCTCCGCCAGCACCTCACCTCCAATGTCGACTTCCTCCGGGCGGCCCACCTCGGCGGGGCCTCCGGCCAGCAGTCCGTCCAGGCCTACGCGGCCTTCATGGACGGCTTCCTCTCCACGCTCTACCGCCTGGCCGTCGAGGACGCGAAGAACGAGGGCGCGCCTCCGGCGTCCATGGTGCTCGTGGCGCTCGGTGGCTACGGCCGGGGCGAGCTCCACCCGCTCTCCGACCTCGACCTCATGGTGATCTACGACGGAGACCTGGGGCCCATGGTCCAGCGCGCCACCCAGGGGCTGCTCTACACGCTGTGGGACCTGGGGCTGCAGGTCGGGCACTCCGTGCGAAGCCTCCCCGACTGCCTCGCCATGGCGCGCACCGACTTCACGAGCCGCACCTCCATGCAGCAGGCGCGCTCCCTCGTGGGTGACCGGCGGCTCTTCAACCGCTTCCGGAAGGTGCTCGCCGAGAACGTCTA
>JACPCX010000006.1:0-5985 GCA_016184305.1 Candidatus Rokuibacteriota bacterium | reverse complement strand
CCCACCTTGATGGGCCCCTTCTGCGCCCAGGCTGCGGTGCTCGGGAGAAACAGCAGCCCCGCGACGACCAGCGCGACGATCCTCAGCGTCCTTCGCATGTTGGTCTCCTTTCGCGCCCCCGGGCAGCGAGCCCGTGGCGCCGCTGAACTCAGAGCCCCAGGTAGCGGGACTTGACCTCCTCGTTCGCCCACAGTTCCGCGGGCGGCCCCGAGTGGACGACGCGGCCGCGGCTCAGCACATTGACATGGTCGGCCACCTTGAGGGCGAAGGGAAGGCTCTGCTCGACCAGGAGGATCGAGAGGCCCTGTGCCTTCAGCTCGGCCAGGGCCCGGCCCACCTCGCGGACGAGGAGCGGCGCCAGCCCCTCGGTGGGCTCGTCCATCAGGAGCAGCGCCGGGTTGGTCATGAGGGCCCGGCCGATGGCGAGCATCTGCTGCTCCCCACCGGAGAGCTTGTTCCCCCGGTGGGTCAGCCGTTCCGAGAGCCTCGGGAAGAGCGCGAAGACCCGGTCCGGGTTCCACCCCTGGCCCGCACGGGCCCGGGCCGCCACGGTCAGGTTCTCGAGCACCGTCAGCGACGGGAAGATCCGCCGCCCCTGCGGGACGAGCGCCATCCCCATCCCCACGATGCGATCGGAGCTCATCCGCGTGATCTCGGCGCCGCCGAATGCCACGCGTCCGGATCGGGGCGGCGTGAAGCCGATGATGGAGCGCATCAAGGTCGTCTTGCCCATGCCGTTGCGCCCGAGGAGCGCCACCACCTGCCCGCGGGCGACGCTCAGGGAGACGCCCTGGAGGACATGGCTCTCCCCGTAATAGGTGTGGATCTCCTCGACCTCGAGCATCATTCGGTCCCCAGGTAGATCTCGGCCACCAGCGGGTTCGCCTTGACCTCCTCCCGGCTCCCGTCGGCGATGACCCGCCCATTGTGCAGCACCATCACGTGGTCGGCCAGGCCGAAGGCCACGTCCATGTCGTGCTCGATGATGAGGATGGTGATGGCGGGGTCGAGGGTCCGGAGCAGCGCCGCCATCATCTGCGACTCGGCCGGAGACAGCCCGGCCGTGGGCTCGTCCAGCAGGAGCAGCCGCGGGCGACCGGCCAGAGCGAGGGCCACCTCGAGCTGGCGCTGCTCCCCGTGCGAGAGGGTCTTGACCGTTTCCCCCTCCTTGCCAGCCAGGTCCACGGACTCGAGGACGGCGCGGGCGCGCGCGTAGAGGTGGCCGTAGGAGCCGAGCGGCCTGTGGAACATGAGCTTGGTCCGCTCCAGGGCCTGGGCGGCCAGCAGCATGTTCTCCAGCACGCTGAGGCTCGGGAACAGGGTGGTGATCTGGAAGGTGCGCGCGAGACCCAGCGCCGCGCGCCGGAAGGACGGCAGCCGCGTCACGTCGTGGCCGAAGAGGACGATCCGGCCGCCTGACGGCATCAGGTCCCCGCTGATGAGATTGAAGAGCGTGGTCTTCCCCGCCCCGTTGGGCCCGATGATGGCGCGCCGCTCCCCCGGCCGCACGGAGAGATCGACGCCCGCGACGGCGTGGAGCCCCCCGAACACCTTCGAGAGGCCCGTGAGGTTGAGCGCCTGCACGTCGCTCATGCCGGCCTACCGCGGCCTTCGCTTCAGCGCCCCGATGATGCCGCCGGGGGCGAACAGGATCACGCAGATGTACACGCCGCCCAGGATGAGCAGCCAGCGCTTGGTGTACACGCTCACGAAGTTCTTGAGGAAGACGATGAGGCCCGCGCCCAGCGCCGGACCCACGAGAGTCCCCGACCCCCCGAGCGCGACCATCAGGAGGGCCTCGACCGAGGTCACGAGCTGCACGTCCACCGGGCTCACGAAGCCGTTGTAGTAGGCCCAGAGGAAGCCCGCGACGCCGGCGAAGGCCGCCGCCAGCATGAAGGCCAGGTACTTGTGCAGCCACACGTTGTAGCCGAGGCTCCGCATCCGCGCCTCGCTCTCGCGGATCCCCATGAGGCTCATGCCGAAGGGAGACCGGACGACGACGACCAGGCAGGCCGCCGACACGACGAAGGTGGCGAGGCTCAGGAAGTAGAACGCCGTCGGATCGGCGAAGGACCAGGGGCCCAGCGTGGGGCGCTCGAGTCCGGAAATGCCATTGTCCCCCTTCGTCACCGAGACCCAGCGGAACGCCAGGCCCCAGACCAGCATGCCGAGGGCCAGGGTGATCATCAGGAAGTAGGTCCCGACCGCGCGGATGGCCAGGGGGCCGAAGAGGGCGCCGGCGAGGATCGCGGCCGCCACCGCCGCGACCAGGCATGTCCAGAACCCCGCGCGGAATTCCGTCTCCAGGATGGCCACCGCATAGGCCCCCACCCCGAAGTAGGCGGCATGCCCGAGCGACGGCAGGCCCGTGTATCCGAGCAGGATGTCGAGGCTCATGGCGAAGATGGCGTAGATCAGGGCCTGGGTGAGGAGCGTCAGCGGGTAGGAGGGGAGGAACAGGGGAGCCGCCGCGAGCAGGACGGCGGCCGCGCCGAGCCCTGCCACCACCCACCCGCCCCGCCGCGCGGCGCCCGGCATCATGCCCGCCCGAAGAGCCCCGTGGGCCGGAGCGCCAGGATCACGGCCATGGGGGCGAACAGCGTGAAGTACGAGAGCTCGGGGAACAGGGCCTTGCCGAAGTTGTCCAGAAGGCCGACGAGCAGGCTGCCGACGATGGCGCCCTCCAGACTGCCAAGCCCGCCGACGATCACCACGACGAACGCGTAGGGAAGGATCTCGAAGTCCGAGCCGGGGTAGACGCCGATGAACCCCCCGCCCACGACCCCGCCGAGGGCGGCGAGGAAGGCGCCCAGGGCGAACACTTCCATGGAGACGGCCGCGACGTTGATGCCGACGCCGCGGGCCATCTCCGCGTCATCCACGGCGGCGCGGATGACGGCGCCGGCGCGCGTCCGCTCGAGGAATAGCCAGAGGACCAGCGCGATGGCCGCGGCCACCGCGATGACGAACAGGCGGTAGCGGGGGAAGACGAGATCACCTGCGCGGAGCGAGCCCGTGAGCCAGGCCGGGGTGGGGATCGAGTACGGATCGCCCCCCCAGATCAGCAGGGCCAGGTCCTGGAAGATGAGCGCGAACCCCATGGTCATCAGCACCTGGGCCAGCTCCTGCTTCTGCAGACGGCGGAGGAAGAGTCGCTCCATCCCCACGCCGATGAGGGCGACGGCCAGTCCGCCGGCCAGCATCGCCAGGGCGAAGCTGCCCGTCCGCCAGACGACGGACAGCCCGACGTAGCCGCCGAGGAGAAAGTAGGAGCCGTGAGCCAGGTTCACGATGCGCATGACGCCGAAGATCAGCGACAGTCCGCTGGCCAGGAGGAAGAGCAAGGCCCCGTAGGACAGCCCGTTGAACGTCTGGATGACCCAGAACTCCATCAGGGGCTTAGCCGTCGATCTCCGGGTTGTAGAGGTTCGGCGGCCGCCGGCCCTCGATGACCGCCGCCACGTTGTCGGCCACGATGCCCGCGATGTGCGCGCGGGTGTCGCGCGCCGCGCTGCCGATATGCGGCGTCAGTACCACGTTGGGAAGGGCGATGAGCCCGGGCTCGACGCGCGGCTCGTGCTCGAAGACGTCGAGCGCGGCGCCTGCGATCTGCCCGCTCTCGAGGGCGCGCACCAGGGCCTGCTCGTCCACGATGGGACCGCGGGCGGTGTTCACCAGGAAGGCCGACGGCCGCATCAGCCCCAGTTCCCTTGCCCCGATCAGATGGGTGGTCTCCGGCGTCAGCGCGACATGAACCGACACGAAGTCCGACTCCCGCAGCAGATCGTCCAGGCTCCGGTAGGCCGCCCCCAGCGAGGCCTCGCGCTCCGGCGCGAGCCGCTGGCGCTTGGTGTAGAGAACCCGCATGCCGAACCCCTGGGCCCGCCGCACCACGGCCTCGCCGATGCGCCCGAGCCCGATGATCCCCAGCGTCTTCCCGTGCACCTCGCCGCCGACATAGAAGAGCGACTGCGAGCCGGGGAAAAGGCCCGTCCTGAGCCCCCGGTCGGACTCCACCACGCGCCGGGCCACGGCGAGCAGCAGCGCCCAGTGCAGGTCGGCGGTGGCCTCGGTGACGAGCGGCGGGATCGTGGTCACCGGGATGCGCCGGGCCGTGGCCGCCGCCACGTCGACCCCCGCCGGCGTGATGGCCATGGAGGCGATGAGCCTGAGCCGCGGGCTGGCGCCAATGACCTCGGCGTCCACGCGGTCGTGGAGGAGACAGACCAGGTACTCGTTCCGCTGGAGCGCGGCGATCAGCTCCGCCTTCGTCACCATGTGCAGCGGGTCGGGATTCATCTCGACGGCGCCCAGCCCGCGCAGGCGCGCCGCCGCGCTCTCCGGCACCGGCTGGGTCAAAAAGATCCTAGGGGTCAGGTCTTGCATTACGACATCGGTCGGCAGGGACGCGGTCTCTCATTCGGATAATGGTCAGGGCACTGGTCATCGTGTGCCGCCGGGAGCGCAACGGCGCTGGGCCCGGGGCTGCGTGTCGGATTTCAAGACCTGACCCCCAGGAGGGCGAGCGCGCAGGTGACGGACCGGAGGACGGCCTTGTCCTTCGACCTGGGCGGCGACGGCGAAATCGATGGTGACGTGTTCGGCATGGAAGAACGCTTCCCCGCGCGAGCACCGCCTTCGTAACACCGGCGGCGAGAGCCTGTCAACGGGAAACGGGGCGCCCACGCCCCCCGCGGGTTTGACACCCGGGCGCCGCTCGGACTACCCTGGCCGCAACCAGCCACGTCCCCGTCGCGGAGGACCCCGTCATGAGCCGCTACATCATAGGGAGCGGGGGGCAACGCGATCGAGCTCGACGGGCCGACGAGAGAGCACCGCCAGGCCGCTCCGCGAGATGGACGGCGAAGAAGCGCCCGACGCGGGCGGTGAAATCGGGGGGAAGCTCGCCGTGGCGCCCGCGGTCGCTGAAGTAGACACAGGGAGGCCCAGCCGATGAAGGTCGAGTTGCCCTACGGTGACCGAACTGTCGAGGCCACGCTGCCCGCGCGGACGCGCATCCTCTCCAACGCGGAGATCGCCGCGCTGCCGCCCGTCGAGGACCTGCCGGCGGCCGTGGAGCGCGCGCTCCAGGCGCCGCTCGGCCTGCCGCGCATCGGCGAGCTCGTCAGGCCCGGCGCCTCCGTCACCATCGCCTTCGACGACGCCACCGTGGCCTCCTACGGCCCCATCCGCGGCGTCGCCATCGAGGCCGTGCTCCGGGAGCTCGAGGCGGCCGGCGTGCCGCGCCGGAACATGGCGCTCATCTGCGCCAATGCGCTGCACCGCATGTTCCGCCCCGCGGAGCTGGCCCGGCTCATCGGCCCCGATCTCGTGGCGGAGTTCGGCTCGCGGCTCATCTGCCACGACGCCGAGGACCCCGCCCTGATGGTGAACCTGGGGCGGACCCCCGAGCACGGCTACGAGGTGGAGGTGCACCGGCTCGTCGTCGAGTCCGACCTCACCGTCTATGTCAACGCCCGCTACAACCGCGGCTTCTCCGGCGGCTGGAAGTCGGTGTGCGTGGGACTGTCCACCTACAGGTCGATCCGGATCACCCACACCCCGGACGGCATGTCCATGGCGGTGCACAACAACCGCATGCACACCGTGCTCAACGAGATGGGCGCGCACCTGGAGCGGCGGCTGGGCCGGCGCATCTTCAAGATCGACACGGTGCTCGCCGACGCCCATCGCGTGGGCAAGGTGGTGGCAGGCGGCGTGGACGAGACGCGGCGGGACGTGCTGGAGACGCTGGCGGGGCTGTTCCCGCCCCGTCGCGATCTCGCTCTCGAGCGCTTCGACGTCCTCGTGTACGGCGTCCCGGACTTCAGCCCCTACGCCGCCTTCTCTCACGTCAACCCGATCCTGACCCTCATCTCCTCCGGGCTCGGCTATCTGGGCGGCCTCATCGAGGCGGTGGGCAAACCGGGGTGCACGGTCATCATGGCGACCCCCGTCCCGGACCGCTGGGATCGCGTGGCC
>JACPCX010000005.1:0-5991 GCA_016184305.1 Candidatus Rokuibacteriota bacterium | reverse complement strand
AAAAGGGAGTTGCTCCCGAACGAGCCGGTGCCGCTCGAGACGCACCAGGAGCCGGTGAAGCTCGTGCCGGGGGTGCCGTTGTCGATGATGATCTCGCCGTCTGCCGGCGCCACGATCCGGTAGACGGCCCCATTGGTCTCGTCAAGATGCGTGAGATAGAGCTCGCCCGCTTCATCCTCGCCAAACGTGCTGATGTTCAGCGCCGTATCGAGAAGGAGCGTGGTTGTGAAGCTCGTCGGCCCGGTCTGCGTGCCGCCCCAGATCCGGCCGCTGCAGAAGTCCGCATAGAAATACGCGCCGGTGAGGGAGGGCATCTGGGTTCCGCGATACCGGTAGCCTCCGGTGATCGAGCACCCGAGGGAATGGTCGTACTCGAGCACCGGCAAGGTCAGGACCGGGTCCCCGTCGTCGCAGTTCGTGGACGGGTTGAAGCAGAGACTGCCCTCCATGAGCCGCCACCCGTAGTTCTGACCACCCGCGCTGCCCGCCGGCTGGTAGTTCACTTCTTCGCGAACGTTCTGGCCGACATCCGCGATGAAGAGGTCGCCGGTGAGCCGATCGAACGTGAACCGCCAGGGGTTGCGGAGCCCCAGGGCCCAGATCTCCGGCCGAGCCCCCGGCGTGTCCACGAACGGGTTGGTGGGCGGGACCGCATAGGCCGGGCCGTCCTCGGGCACGTTCACGTCGATGCGGAGGAGCTTTCCGAGCGGGTCGCCGAGGGTCTGGGCGCGGTTGTTGGGGTCGCCCGCGCCGCCGCCGTCTCCGGTGGCGATGTAGAGGTAGCCGTCGGACCCGAACTGGAGCTGGCCGCCCTTGTGGTTGGTGAAGCTGGGCTGAGCGATCGTCAGGATGATCTTGGCCGACGTGGGGTCGGCCACATTGGAGTTCGGCGGCGCCGCCGTGTAGCGCGCGATCACCGTGCTTCCGCCGGTGTTGATGTAGTTCACATAGAAGTACCCGTTCGACGCGTAGTCCGGGTGGAAGGCGAGGCCCAGCAGCCCTCGCTCGCCGCAGCACGTCACCAACCCGGTGATGTCGAGGAACTCGTCGGGCAGGACCGTGGCGCCGTCATGGATAAGGATCTGCCCCCCCTGAAGCACGATGAACAGGCGGCCGGAGCCGTCCCCGGCATTGGCGATGCCGAGGGGGTTGGGAAGGCCGGTGGCGAGGGGCTGGAGCACGATGCCCTGCGCTTCTCCCCGCCCGGCCATGGCGACAAGGCCGATGAGGCCGATCAAGAGCGCGAGCGACACGTCAAGGCGCTTCGTTGTCAGGGTGTGGCCTCCTTCGACCCGGGTGGCAACGGATGAGGGGGCGTTCGGTCCGCTTCAGCCGTGAAACATTGTCCGGGCACCATCACCCGAGCGCAAGCGCTCTCCCGGGCCCGCGCCCCATGACGGCCACCCGGTGAGAGACCCTCTTGGAGGTGATGGGGTCCAGCCCCCGGAGCCCAGGGGTGGGGTCGTCCACGTGGGCCAACGCCTTGAGATACTGCGCGGTGCTCTGCTGCGCAACATCGCCTGGCGGAAGTCGTGCTGTCGATCACCGGCTTCAACGGTCGCCCGGCCTCCTTCTCCTTGGCCAGGATCCCTTCGCCATGGAGGATGTGCCCCTCCCCCAGGGCCAGCTGCTTGACTTCGGCGGCGAAGGACCGTTCCATGGGAGTCTCCCTGTCCCATCGACCCGCGGCGCCGGGGCCCCCGGCGCAGGCGCCGAGGGGAAGGCACGCATGGCGCACGTCACGACGACCGACGGCGTGAGGATCGACTCCATCGCCTCCAACCCCAACGTGTCAGGACGGATCACGCTCGATCCGGGGGCCCGCGAGGACGTCTTCGCCATGTACCGGATGCTCACGCCCATCGGCTCCGCCACCGCCCTCCGGGCGCCGCTGCAGATGGACTCCATCACGGAGCCCCTGCCCGAGATCGCCGTCTCCACGCTCCTGGTCTGCGGCGACGAGGATCCCTCCCTCGGCCCCATGCGGATCATGGCCAAGACGATCACGCACGCCGAGCGCGTCCTGCTCTCGCCCGCCGGTCGCTTCCCCAACCGGGATCAGCCCGAAGCCTTCAACCGCGCCGTGCTCGAGTTCCTTGCCGGCCTCGGCGCCTGAGGCGAGCCCGCGGGCCCGGGCGCTCGTCGAGGCCCTCGCCGCCATCGCTCCCCGCTCCTCCCCCGAGGACCGCGCGGAGAAGATCCGCCTGCTGGACGCGCTCGCCGGCCGCCGCATCGCGCGGCCGCAGGGGCTGCTCCGCTTCCACGAGGCGCTGTGCCTGCTCCAGGCCTATCCCGACGATCGGGAGGTGCTCACCCGTGTGGACGAGGCGCTCGCGGCCTTCCCGGCCCGGGTGAGCCGTCTCGACGCGGCCGCCCGGAGGCGGCTCGACGACTCGGGGATCGTGGGCTCGAGCCTCGACTACCCATTCGGGCTGCCCATGGCGCGCTGGCTCGCCTCGCGCTACCCGCGGCATGTGGACGTCGTGTGGGCCGACTTCGACGACAACGAGCGCCTCGAGGACGTGCTCACCCTGCTCGTGGCCAAGGCCGAGGAGGACACGTTCACCGAGGGGGGCCTCGGCTGGCGCCAGTGGATCCGCGCGGCCAAGGGGGGCCGGCGGTTGAGCGATCTGCAGGTGCTGGTGGAGCTATTCGAGCGGGCCGTGTTGCCCGACGAGATCAGCGACTGGCTTTTCGAAGGCCTGGGGCTGCCGATCCGGTGGAGGCTCCGGACCTTCACAGGGTCGCGCACCGGTGCTCGCCTTCCCTTCGATCTGCCGTTTTTCGGTTCGCCCGTGCCGCCGGCGCCGGGCTTCGACCTGGTCCGCGCGGCCGGCGCGCCTCCAGCGCGGCTCTGGCGGGCGCCGCGCCGGCAGGCGGACGCGCTGATCGAGGCGGCGCGCCTGGCCATGGCCACCCGGGCGCGGGAGCTGCACGCCTTCTCCCATCCCAACCGGGACGACGTCCTCCTGGCCGACTGCGGCCGCGGGCTCACGGTGGCGCTCATCGGCCTCGATCCCGACTGGCGGCTCCCCTTCGAGGGCTACTACGCCTTCTTCGCGCTCCGGAACGGCGTCCCGGTCGGCTATGGTGGCGCCTGGGGCCTGTTCGAGACCATGGAATTCGGCTTCAACATCTTCGAATCGTTCAGGCAGGGAGAGTCGCGCCTCGTCCTCGGCCAGGTGCTCAGCGTCTTCCACCACGTGTTCGGGATCCGCGCCGTGGTCGTGGATCCCTACCAGATCGGCCACGGGAACGCCGAAGCCCTCCGCTCCGGCGCCTTCTACTTCTACTCCCGCCTGGGCTTCCGGCCCCACGACCCGGAAGTGCTCGCCCTCGCGGCCCGGGAGCAGGAGAAGATCGCCCGCGACCGCGCCTACCGCTCGCCGCTGCCGGTGCTGCGGCGGCTCGTGCGCGGCGAGATGTGCCTGCGGCTCCCCGGGGCGAGCCGCCGGCCCGAGGGCCGGGTCAGGGCGGGCCAGCTCGCCACGCTCGCCACCCAGCACATCGCGAGCCGCTTCGCCGGGGACCGGGCCGCGGCCGTCCGGGAGGCGACGAGCCGCGTGTCACGGGCGCTCGGCGCTTCGGGCTGGCGCAGGTGGCCGCGGCCGGCGCGGGCGGCCTTCGAGCGCTGGGCGCTCGTGCTGTCGCTGGTTCCCGATCTCTCCCGCTGGCCGGCGCTGGAGCGCCGGAGCCTTCTCCGCATGATCCGCGCCAAGGGCGACACGAGCGAGGCCGTCTACGTGCGGCTGATGGATGGCCACCCGCGACTTCGCCGGACGCTCGAGGCGCTGGTGCATGCGTCCGCGTCCGCAGCGTCGATGTCGCGTCCATGACCCGCCGCCCGCCGGCCGTGCTCGGCGTCGCCTCCGCCACGCACTTCATCCACGACGGCTTCTCCGACATCCTCTACGTGCTCTTCCCGATCTGGACTGGCGAGTTCGGTTTCTCCTTCACTCAGGTGGGGCTGCTGAAGACCGCGTACAGCGGAGGGATGGCCGGGTTCCAGCTGCCGTCGAGCTTGCTCGCCGAGCGCTGGGGCGAGGCGCGGCTGCTCGTCGCGGGCACGGTGATCACCGCGCTCGGATTCCTCGCGGCGGGCTTTGCGGGAGGCTTCGTCGGGCTCCTCGGCTGCCTCCTCCTGGCGGGCCTGGGCTCCTCCGTCCAGCACCCGCTTTCCTCGTCGCTCGTCTCGAAGGCCTACGAGCGCGGGCCGCGGCGCGTGGCGCTCGGCACCTACAACTTCTCCGGCGATCTCGGCAAGGTGGTCGTGCCCGCCACCGTGGCCCTGGCCGCCACATGGGTGGGCTGGCGCGGGGCGACGCGGGGCTATGCGCTGGTGGGCCTCGTGGCCGCGGCGCTGATCCTGGCGGCCCTCACCGCCCTCCGCGTCGGGGACGCGCCGGCGGCACCGGCAGACGGCGGCGGGGAAACCGGCGCTGCGGCCCCGGGCTGGGGCATCCGCGATCGGCGCGGCTTCGGGGCGCTCTCGGCCATCCACACCGTGGACAACTCCACACGCACCGCCTTCCTCACCTTCCTGCCCTTCCTCCTCATCGCCAAGGGCTCCACGGTGCAGGCGGTGGGCTTCGCCCTGATGCTCACCTTCGCGGGGGGGGCGGCGGGCAAGCTGGCCTGCGGGGCCCTGGCCGAGCGCATCGGGGTCATCCGCACGGTCGTGATCACGGAGGCGGCCACGGGACTCGGCATCCTGCTGCTGCTGCGCCTGCCGCTCGGGGCCTGCCTCGTGGTGCTCCCGGCGCTCGGGATCGCGCTCAACGGGACGTCGTCGGTGCTCTACGGGAGCGTGGCCGACCTCGTGCACGCGGACCGGCGCGGGAGGAGCTACGCGATCTTCTACACCGTCGGGATCAGCGCCTCGGCGCTCTCCCCGTTCGTTTACGGCCTCGTCAGCGACTGGGGAGGCGTCGCGCTCACGCTGGGGATCGTGGGCATCATGGTCTTCGCCACGCTCCCGCTCACCCTCGCGCTCCGCGAGTAGATCGGAGGTCGGGGTCAGGTCTTGCAATCACACACTCGCTCACTCGCCCAAGGGGCGCTTGTTGGAATGCAAGACCTGACCCCTTCCGCGCCTTCCGCGCTCAGCGGGGGATCGACGGAATAGATACGCGCTCGCTGACCGGCGTCCGCTCGCTGCCCCGGAGCCAGGTGAACGAGAGGCGGCCGTCGGGATCGAAGCGGAGCGTGATCACCACCTCGCCCAGCCAGCCCGCCTGCGACCAGGGGCGCTCGATCCGCGCCACCTCGCGGCCGGAGAAGATCTGCCGGACCACCAGGGCCCGCTCCTCCGCCGCGGCCAGGAGCTGGCGCCGGAGATCCACGTCCAGCACGAACCAGCGCGGCTGCGAGATGAAGTGCCGCCGCGCCTCGAAGAAGTAGCTCACCGAGCAGGGGCGCCCGCAGTCGAAGCGCGCCTCGGCAAACGTGGCGGAGTGCCAGATCACCTGGGGCTTGGGAAGCGTCGCGAGGCCTGGGGGCGGGGCGAGCCATGTGGCCTTCGTCGGGCTGCCCGCGTAGTAGCCGACGCGGCACCGGGCGTCCGACTCGCACTCGGCCACGAGCCCGGCGCTCGGCAGCATCGAACGGTACAGGCAGCGCGACGCGGAAGCACCCCCGGCCCCCGAACACTCTCCCGGCGTCGGGTCCGCTGCCGTGGCCGGCGCCGCGGCCAGCACGACGAGAGCCAGCAGGAGGAGGCTAGTCGTCCTGATCGGCCACTCGTCTCACTTCTGCGCGGCGAGCAGCTCGGTCATGCGACTGAAGAACTGGTCCAGCATGAGCTTCGACACGCCGCCGAGCATCCGCTGACCCACGCTCGCGATCAGGCCGCCCACCTGGACATCCGCGCTGTAGCTGACCCGCGTGCCCCCGTCCGTGTCGGACAGCTCCATGGAGGCCTGGCCGCGGACGAAACCCGGCCCGCCCTTGCCCTCCACGGCCATGTGGTAGCGGAGCGGCGGCTCCAGATCG
>JACPCX010000004.1:0-6010 GCA_016184305.1 Candidatus Rokuibacteriota bacterium | reverse complement strand
GCGAGCACGCCAAGGGCCGAGACGGGCGGCGCCTTCGTCGCATGCTGCAGCACCACCACCGCCCCCGGCAGGAGACAGGCGCCCTCGGCCAGGCGCTCGAGGGTCGGCAGGGCGCGCGGCGACTCGTAGGGCGGATCGAGGAACGCCACCGCGAAGCGCTCGCCCGCCGCGCCGAGCCGCTCGACCGCAACCACGGCATCGTCGCGCACCACCCGGGCGCGCTCCGCCAGGCCCAGGCTCTCGACGTTCTCCCTGAGGGCGCGAAGGGCCATCGCCTCCCGCTCGACGAACGTAGCCGAGGGCGCGCCGCGCGACAGGGCCTCGATTCCCACGCCGCCCGCCCCCGCGAAAAGATCCAGGAACGGGCCCGCCGGCAGGAACGGCATCAGCGTGTCGAGACAGGCGATCCGCACCTGGTCGGAGGTGGGCCGCGTGGTCCGCCCGCGCGGCGTGGTGAGCCGGCGTCCCTTGAGGGCGCCCGCGATGACTCGCATTCTGGGCTTTCCTTCCCTTAGCCGACGCTCGCCAGGTCGAGCTTTCCGCGCCAGCGGGCCAGCAGGTCGGCGCGCAAGCCCCGGTGCTCGGGCCGGAGGAGGTTCGGGTCGGCGGCCACCAGCGCGAAGGCCTCCTTCCGCGCCTCCTCGAGCATGGCCCCGTCGCGGAGCAGGTCGGCCACCCGGAACTCGGGCAGCCCCGACTGGCGGGTGCCGAAGAAGTCGCCCGGGCCGCGGAGCTCGAGATCGGCCTCGGCGATGCGGAAGCCGTCGTTGGTGGCGACCATCGCGGCCAGCCGGCGCCTGGCGTCGTCGGAGGCCCCCTGGGTCATGAGGGCGCAGTAGCTCTTCCACGGGCCGCGGCCCACGCGCCCGCGGAGCTGGTGGAGCTGGGACAGCCCGAAGCGCTCGGCGTGCTCCACCACCATCATCGTGGCGTTGGGGACGTCGATGCCCACCTCGATGACGGTCGTGGAGACCAGGAGCTGGATGACGCCCGCCCTGAACTCTGCCATCACGCGATCCTTCTCCGCGGCGCTCATCCGGCCGTGGAGCAGGCCCACCCGGAAGTCCGGGAAGATCTCGCGCCGGAGCCGCGCGGCCATCTCGGTGGCCGCGCGCAGGTCGGTGGCCTCCGATTCCTCCACCAGCGGATAGACGACGTAGATCTGCCGCCGCGCCTGCATCTCCTGGCGCAGGAAGGCGTACACCCCCGGCCGCTCCGTCTCGTCGCGGATCGCCGTCAGCACGCGCTGCCGCCCTGGAGGCATCTCGTCCAGTACCGACACGTCGAGATCCCCGTACAGCGTCAGCGCCAGGGTGCGCGGGATCGGGGTCGCCGTCATCACGAGCACGTCCGGGCTCTCCCCTTTCCTCCGGAGCGTCGCCCGCTGCACCACGCCGAAGCGGTGCTGCTCGTCCACCACCGCCAGCCCGAGCCGCTTGAAGATCACGCCCTCCTGCACGAGCGCGTGGGTCCCGATCAGGCAGCCGGTCTCGCCTTCCGCGAGGGCGGCGAGGAGGGCCCGCCGCGCCTTGCCGCGCGTGGCGTTGGTCAGGAGCGTCACCCGGATTCCCAGTGGAGCGAGAAGGCTCGACACCGTCAGCCAGTGCTGCTCGGCCAGGATCTCGGTGGGCGCCATGAGCGCCGCCTGGAAGCCGGCCTCGATGGCCGTCAGCATGGCCAGGCACGCGACCACCGTCTTCCCCGAGCCCACATCCCCCTGGAGGAGCCGGTTCATCGGGTACGGCTGGGCCATGTCGATGCGGATCTCGCCCCACACCCGCTCCTGGGCGCGGGTCAGCCGGTACGGAAGCGACCGGAGCAGGCGCCGCGGGAGCGCGCCGGGTGGATGCATGGCGAGACCGGGGAGGCGTCCATCCCGCTGGCGGCGGATCGCGAGCCCCAGCTCCAGCAGGAAGAGATCGTCGAAGACCAGGCGCCGGCGCGCCGTGGCGAGCGCGGCCTCGCTCTCGGGGAAATGCCCCTGGGCGAGCGCATGACCGATGGGCGGAAGCCCGTGCCGCACACGGATCGTCTCGGGAAGGGGCTCGGGCGCCGCCGCGGCGCAGCCATCCACCAAGCGCTTCATCAACGCGCGGAGCGGGCGCTGCGGCAGCCCCTGGGTCAGCGGGTACACGGGCACCAGCCGGCCGGTGTGAAGCGTCTCGTTCTCGCCGTCCTCGACGATCTCGTGGTCGGCGACGTGGAGCTCGATCGGCGACCGGCGCCCCTGCTTGACGACGCCATGGACGATCAACCGCTGACCCCGCGTGAAGACCCGCTCGAGATACGCCTGGCCCCACCACACGGCATTGAGGAAGCCGCTCGCATCCCTCAGCGTCACGTGCAGCGGAGCCCGGGAGCGGCCCCGTGGCGGGGGGCTGATGCCGGCGATGGTGCCCGTGCAGGTGAGGGTCTGCCCGACCTTCACCCTGCCGAGCGGTGTCAGCTGACTGCGATCCTCGTGACGCGACGGAAGGTAGAGGAGCGCGTCGCCCACGGTTTCGAGCCCGAGCCGGGCCAGATGGCGGGCGCGCTGGGGGCCAACCCCCTTGAGGTACTGCAGCGGTGTATCGAGCCCCGGAGGTGCGTCCGCGGCGGCGTGCAGGGCGCTCTCGCGCCGGAGGCTAGCGGCCAATGGGTTGCCTCATCTCGGGGCCCATGCTATAAACAAGGGCCGCATCCGGCAACCGAAGCCGAACCCCTGAAGGAGTCAGAATGGCTCAGCGCTGCGACGTCTGCGGGAAGGGTCCCTCCGTCGGCCACCGTATCAGTCACGCCCACAACGTCACCAAGAGGCGCTGGCTCGCCAACCTCGTGTCGATGCGTGCGAAGATCAGCGGAAGCGTGAAGCGGGTCCGCGTCTGCACACGGTGCCTGAAGGCCGGAAAGGTCACGAAGGTCGTCTAGCAGCAAGAGCGGGGGGCGTCGCCGCCCCCCGCCCCGAACCCCAGCAGCAGGAAGTATAGAATCATGAGTGCCGGTGGGAGGCCGCCACCCCCCACCGCCCAGCAGCAGCAGACGCTACTTCTTCTTCTTCTTGGCCGCCTTCTTCTTCGCCATTGATCTGTCACCCCCTTTCGTCTGCATTCGCTCACGGCCGGATCGCCCTGGATGCCCGGGGCGGTCCTATTTCCGCTTGGCCTTCTTTACCGCCTTCTTCTTGGCCCCCTTCTTCACGGCCTTCTTCTTCACGGTCGGCTCACCCCCTCTCCTCGACAGCCTGACGGCTGCTAGTAGCCCATCGTTTCGCGCCGGAGATGAGTCGCCTGCTCTCGGCCCCGGGGCTCGTAGTGGTAGAGATCAGCGTAGAGCTGCGGCAGGCACACCACCGCCAGTCCGCTCTTGGTGATCGGCGAGTAGAAGACCCCCTCGTCGTAGGGCGCCAGCAGGTAGACATTGCCCTCTCCGACGCCTGCCCTGAGCCCGAGGCTCTGGACGATGGGCTCCAGGCTGCCCTCCACGTAGCAGTGGAGGGCGGGGAAGCGGACCTTGGAGGCGACGAGCGCCGCTGCCGAATGGAGCGTGAAGGCGTAGCGGCGGCCCTCGGCATGACAGACCCGTCCGAGCTCGCCGGCGAGCTTGCGGGTGATCCGCTCCGGCGAGAAGAAGGCCTCGATGTCGTTCACCCGGTAGCTGTAGGAATCCGTCCAGCCCTCGAGCAAGTCCCCCGGCTTCACCAGATGGATGCGCTGGTGATCCCGTCGCTCCACCCACGACAGCTCCTCCAGCCGCTTCACCACGTTGTGGCAGTGGCCCAGGCTCACCTCCGCCGCCTTGGCGAGATCTTCGAGGCCCCAGGGGTGCTGGGCATCCACCAGGAGCACCCGGACCACCCGTGTGGCTCTGGGAGCGAACAGGGACCGCAGGGGCCGGGTGGAGGGACGGGTATTGGGCTTGCCCTCCTTCTCGATCAGGACATTGTCGAAGGAGAGGTGGCAGTTCCCCGACAGGTCCAGGTAGCCGAGCCCGCCCTTCTTGAGGAGCAAGGCGCTCTGGGCGCTGATGTATGGCGCCACGGCAACGGCATAGGCGTCAGGCAGCTCCCGCCGGAGCTCGCCCAGCCTGGTCATGGCCGCTCGGATCTGCCTGGGCTGGCCCAGGGAAGTCGTTTCGACGATCACGGCGTGGTCGACCGCCCCGAGCTTGAATCTGACAAGCAGATCCACTGGTTGGACGCCTGCTCTGAAATCAGGGTGTTCCTCCCAGTCGCTGGCTCTCGGGAACAGCTCGCGGAGCCGCTCCCCCGCCAACTTCCGCATGTCGTGAGACTTAGACATCCTTTCACTTGTTCCATACGTTTCAGCGTGTGCTGAAACAATAGGAACAAACGAAACTCCTGTCAAGAAAAAAGATTCCGGGATCTTGGCTGAAACAGGAGCGTAGAACAGCAGGAGGGTGTGCTAGGGACCTTCCTCGATGTCTTCCATGGTGTCGTCATCGAGCCCGAAGTAGTGGCCCACCTCGTGGCTGACGACGTCCCTGACCAGATCGGCCATGTCCTCCTCGTCCTGGCAGTCCTCCTCGATGGGTCCCTGGTAGATGTGGATGGTGTCGGGCAGGACATTGCCGTAGAAGGCGTCGCGGTGGGTCAGGTCCACCCCTCGGTAGAGGCCGTAGAGCGTGTCCGGAGGCTCGATGCCCATCTCCCGGAGCGTCTCCGCGTCGGCCCAGTCCTCGACGACCACGGCGATGTTGGCCATCTTCTCCCGGAAGGGGCGCGGGAGCTTTCGAAGGGCAGAACTCACCAGCTTCTCGAACTCAGCGCGGGTCATTCAGGCCCAGGCCCCCGGCGCTAGAGGCCGCGGACCCGCTCCACATTGATGACGTCCCTCACCTCGCGGATGGCCTGGATGATGGACTGGAGCTGGCGCAGGTCGTCGACCTCGACCACGAAATTGTTCATCCCCTTCCGGTCCTCGGTCACGATGATGTCGGCCTTCGTGATGTTCCCGTGACGCGAGGAGATCGCCGTGGTGATCTCCGCCAGGAGCCCGGGACGGTCCCGGCCGATGTGGACGGCGATCCTCACGGGCCGCTTGGCCGGCTCCCCCTCCTCCCACTCCACGGCCAGCAGACGCTCCTTGTCGAGGACGTTCTTGACCACCGTGAGGCAGTCGCGGGCGTGCACCGTGAGCCCGCGCCCGCGCGTGATGAATCCGACGATCCCGTCGCCCGGCACCGGCGAGCAGCACTTGCCGAAGCGCACCAGGACGTCGTCCACGCCCCGGATGCGCACCGCCCCGTCCGTCTTCCTCGCCGCCTTCTGGGCGCGCGGCTCCTCCCGCCTGTCGGCCTCGTGCACGGCCGTCGGGGCCAGCTTGCCCAGGACCTGCTGGACGGAGGTCTTGCCGTAGCCGATGGAGGCCAGGAGGTCGTCGACCGAGGGGAAGCCGAGCTCGGTGATCAGCTTCCGCATCTCGTCGGAGGCGAGCAGCGCGGCCGGCGAGAGGCGGTACTTCTTGGCCTCGCGGTCGAAGAACTCACGCCCGAGCGTCAGCGAGCGGGCGCGCTCCTCGATCTTGAGCCACTGGTTGATCTTGGCGCGCGCGCGGTTGGACTTGACGATCTTGAGCCAGTCCCGGCTCGGGTGCTGGGCGGGAGAGGTGATCACCTCGACGATGTCCCCCTGCCGGAGCGTGTAGCGCAGGGGCACGAGCTTGCCATTGACCTTCGCGCCGACACAGTGGTTGCCCACGTCGGTATGGACGGCGTAGGCGAAGTCGATGGGGGTCGAGCCCTCGGGCAGCGCCTTGACGTCCCCCTTGGGCGTGAACACATAGACCTCGTCGGGGAGGAGGTCGAGGTGCACGGAGTCCATGAACTCCCGCGGATCCGTGACCTCGTCCTGCGACTCCATGAGCTGGCGGAGCCACGTGAAGGCGTCGTCGAACCGGTCGCGCTCGCTCCGCTTCTCCTTGTAGAGCCAGTGGGCCGCGATGCCCTCCTCAGCGATCCGGTGCATGTCCCAGGTCCGGATCTGGATCTCGACGGGGTCCCCCTTGGGGCCGAT
>JACPCX010000003.1:0-9967 GCA_016184305.1 Candidatus Rokuibacteriota bacterium | reverse complement strand
GCGGAACCGCGACGCGTTCGAGCGGGCGCGCCACCTGCCCCTGCGTGAGGACTAGATCCATGGACAGGACCGACCGGGACCGATTGCTGGACCACGAGTCCGACGGCATCGAGGAGTACGACAACCCGCTCCCCGGCTGGTGGGTGTGGCTGTTCTGGGCGACCATCGTCTTCTCCGGCGTCTATGTCGCCTTCTACCACGTCGGCCCGGGGCCGTCCGTGATCGGTCAGTACGAGGAGGACGTCCGCCTGGCGGCCGACCGCGCCGCCAGGCAGCCGGCCGCCGCCGGAGCGATCAGCGAGGACGTGCTGGCGGTGCTGCAGAGGAATCCCGGGGCCATGACCCAGGCAAAGCAGATCTTCGTCGCCCGCTGCGCGGCCTGCCACGGCGACCGGGGCCAGGGCATCATCGGGCCCAATCTCGCCGACGACTACTGGCTCCACGGCCGCACGCTCACCGACATCTACCGCATCATCCGGGAGGGCGTGCCGGAGAAGGGGATGGTGCCGTGGAAGGACCAGCTCCAGCCCGCCGAGCTGTCCGCCGTGGCCGCCTTCGTGGGGACGCTGCGCGGCACCAACCCGCCGAATGCGCGCCCCCCGCAGGGCGTTGACGGAGCTGGCAAGCCGGCGCCAGAGGCCAAGGCGGGGTCCTGATGCCGGCGACCGCGCTTCTCCCGGAGCCGGCGGCCGAGCGGGTGCTGCCGACCCTCAACCAGGACGGCACCCGGCGCTGGCTTCGCCCGAAGCTGTCACGGGGGCGCTTCTTCCGCCGGCGCCGGGGGCTGGCCTGGGTGCTCATCGCCCTCTTCGCGCTGATCCCGTACCTGCGCATGAATGGCAAGCCGCTCATCCTGCTGGACGTCGTGCGGCGCCAGTTCACGCTGTTCGGGACGACGTTCCTGCCCACGGACACCGTGCTCCTGATGCTCCTGCTGGTGGGAATCTTTCTCGCGATCTTCTGGCTCACGGCCGTGTACGGCCGCGTGTGGTGCGGCTGGGCCTGCCCGCAAACCGTGTACATGGAGTTCCTCTACCGGCCCATCGAGCGGCTGATCGAGGGCGGATCGAGGGCCCAGTCGGATCTGGATCGTCGCGGCTGGGCGCTCAGGCGGCTCGTCAAGCACGCGGTCTTCGTGGGGCTGTCCATGTTCCTCGCCCACACCTTCCTCGCCTATTTCGTGGGGGTGGAGGAGCTGCGGCGCTGGGTCACGCGCTCGCCCGTCGAGCATCCCGCGGCGTTCCTCGTCATGGCCACCACGACGGCGCTCATGTTCCTCGACTTCGGATGGTTCCGCGAGCAGGTGTGCATGGTCGCCTGCCCGTATGGACGGCTGCAGTCCGTGCTCCTGGACCGCCGTTCCCTCATCGTGGGCTACGACGCGCAGCGGGGCGAGCCGCGCGGCACCCACAGGGACCGCAGGGCCTCGCGTGACGACCTCGCGGCGACGCGGGCGGGCGACAGCCCGGGTGCCCGCGTCATGGTGACGGGCGACAGCCCGGGTGCCGTTGCCTTCGGTGATTGCATCGACTGCGGCGCCTGCGTGGTGACCTGCCCCACGGGCATCGACATCCGCCAGGGGCTGCAGATGGAGTGCATCCACTGCACCCAGTGCATGGACGCCTGCGATGCCGTGATGGACAGGATCGGCCGGCCGCCCGGTCTCATCCGCTACAGCTCGAAAGACCAGCTCCAGGGCGAGCCGGGGCGAATCCTGCGCCCGCGCGTCGTCGTGTACCCGCTGCTCGTCCTGCTTGTCTGGGGCGCGCTCGGCGTGGCGCTGGCCCACCGCGCCCCCGCGGAGATCACGGTCCTTCGGGGGCTCGGCAGCCCGTTCACGCTCCTCCCCTCCGGGGACGTGTCCAATCAGCTGCGCGTCAAGATCGTCAACCGGGGCAGCGAGGAGCGTCACTACCGCATACAGCTGGCGGAGGACGCCATCTTGCGGCTTGTCGCCCCCGACACCCCGTTGCCAGTGGGCGGGGGCAAGTCGGCCACGGCCACTGTCTTCGTGATCGCGCCACGGAGCGCCTTCGTCCATGGCCAGCGCGATATCAGGCTCCACGTGGAAGACGAGGCAGGCTTCGGCGCGGCCACCCCGTATCGGCTCATGGGGCCGAGCCAATGATCCGGCGCGCGTGGCTCTGGCCCGCCGGCCTGGTGGCGCTCCTCGTGGGGTCGGCGGCGGCGAATATCGCGTTCATGCTGGTGGCGACCGGGGATCCGTCCTTCACCGTGGAGCGCAACTATTACCAGAAGGCGCTCCAGTGGGACGAGACGATGGCCCAGGCGCGGCGGAACCGCGCACTGGGCTGGACGGTCGCCGCCGAGCTCAGCCCCGCTGACGGAGGGCGCGGCCAGATGCGTGTGTCCGCGAAGGTGACGGACCGAGACGGGACGGCGCTCGACGGCGCCACGCTGAGCGTCGAGGCTTTCCACAATGCTCGCGCCGGACAGGTGCTCGAGGCCGTGCTCGCGCCGGTGAGTGATGGCTACACGAGCCTGCTCGAAGGGGGACGGCCGGGCCTCTGGGAGCTACGCTTCCGGGTGACGCGGGGGAAGGCGGTGTTCACCCAGGTCCTGACGCGAGAGCTGACGGCCGCGCGATGACCGCTCTTGTCCTCACCGTGCTCGCCTCCAGTCTGCTCGGAAGTCTCCACTGCGCGGGCATGTGCGGAGGGTTCGTGGCCCTCCACGCGGGCGCACCCGGCGCGCGGAGCCGCGGTCGCGGAGCGCTCGCGCATCTCGCCTATAGCGCCGGACGGCTCGTGGCCTATGCCGCGGTCGGCGCCGGCGCCGGCGCGCTCGGCGGCGCGCTCGATCTGGCGGGAGCGCTGGGTGGAGTTCAGCGGCTCGCGGGTCTCCTCGCGGGTCTCCTGATCGTCCTCTGGGGGTCCGCAGCCCTGCTCGAAGCGCTCGGGCTGCACCTCCCGCGCGCCGGCTCGCCGCGCTGGCTGGGCCGCGCCCTCGGGGGCGGCATGAGGCTCGTGGCGGGATGGCCGCCGTCGGCGCGGGCTTTCGTGACGGGCCTGCTGGCGGCCGTGCTCCCGTGCGGCTGGCTCTGGGCCTTCGTCGTGACCGCGGCAGGCACGGGAAGCGCCGGCGGCGGCGCCCTCGTCATGGCGGTGTTCTGGGCCGGCACCCTGCCCATGCTGGCCGGTGTCGGCCTCCTGCTCGAGACCGTCGCCGGTCCGCTGCGCCGTCACCTCCCGGCGGCCGCCGCCGTGGCGATGATCGTGGTAGGTCTCCTCGCCGTGGCGGGAAGAGGACGCTTCGTGGATCCGGCCGCGCTCGCGCCGCCCGGCGTCTCCACGCAGTCGGTCCCTGGCGCTCATGCTCACCGCTGAGGTGAGGACTCGGCGCCTGGCGCTGGAACCTCCGGCGCCGGAGACGGCTCCATGCGCCCACTGCGGGCTTGCCGTGCCTCGCGGGATGCATGACGAAGGCGCCGCGCGGCAATTCTGCTGCGCCGGCTGCCGCGCCGTGTACGCCGCGCTCCACGAGCACGGGCTCGAGCACTACTACGCTCTCCGCGCCTCGGCAGACGGGGCGTCGCTCCCCCGACCGCGGACGCCGGCGCCGGCGAGGACAACCGACAAGTCCTATGCCGAGATGGACGATCCGGGCTTCAGGGAGCGCTCCTGCTGGCCGGCACCCGGCGGGCTCATGCAGACCGAGCTGTACCTCGAGGGCGTACACTGCTCGGCCTGCGTGTGGCTGGTGGAGAAGCTGCCGCGGCTCTGTCCCGGGCTGGTGGAGATCCGGCTGGATCTGCCGCGCTCCCGCGCCCGCCTGGTGTGGGACCCGCGCGCGGTGTCGCTGGCGGCGGTGGCGCGCCTCCTGGATTCCCTCGGCTACGCCCCTCATCCCTCCCGGGGCTTGCGCGCCGAGGAGGGGCTGCGCCGGGAGGATCGCGCGATGCTTGCGCGCATCGGGCTCAGCTTCGCCGTGGCGGGCAACGTGATGGCCATCGCCTTCGCGCTCTACGGCGGCATGTTCCACGGCATGGAGCCGGAGCTCGCCGCGCTGTTCCGCTGGGCGAGCCTGCTCATCACGGTGCCGTCCGTGATCTGGGGCGGCGGTGTCTTCTTCAGAGGCGCCTGGGCGGCGGTCCGTGTGCGGACGCTGCACATGGACTTGCCGATCAGCATCGGCCTCCTGGCAGGCTTCCTCCACGGCGCCTGGAACACGCTCGCCGGGACGGGCGAGGTCTACTTCGACTCGGTGACCACCCTGATCTTCCTTCTCCTGGTGGGGCGCTATCTCCAGCGCCGCCAGCAGCGCGCCGCGGCCGACTCGACGGAGCTGCTGGCCTCGCTGGCGCCCAGCGCGGCTCGGCTCATCGAGGGCCACACGGTCCGCGAGGTCCCGCTCGAGGTCCTGTCGGCGGGCGCGCTCGTGGAGGTCCGGGCAGGAGAGCTGGTCCCTGCCGATGGCGTCGTCGAGCGCGGGCTCTCCGCGCTCGACGTCTCACTCCTCTCGGGCGAGTCACGGCCCGTGGCGGTCGGTCCTGGAGACTCCATCCACGCCGGCACGGTGAATCTCTCCTCCCGCATCGAGGTCCGCGTGGAGCGGGCAGGGGAGGAGACACGGGTGGGCCGGCTCATGAAGCTCGTGGAGGAGCATGCGCGCCGGCGCGCCCCCATCGTGCAACTGGCTGACCGCCTCTCGGGGCACTTCGTCCTGGTGGTGCTCGTCCTGGCGGCCGCGACCTTCGCGCTGTGGGCGCGCCTCAATCCTGCCCGGGCGCTGGACCACGCCGTGGCGCTCCTCATCGTCACCTGTCCTTGCGCCCTGGGGCTGGCAACGCCGCTCGCCGTCAGCGCCGCCATCGCGCAGGCGGCCCGGGCGGGCATCCTCATCAAGGGCGCCGATGTGCTCGAGAAGCTCACCCGCCCGGGGCGCATGTGGCTCGACAAGACCGGCACGCTGACCACGGGGCGGACGGCACTCGTCGAGTGGTGGGGAGACGAGGACGCCAGGCCGCTGGTGGCTGCCGTCGAGGCGCACTCCGCTCATCCGCTGGCTCGCGCGTTCGTGGCGGCGTTCGGGGATCGCGAGGCCGCCGGCAGCGTCGAGCCCGTCGAGATCGTGGAGACCCAGGGGGCCGGGATCGAGGGGCGGTTGGGATCGAGGCGCGTGGTGGTGGGGGCTCACGACTGGGTCGCGGCCAGGGTGGAGGCGATTCCGCTGGGGATCAGCGAGCGCGCGGAGGCGCTGAGCGCCGAGGGGCTGTCACCGGTGCTGGTCGCGGTGGACGGGCGGGCCGTGGCCCTCGCGGCCTTCGGCGACAGGCTGCGCGATGACGCGCGGAGCGCCCTTGATCGAGTACGGGCTCACGGCTGGCGAGTGGGTGTGCTGTCCGGAGATCATGCCTCGGTGGTGGCAGCGGCGGGGCGGCAGCTCGGTGTGGAGCGCGCCGATTCCCGCGGGCGCGTCTCTCCCGAGGGAAAGCTCCAGGTGGTCACCGCGGATCGGAACGACGGCCCCGTGGTCATGGTGGGCGACGGGGTGAATGATGCCGCCGCGCTGGCGGCGGCCACCGTGGGCGTCGGGGTGCATGGTGGGGCCGAGGCGGCGCTGGCCGCGGCCGACGTGTACATCACCACCCCTGGCGTGGGACGGGTGGCCGACCTTCTCGACGGCGCCCACCGGACCATGGGTGTCGTCCGGCGGAACCTGATCTTCTCGCTCCTCTACAACGCCGTCGGCGTGTCCCTGGCCATGGCGGGCCTCCTGAATCCCGTGGTGGCCGCCGTCCTCATGCCCCTGAGCTCGCTCACGGTGATCGTGAGCTCGTACCGAGCCCGGATGTTCAGCGGCGGGAGCGGGAAGGCGACCGGCCAGTTCGACGACCTCCACACGCCGGCGGTGCGGATCCTCCACGACGACGATCCCGGCGCGCCATGACCTGCCTCATGTGATCCCCGTCATGGCCGACGAGCCCACGGCGGCGCTGGACACGGAGCGCGGGCTGGCGGTCATGGACCTGCTCCGGGGGCTCGGCCGCGAGCAGCGCGCCGCCGTCATCGTCGTCACCCACGACCAGCGCATGCTGGAAGGGTTCGACCGCGTGTACCACATGACCGACGGGCGGATCGGGAGCGTCGAGGCACAGGCGGCGTGATCTGCCGAGAAGGGGCGTGCCGGCCACGCCGAGGCACGGTTTCCCCATCGGCTCGCGCGCCGATGGCTGAGCGCAAGAGAGTTGAGGCCGGGGGCACAGTCCTTGCTAGCATGGGACATGCGGCGGGCAGAGGTATGCTCTTGACGCGGATCCCTCACCGAGAGGCAGGCAGAGAGGAGGAACCGATGGCTGGACTTCCGCGGCCCTTCGAGCAGTTCGGTAAGCAGCACCGGGCAGTGATGAAGGCCTACGAGGCCCTCGGGGAAGCGGCGGCCAAGGCGGGGCCCCTCGACGGGAAGACCCGGGAGCTGGTCAAGCTCGGCATGGCCATTGGCGGGCGGCTCGAAGGGGCGGTGCACTCCCACACCCGGCGCGCGCTGGAGGCGGGCGCCGCCCCGGACGAGATCAGGCAGGTGGTTGCCCTCGCCGCGCCGACCCTCGGCTTCCCCACCACGGTGGCGGTGTTCACGTGGGTGGAGGACATCCTGGGCGGCGGCCGGAAGAAGACGCGGCGATGACGCTCGTGGCCGAGTGGAAGGAAATGGCGCTCTCCGAGCACGCGTTCGACGACCTGCTCGACGAGGCGGCGCGCTTCCACGGCCACCTCTGTCCCGGCCAGGTGCTGGGGGTGAGGATGACGCTCGCGGGCTGCCGCGAGGTCGGGATCGAGCGGGCGCGGCAGGCCGGCAAGGGCCTCGTCGTGCTCGTGGAGATCGACCGCTGCGCCACCGACGCCATCCAGGCGCTGACCGGGGTGAGCCTCGGCAAGCGGACGCTCAAGCATCTCGACTACGGCAAGATGGCGGCGACCTTCGTCAACATGGTGAGCGGGACGGCCGTGCGCGTGGCCGCCCGCGAGACGGCACGCGCAAGGGCCGCCGAGTGCGCGCCTTTCGAGCCCGATGCCCGCAAGGCGCAGATCCTCGCCTACCGGATGATGCCGGAGCGCGAGCTGCTCAAGCTCGAGCGGGTGACCGTCAAGCCCGGCTGGCTCGACCGGCGCCGGGTGCGCGTCTACTGCGACTGCTGCGCCGAGGGGATCAACTACGAGCGGGAGGTCCGGGTGGGGGAGCTGACGCTCTGCCGCCCGTGCAGCGGGGAGAGCTACCTGCTGCCCCCGTGCGAGCGGGCGGTGCCAGCCATCGAGGGGCATGTCGGCTAATTGTCTTGCAGGGCGGGAGTCTGCACGAATCTGTCAGCGGCAGCCAAGCGGCAAGTCGTGCCTCCATGCGGTGACCGAACGGTGTCAGGGTGTAGCAGGGGGATGTCCCGCGCGGGTCGCAGATGGGGCGTGGGGGCCCCAGGCGTCCCGGGGCCGGAGCGCAAGCCCCGGGTCCGTTCGCGGTCCATGTGACCATTCCGGAAGCGACTCCCGCGGCGGGCGAACCTGGCAAGGGTTTTGCTGCGCTTCAGGATCGTGAGAGGCTCACGCCCATGAGCGCGTCCGTCAGAGTCCTCGCCCTGGTCGCCGTCGGCCTGGCGCTGGCGGCGGGGCTCTGCCTGTTCGACGAGGGCGCTGGCGGTGATCTGTGCGCTCTGCATCTGGCGATCATCGCTGCCGCGCCGTCGGCGGTGTACCTGACCACGGGGGGCCGAACGGATCTCGGCCTGCCCGCCGTCTACCTGGCCCTGCTCCCGGAGCTTCTTGCTCCTCCTCCCAAGGTCTGACCCTCGCTCCTGGTGGTGCCCGGGCGGGAGAGCGCCCGGGCGTGAACGAATCGCTGCACCGACCCGGGAGGAGTCCAACCATGCGTACGTTCGTTTCGGTAGCCCTCGCGCTCATGCTGCTCACCGGCCCCGCTGTCGCCCCGGCGAGCGCCCAGAGCGCACTCACGAAGACCGACGGGCAGGGGCCCGTGGCGGTGGCCGTCACGCTCATGGAGGCGACGGCCAGCGGCACCAAGGCCAAGGTCGTCCTCGACACGCACTCGGTGGCGCTCGACGGCATCGCCTTCGACCGGGCCGTGAGGCTGCGAAAGCCCGACGGGACTGACATCGCGCCCGCGGCCGTGGAGGCCGCGAGCGGCGCGGGGCATCACCGGCAGGCGGTCGTGAGCTTCCCGGCGATCGACGGCGCGATGGCCGTCGAGATCGTCGTGAGGGACGTCGGCGGCGTCGCCGAGCGGCTGTTCCGGTGGGCGCTGCCGCTCCGGTGAGCCGGTGCGGCGAGGGCGTGGTGGGGGCGGATGCGGGCTGAACGAGTGACGGGCATGGCGCGGGCGCGGCTGGATCGGGATGCGCTGGCCTTCGCGGTGCTGCGCGGGCTCACCATGATCGGCGGGCTCGCCGCGCTGTCGATCGTGCCGCTCCGGCCGGAGCATCAGATCCATCTGCTCCCGCTTCTCGGGGGCTTCATCGCTTACAAGGCGGCCCTCTTCACCGTGCTCTTCTTCAGTCCGGAGCACGCGCGACCGATCTTCCTCGCCACCCTCGGGACCGATCTCGGCATCGTGTTCATCCTCGTCTGGTTCACGGGAGGGGGGGAGAGCCATTTCTATCTGCTCTTTCTCATTCTTGTGGCGCTGAACGGGTACCAGTTCGGTCCCGGGATCGGCACGCTGGCGGGCGTGCTGTCGGCCGGGCTGATGGCCCTCGCCAACGTCCTCGTCGTCCTGGCCACTCCGTGGTCAAACATCGCCGCCCGGGCGGCCCTCTTCGCGCTGCTCGGCCTGGCGCTCGGCCACATCGCGCGTCGGGAGCGCTGGGCGCGCGCCGAGCTCGAGCGGGTCAACGCGGAGCTCCGTGCGGTGCTGGCGGACCTCGAAGCGGCAAAGGATCGGGCGCTCCGGGCCGAGGAGCTGGCGGCCGCGGGTCGGATCTCGGCCAGGATGGCGCATGAGGTACGGAGCCCGATCAGCGCCATCGGCCTCAACGTAGAGATGCTGGAGGACATCGTGGCGTGCTGTCCGGGCCCCTCGATGGGCGATGCCGGCGACCTTCTCCGCGGGATCCGGGCCGAGGTGAAGCGGCTCGCCGGGCTCACCGACGAGTACCTGACCTTCGCGCGGCTGCCGCGGGCCCGCCCGGAGGACGACTCCGTGAACGAGATGGTCGATGAGCTCCTGGCCTTCGTGAGGCCCGAGGCCCAGAAGCGCGACGTGGCGCTCGAGGCCGCGCCCGACCCTCTGATCCCGCTCTTCTCCTTCGACCGGGATCTGCTCCGGCGGGCGGTGCTGAACCTTCTCAAGAACGCGATCGAGGCGACCCCGCGCAGGGGTCGGGTCCGGCTGGCGACGCGGCTCTGCGACGGGCGGGTCGAGGTGGCGGTCGCCGATTCCGGGGCCGGGATCGACGCGCGCCACGCGTCGCACCTCTTCGAGCCGTTCTACACCACGAAGCCGCGCGGCACCGGGCTCGGGCTCGCCATCGCCCGCCAGATCGCCGAGGAGCATGGCGGGACCCTGACGTGGGAGAACGCGCGCGAGGGCGGAGCCCGCTTCGTGCTTCACATCCCCCTGGGGACCCTCGGGGCCGGCGCGCCGAGCGCTGCGGTCCAGGCGGCCTCGGCCGCGCCTTCGGGAGGGGCGCGCTCATGACTGAGCCCACCGTCCTCGTGGCGGACGACGAGAGCGGCGTGCGCGAGAGTGTGGGGCGCGTCCTCCGCCACGAGGGCTTCCGGGTGATCGCCGCCGAGGACGGCGACGCCGCGCTGGCGGCCCTGCGCGAAGGCGGCGTCGACCTGCTCCTGGCCGACCTCAGGATGCCGGGGCTCGACGGGCTCGAGCTGCTCCGGGCCGCGAAGCTCCTCACCCCGGAGGTGGAGATCGTCGTTCTCTCGGGTCACGGGACGGTGGAGGAGGCGGTGGCGGCAATGAAGGAGGGCGCCTACGACTTCCTCAC
>JACPCX010000002.1:0-6079 GCA_016184305.1 Candidatus Rokuibacteriota bacterium | reverse complement strand
GCGTCCTCCACGGAGACCTGGCCTTTCTCAGGAAGCCGTTCACGCCGATGGGACTCGCGCGGAAGGTCCGGGAGACCCTGGACGCCCGCTCACCGGCCCGCGGCGCAGTGCCTCCGCCCTCGGTCTCCTCAGGGCCGGCGAGAGGGCAGGGGAGGCACCGATGACGGCGCTGGCCGGGCGTTTCCGGTCCGACTGTCCGTAGCGTGAGAGGCGCGATGAACGTGCCACCGGTGTCGGTGCTGCCTCATGGCGACGGCCTTGTGGGCCCCGCCCCGGCCGCAGACCCTCTGGCGAGGCCATTCCAATGGTTCGCGAGGTTGTGCGCGCTCCTCGCGGCAGGCCTGTGCCTGACCGTGCTCGCGGGGTGGGCAACGGGATGGATGGTGCTGGCCAGCTTCGGTCGTGGCCTCTTGCCCATGGCCCCCAGCACGGCGCTTCTGAATCTGCTGCTCGCCGCGGCCCTGCTGATCGGCCAGCGGCTCAGGCGCGTGACCGCCGCCCTCTCGCTCGTGGTTGCGGCGGCGGGGCTGGCCCTGTTCGCCCAGTGGGTCATCCAGGCCGGAGACGTGGAGCATTGGCTCGTCCCGGCGAGGCCGTTCTCCGCCTCCATCTCCATGGGCCGCATCTCCCCCTTGACGGCAGCGAGCCTTTGCGCCCTGGGGGTGGCCCTCTTCCTTGCGGTGCCGCGCCGGCGCAATTCCTCAGCGGCCGGCGCCGCCGCGTCGCTCGCCACCGGGACAGGGCTGGTCGGCTTGGTGGCCGTGGATGGATACGTCAACCTGAGCCCCTTCCTGTACGGGGGCACCGTCACACCCATGGCGCTGCCCACGGCGCTGGTCATGGCGCTGCTCGGTGCCGGCGTCGTGGCCGCGGCGGGCCCATCGGCGGCGCCGACCCGGGCGTTCGTGGGCCCGTCCGTCCGCGCCCGCCTCCTGCGTATCTTGATACCGTTCATCCCTGCCATGCTTCTGGTGGAAGGGGCGTCGCGGCAGGCCACCGGGTATTTCACGTCCTTCAATCCCGCTCTCGATCACGCGCTGCTGATGCTGGTCTTCACCGCCATGGGCCTGGGCATCGCGGCCAGGGTGTCGGCGCATGTGGACCGGGTCGTGGTGGCGGCGCGCCGGGCCCTGGAGGAGAGAGAAGAGCAGTACCGGGTGGTGACCGAATCCGCGAGTGAGGGCATCATCACCATCAACCACGAGGGAATCATCACCGCCTGGAACCCGGGCGCAGAACGGATGTTCGGCTATTCGGGTCAAGAGATCCTCGGCGGCTCGGTTGACGCGCTCATGCCCGAGGGCTTTCGCGGCCGCCATCACGACCGGATCGCCTTGCTTGACCGAGGGACAGAACCCCGCTTGCTGGGCCAGACGCGGACCCTCGAGGCGCTGCGCAAGAACGGGGAGGCCTTCCCCATCGAGCTGTCCCTCTCGGGATCGGAGACCCCCCGGGGTCGCTTCTTCACCGGAATCATCCGCGACATCACCGAGCGCCAGCGGGCGGAGCGCTTTCAGGCGATGGGGCTCGCGGTGGCCGGGGTGCTGGCCGAAGTCACGACGCTCGACGAGGCGACCCCCCGCGTGCTGGAGGAGATCTGCCTGGGGGCGGACTGGGACCTCGTCGAGATGTGGGTCGCCGACGGAGACGTGCTCGGATGGCGAGGGAGCTGGCACCGGCCTGAGATCCAGGCGAGCCCGTTCCTGGCGGCGAGCAGAGAGATGCCGGTGGGGCGCCGTGGGGGCCTGGCCGGTAAGGCCTGGAGGGAAGGCCAGCCGGTGTGGGACGACGACGTTCTCGCCAACCCGGGGTTCATGAGGGCCGAGGCGGCGAAGGTCGCGGGGTTGCGCGGGGCGCTCGCCTGCCCGCTGCGCGGCGAGGCGCCGGTCGGGGTGCTTGCCTGCTTCAGCCGGGCGCCGCGCTCCCGCGACGACCGTCTGCTCGCGGTCATGCAGGACGTGACCCAGCGGGTGGGCCACTTTGTGGAGCGTCAGCGCGCGGCGGAGGTGCTCCGGCGGAGCGAAGCGCAGGTGCGCCAGCTCCAGCGGCTGGAGTCCGTGGGCCGGCTGGCCGGTGGCGTGGCGCATGACTTCAATAACCTCCTGACGGTGATCCTGGGGCGCAGCCAGCTCCTGCTGGCCCGCTCCCAGATCGACGATCGGGCGCGCCAGGACATCACCCTCATCGAGAAGACGGCGATGCGAGCGGCCTCGCTCACCAGGCAACTCCTCGCCTTCAGCCGGGAGCAGATCCTCGAGCCCAAGGTGCTGGACCTCAGCGCCCTCGTGTCCGGCCTGGCCGTGATGCTGCGGCGGCTGATCGGCGAGGACATCGATCTCGCGTTCCATCCGGGTCCGGACCTGGGTCGGGTGAACGCCGATCCCGGGCAGCTGGAGCAGGTGATCGTCAATCTGGTCGTCAATGCCCGCGACGCCATGCCCCAGGGGGGGCATCTCACGCTCGAGACCGCGAATGTCGAGCTCGACGAGGGCTATGCCCGCCAGCACGGTGGCGCCCAGCCGGGCTCGCACGTCATGCTGGCCGTGAGCGACGCCGGCGTCGGCATGGATGCCGCGACCCAGGGCCGCGCCTTCGAGCCGTTCTTCACGACGAAGGAGCCAGGCAAGGGGACGGGGCTGGGCCTGTCGACGGTGTACGGCATCGTCAAGCAAAGCGGGGGCAACATCTACCTCTACAGCGAGCCCGGCCGGGGGACCGTGTTCAAGATCTACCTCCCGCGCGTCGATGGGCCCCTCGCGACGGAGGAGCCGGTCGTCTCCGGGCCCCCGCGCGGGACCGAGACGGTTCTCCTGGTGGAGGACGAGGACGAGGTCCGGGCACTCGCTCGCGAGATCCTCGAGCAGAGCGGCTACACGGTCCTCGACGCGCGCCACCCGGCCGAGGCACTGGGGATCGCCGAGCGGCACAGCGGCCCCATCCACCTCGTCCTCACCGACGTGGTCATGCCGCACATGAGCGGGCCCCGGTTGGTGGAGGAAATCGCCCCGCTCCGCCGGGGCATCAAGGTGCTCTACATGTCCGGATACACGGCTGATGCGATCGCCCAGCGCGGCGTCCTGGAGCCGGGCATCTCCCTCATCCAGAAGCCGTTCTTGCCCCATGCGCTCGCCGGCAAGGTGCGTGAGGTCCTGGACGCTCAAGCACTCGTGCGACCCGCGACAGGCTCGAGCGGCGGAGACGATACGCTGGTGACCCCGGTGCGGGTGGCCGGGCCGGGAGCGCCGTCGCCGTAACCGACCCCCGCGGCGGCGCGCCCCTCCGGGCGAAGGCGCGAACGGCGCCCGCGCCCGCTAGGCGGACATCTGCCGTCGCTTGCAAATTAGAGTCGGCGGTTCTATGTTGCATGCCATGGTGGCCAGGGCCTACAGAAGCGTCCTCCAGCGCCTCCTTCGACGGTTTCCCGTGGTGACGGTGCTCGGGCCCCGGCAGTGCGGGAAGACCACCTTCATCCGCCAGGCGCTTCCCGGGTGGAGCTACCTCGACCTCGAGCGCCCCTCGGACGCCGCCGCTCTGAGCGCCGACCCCGAGGCGCGGCTCGCGCAATTCCGGGGCCCCGTGATCCTGGATGAGGCCCAGCGGATGCCCGGACTGTTCCCCGTCTTGCGGGGCGCGGTGGACCGCGCCGGGCGCCGGACCGGCCGCTACGTGCTGCTCGGGTCGGCGTCACCGGCGCTCATGCGGCACATCTCCGAGTCGCTTGCCGGGAGGACGGCGTTCGTGGATCTCCCCCCGTTCAGGTGGGACGAAGTCGCCGGGCACAGGGAAGCCCGCGGCCTCGCCACGCTCTGGTTCCGCGGCGGTTTTCCGGTGGCGTTCCTGGAGCGTGATCATCGGGCCCGGCACGACTGGCTGGAGGCCTACGCGCGGACCTTCATCGAGCGGGACCTCCCCCTGCTGGGCATCGACGTGTCGGCGGCCCAGATGCGCCGGCTCTGGGCGATGCTGGCCCACGTGAACGGCGGGATCTGGAACGCCTCCCAGATTTCCGCCTCGCTGGGCGTGAGCTACCACACCGTCAATCGCTACGTGGATATCCTGGAGCACACCTTCCTGATCCGGAAGCTGCCGCCGTACTTCGCCAACATCGGCAAGCGGCTCGTCCGGAGCCCGAAGGTGTACTTCCGGGACACGGGCCTGCTCCACTACTTCCTGGGGATCCACTCGCCGGAGGCGCTCGACACCCATCCAGCCCGGGGGGCGAGCTGGGAAGCGTTCGTGATCGATCAGCTCGTCTCGGCGTTCCAGCGGGCCGTCCCCGGGAGCCGCCCCTACTTCTGGCGCACGGCCCAGGGCGACGAGGTCGACTGCCTGATCGATGTGGGGTCCAGGCTCGTGCCGTTCGAGATCAGGCTCCACTCGGCGCCGACGGCGGACGATGCACGGGGCTTGCGTCGATGCATGCGGGACCTGGAGGTGGCGCGCGCCTACCTGCTGTATCCGGGGCGGGAGCGGTACTCGCTGGGGGACGGCGTGACGGCCCTGCCCGTCGGACAGCTCCTGGCCCGCCCCGGGAACGTCCGCCACCTCTGAGCCGGAGCGGGGGCTAGAACGAGCGGATGAGGCGCTCGACCCGCTCGTCGTGGCTCTGGAACGGGTCCTTGCAGAGGATGGTCTCGCGCTCCGGGTCGTTGAGCTTGAGGTACACCCAGTCCACGCGGTAGTCCTTGCCCTTGAGGTTCGCCTGCCGGATGAACTCGCCGCGGAGCCGCGCCCGCGTGGTCTGCGGCGGCAGGTGCTTGGCACCCTCGATCAGCTCGTCGGTGGTGATCCGGTCCACCAGGTCGTGCTGGAGCAACCGGAAATAGATCCCGTGGTCGGGCCGGATGTCGTGGTACTGCAGGTCGATGAGCGAGACCTTGGGCTCGCGCCACGACAGCTTGTTCTTCTCCATGAAGCTCTCGATCAGCCCCTTCTTGATGACCCAGTCCACCTCGCGATGGAGCCGCATGGGGTCCGTGGCGAGGGCGTCGATCACGGCGGTCCAGCGCTCGAGCACGTCGTGGGTGGCGGGGTCCGCGTCGATGGCGCGCACGTAGCGGGTGGCGTACTCGAGGTACTCGATCTGGAGATCGAGCGCCGAGATCGTGCGGCCGTCCTTGAGCCTCACCGTCTCCCTCAGCGTGGGATCATGACTGATATCCCGAATCGCCTGGACGGGGGACTGAAGGCTGTAGTCCCGGTCGAAGTGGCCGTCCTCGATCATGTCGAGGATGAGCGCGGTGGTGCCGACCTTGAGGTAGGTGGCCACCTCCGACATGTTCGAGTCGCCGACGATCACGTGCAGCCGCCGGTACTTCTCGGCATCCGCATGCGGCTCGTCGCGGGTGTTGATGATGGAGCGCGACGAGGTCGTGGCGCCCGAGATCTCCTGGCAGATGTGCTGGGCCCGCTGGGAGAGGCAGTAGTGGAAACCGCGCGGGGTCTGCAGCACCTTGCCCGCGCCGGCGAAGATCTGGCGCGTCACGAAGAAGGGGATGAGCCCCTCGGCGAGCCGCTGGAAGGACACGTCCCGGCTCACGAGGTAGTTCTCGTGGCAGCCGTAGGAGTTGCCCGCCGAGTCGGTGTTGTTCTTGAAGAGGAGGATGTTGCCGGAGATCCCGTCCTCGCGCAGCCGCTTCTCCGCCTGATGGAGCAGGTCCTCCACGATGCGCTCGCCGGCCTTGTCGTGGGTGACGAGCTCGGCGACGTCGTCGCACTCGGGGGTGGCGTACTCGGGGTGGAAGCCCGTGTCGAGGTAGAGGCGCGCGCCGTTCTCCAGGAACACGTTGGCGTTGCGGGCCCCGGGGATGACCTTCTCGAAGAGGTACCGCGCGACGTTGTCCGGCGAGAGGCGCCGCTGGCCGTTCAGCGTGCAGGTCAGGCCGTACTCGTTCTCGATCCCGAAGATACGGCGCTTCATGTGGGGGTCAGGGTAGCAGGGGGTGGGAGCTCGCGCAACATTTCCGGCCGGCCCCCGGGGGCCTAGCAGGCTGCTGAAAAAGGCCCATCTGCTTCGTTGGCGCCCTCGGCCGCACGCTCAACGTACAGAGAGTACGCCTCGCGTGCGGCCGTCGGGCGC
>JACPCX010000222.1:0-1453 GCA_016184305.1 Candidatus Rokuibacteriota bacterium | reverse complement strand
CGGCTCACCGTGCTGGAGAACGCGCTGATCGGCCGGCTGGGGCATGTGCCGCAGGGTCGCTCACTCGTCGGGTGGTTCCCGGTGGCAGACATCGCGCGAGCGAAGGCCACGCTCCAGCGCGTGGGGCTCGGCGGGCTCTGGGACCGCCGCGTGGACACGCTGTCGGGCGGACAGCAGCAGCGCGTGGCCATCGCGCGCGCGCTGCTCCAGCAGCCGCGCGTGCTCCTCGCCGACGAGCCCATGGCGAGCCTCGATCCGGCGCTCGCGAACACGGTGATGCAGCTCCTGCGGAGGATCAACGAGGAGGACGGCATCACCGTCGTGACATCACTCCACGTGCTGGAGCTGGCGAGGGCGTACGGCCGGCGGGTGATCGGACTGCGCGATGGCCGCGTGGTGTACGACGGTCCGCCGGACCAGCTGAGCAACGCCGTCGCCGCGCAGATCTTTTCCGGGGCGCAGCCGTGACCCGGACGGCGCGCTGGGCCGGCTGGGTCGCGATCCTCGCCCTGTTCCTCTGGTCCGCCTCCGCCACCGAGCTCTCGCTCCTGCGCATGGTGGAGGGCGTGCCTTTCATGCTCGACTTCCTCCGGCGCATGGTGCCGCCGGATGTCTCGGTGATGGGCAATGCGGTCACAGGGGCCGTCCAGACGCTGCAGATCGCCGTGGTGGGGACCGGCGTCTCGGCGCTGCTGGCGTTGCCCCTGGGCTTCGCGGCAGCCCGGAACGTGGCGCCTTCCTGGTTGTTCTACGGTGCCCGGTCGGTGCTCAACGTCTTTCGCGCCGTGGACACGCTCGTCTACGCGCTCTTTTTCGTGGCGGCAGTGGGGCTCGGTCCGTTCCCCGGCGTCCTCGCCGTCGTGGCATACACGACCACGGTCCTCGCGAAGCTGTACTCCGAGGCCATCGAGGCCATCGACCCGGGACCTGTCGAGGCGGTGGCGGCGACGGGGGCGACGGCGCTGCAGGTGCTCCGGTGGGGCGTGCTGCCGCAGCTCGTGCCGCAGTTCCTGTCGTTCACGCTTTACCGCTTCGAGACGAATATCCGGGCGGCGGCGATCCTGGGCTTCGTGGGAGCCGGAGGCATCGGTTTCTACATCCAGACCTACCTGCGGATGCTCAATTACCCGGCCGCGTCCGCCGTCCTGCTGGTACTCGTGATGCTGGTGATGCTCGTGGACTTCGCGTCGTCCCGTATTCGCGCACGCCTTGTGTAGCCAGCCGGCCGCGGCCGCAGTCGGCTGCTTCATGGCGCGCACTGTACACCTCGCGCGCGGGGCGAAAAGAAGAAGGCCCCAGGGGAAGAACCCCTGGGGCCTTCGAGTGCCTCAGCCTGCTGCTACTACTTCAGGATCGCGATGGCAGCCTTGGCCTTCTCGGTCGCCAGGCTGGCGTTGCCTGCCTTGCACGCGGCCTCCGCTTCCTTCACGAAGGTAGCGGCCTTGGTGATGCT
>JACPCX010000001.1:0-11639 GCA_016184305.1 Candidatus Rokuibacteriota bacterium | reverse complement strand
CCAGGGGGAAGTGGGCCCCGGCCGCCGTCACCCGTTCCTCCCGCCAGAGACGGCGCAAGAGAGCGAGCGCCTCGTCCGTCCGCGCGCCGCGCTCGCCGAGCGGCACGGCGCAACCGGCGAACTCCCGGGGGTACTCTCCGCCGACCCCGACGCCGACGACGAGCCGGCCGCCCGCGACGTGGTCGAGCGTGGCCAGGTCCTTGGCGGCGAGGACGGGATGGCGGAGCGGCAGGAGGTAGATGGCGGTGCCGAGGCGGATCCGGCCCGTGCGGGCGGCGAGGCCGGCCAAGAGGACGGTGGCGCTGACCGTCTCCGTGTGGAAGAGGACATGTTCGCCGGCCCACAGGGAGTCGAAACCGAGGGCCTCGGCCCGCTCGGCGAACCGCCACCACCACACGGCGGGCGGGACGCCGTCGGGGTAGGCGGCGAGCGTGACCCCGACGGGGAGGCCCCCGCTCACGGGGCGCGGCGGAAGCGCGGGATGCTGATCTCCGGCGTCACGTCGTCGAAGACGACGCTGACGGCCATGTCGATCCGGATCTCCGCGGGCGGGACGTCCACCACGTTCGCCAGCTCACCCCCCAGCTCGATCCGTCCGTCCTGCACCCACGCGGCGGCCTCGCCCGGCCCGCAGAAGCCGACGCGCTCGAGCGTGAAGAGCACGAGCGGCGAGAAGGCGTCGTAGGTGTGGAGGCCGTCGACGGTCGTTAGAGGTAAACGCAGACTCATCACTTCCGCCCTGACCCAAGTGCCCGTAGCTTCTCCTCGTAACGGTCGTCCCTCATCTGTCCTCGCACGGACTTCAGGATCGCCGCCGCCTCGCGCCTGATCCTGGCCCTCTCGCCAGTAACTCGTGGCCCACACCGGAATGCCTGTGCGTCTAACGGTCCACGTGAGCGGCCGCCGAGCGAAGCGAGGGAACCCGCAAGCGTAGCTTGCGGGCGGGCCGCGCGACGTGGTTGTTGGGCGGCCACTCACCCAGGTGCCGTTTCAATGGCGACGTGAAGCCGGTCAGTCTCGGGAATAGAGAAATTGAGCTTCTCAAACCCAATGACATGTCCGGCCGCGTCCTTCATGAGCACGACGTCCTCGCCAGTCTCCTCGCATACGTGTTCCTGGTGTCGATCGCTGAACCACACGGTGAGGGTCCGTCCCTCACGGTCGTAGAGCACGTTCAGTTCGGCCATACTCGTATGCCTTCCTTGATTGCGTCCGTTGGGTACGCGGTTACCAGGAAAGCCTGATCGCCGGCCCGCTTGATGACGGCGCACACCCAACGTCGGGCCTCTTCCGCCTTGTAGAAGAGCAACACCTCTGGGTCGGTCCGACTCTGGCGAACCTCATCCGGCTTCTCCAACGCTAGCCTCACGCTCCACTCCCGACCGGCCATTACTGGATGCTTCATGCTCGTAATCAGTTGCCACCGAGCCCGGGTCACGCGAACCGAGAACCCCAGTGGGGTGCGGACCTCGAAGAGGACGTCGCTGTCGAGCATCACCCGGGCATTCTACATCGAGCCAGCTTGTCGGTCGCAGCCGAATAGGATGCCGGAGAGCTTGTTCTCGGTCCGCCCAACGGTCAGCGTCAGCGGCGCCGTCTCGGCGTCCGCTGGACGCTGAAGTTATGCGTCCCGTCGTCGCCTCCAGACCTCGGGGTCCCTGGCGCAATGAAAGGCTCCGTAGACGATGATCTCCGTCGCTGCCACCTCGAAGAACACGCCGTAGGGAAATCGTCGAAGCAGCGCCCGCTGCATCGTTCTGTCGATGAGCTGATACGCCTCGGGCTCCCGGTCGATTGACGCAAGACATGCGTCGACCGATCGTAGGAACGCGTCGCCGAGGCCGTAGCTCTGTTCCCTGTACCACGCGTAAGCGGCATCGAGATCCGCCTCAGCTTCCCGCGTAAGGCGAAGTCTCACCGACGCCGCTTGAGCCGCGCGCGCACTTCCTCCCAGGGCTTCGCGGCCTCAGGGTTCCGCGTGTGCGCCCGCTTGCGCCTGGCCAGTTCCTTGCGCTGGGCCTCGGTGACCGGGACCGCTTCAGGGTGCGCTGCGATGCTGTCCCAGATATCCTCTACGAGTTGCAGGCGCTCCGCCACGCTGAGCGAGAGAATGTCCTCAAGCACGTTCTTCATGAGCGTATTCTCCCTTCCCGATCGTCGCGTCGCAAGCGCGTGCTCAGTACGCCTAGAGAGTATGACTTCCACGAGGTGAGGCTGACCCCCAGCGCTCTGCGCGGGTTAGCCTGGAGGGGCCAGAGCCGCCTGGTGCGCAGGGCACCCAACGAACGTGGAGGTCAGCCATGGACGAGTCTAGCAAAACTCTGTATGTCGGGCTCGATGTGCACAAGGACTCGATCAGCGTCGCCTACGCGCCCGAGGACCGCGGCGCCCAGGTGGTGTCGCTGGGGGCGATCGGGACCCGGCAGAGCGACATCGACAAGCTGATCCGGAGGCTCGAGTCGAAGGGTGCGACGCTGATGTTCGGCTACGAGGCGGGGCCGTGCGGCTACGGGCTGTATCGGTACCTCACCGGGACAGGTCTGGCCAGCCAGGTCGTGGCGCCGTCGCTCATCCCGCGGAAGGCGGGGGACCGCGTGAAGACGGATCGGCGCGACGCGATCACCCTGGCCCGTTTGATGCGCAGCGGCGACCTGAGCGCGATCTACGTGCCCTGGGTCGAAGACGAAGCGCTGCGGGACCTGGGCCGCGGCCGCGACGATGCCATGCAGGACCTCAAGCGGAGCAAGCGCCGGCTGAAGTCGTTCCTGCTGCGGCGGGACATTCGCTACGAGGGTCGGGCGACCTGGAACCCCGCCCATCTCCGCTGGCTGGCCCAGGTGGTGTGCCCGACCCCGCCGCAGCAGATCGTCTTTCAGGAGTACGTGCGCGCCGTCACCGAGCAGCAGGACCGGGTGCAGCGCGTGGAGCGCGAGCTGCACGAGGCGGTCAAGGGCTGGCGGCTCTACCCGGTGGTCGAGGCGATCCAAGCCCTCCGGGGCGTGGAGCTCATCGGCGCCGTCATCGTGATGACCGAGCTCGGGGACCTCACGCGCTTCGACAGCCCGCGTCAGCTCATGAGCTCCCTCGGGCTGACCCCCTCGGAGTACTCGTCGGGAGCGCGGCGCCATCAAGGCGGCATTACAAAGGCGGGGAACAGCCACGCCCGGCGGCCACTGGTGGAAGGGGCGTGGGCGTATCGGTATCCGGCCAAGGTCAGCCGGCATCTGCAGCTCCGGCTGGAGAAGCTGCCCGCCGAGGTCCAGGCGATCGGCTGGAAGGCGCAGGTCCGCCTGTGCAAACGGTATCGGCAGCTCACCGCCCGCGGCAAGCACGTCAACCAGGTCGTGGCGGCCATCGCCCGCGAGATGGCCGCCTTCGCCTGGGCCATCGCCCGGCTCGTGCCCCTGGCCTCCTGACGGGCGGGTCCATCGAGGTGGACGGAGTGCAGACCCCATGATCCCGATCTTGAGCCATCGGCGGAGGCGCGGCCCCGGTATCGGCGCAATCTTCGATCGCGTTATGAGACCACAACCCTCGCCCCTAGAGCGAAGCCGGCGCCGCGACGGACACCGGTACGGTGGTACCCAACCCACGGAGATCAGCATGAGCAACCGTCGCAGGTACAGGCCCCGCCTCTTCCGATGGCTCGAGCAACCTCCGAACCCCACGCAGCAAGATGCCAGGGGTACGCGCGGTCCTCCGTTATCGTGACTCTCGACAGTGGAAGTCATATCAACGCATGCTTCAGCCGCCGGCGACGCCGGTCGGCTGGAAGCAGAAGTCAGCCAGTCGCCACTCACCGTTGCGCCGCGCGCGCTCAGGCACTAGCCTTCACCTCACCGGGATGAAGGGAGAGGTACTCGCGCACCTCGAGCTGCATCCGGTCGATCTCGGCGAGGAACCCGGATGCCGACAGGTGGTAGTTCGTGGGATTGGTCTCCGTCTTGCGGAGATGGGTTACCTGAGTCTGGAGATGGCGGATTCGCTCCAGCGTGGCGCTGAGTTCTTGGTCGTCGCTGATCATGATGCCTCCCCCCGCGTGACTTCGATGATGCCCCTTTGGCCACCACCGCGCTTCACTTGCCAGAATTCTACCGCCGCCTGCTCGTTCGGCCACGCTGCCAGTCGCCGGAGCCAGAACACGCTGGCGCCGAAGTACGCTTGCGCGGCACCGTGATCAAAGAGAAGCAGTGCCTCGCCGCGCAGCTGGGACGCGTCGAAGGCGTCGGCCATGACCAGGACGATATCGACGTCGTTGGGCTCACTCTTGCTCGTAACGAACGACCCGAAAATGACGAATCGCGCCAGGTGGCCGGTCGCTTGAGCCACGCTGTGGACGCGCACGAGGCGGAGAGCCAGGGCCTTGCGTTGGTCGGAACCAACACCGAAGCGCTCCAGAACCTCGCGCAAGGATCCTAGGTGTACTCCGATCGGCAGCTCGCCGTTTTCGGTCAGCCGTGGTAGAGGCACGAGTGTGCTGGTCCTTGGCGCTGGCTAACGCGCCGGATCAGGCGCAGCGGGCGCACGCCAACCGTCTGTCATCGGCCGCGCCCAATGCGCCCGCCGGCGCCTGCATCCGGAAGTTAGACCTCCGGCGTCGCTGCGCCCAACCATAACTGCTCCAACTCGATGAGAAGGCAGCCGAGTTCGGCCGCCGCCAGCCGGCAGCCCTTGATGATCCGGCGGTACGTGGAATAGTCACCGATCTCCTTGATGCGACGGACGCATTGGACTTCGTCGAGGATCGCGGTCCTGTCTCGAAACCGTTCACGAAGGCCGTCCCAGAGGCCCGTATCGATCGGCGGATGAAGCGATGCCTTCAGTCCCGGGCGTCCCATCCCACCGATGTATCCGGCGGTCTTGTTGTCGCCCTTTCCCGCGCGCACGGTGATCTGGTGCCGGGCGAAATCAACGTCCTTCACCCGGAGGCGCGCGCACTCGAGGAGGCGGAGACCGGCTCCATAGAGCAGGATCGCCATGAGCCGGTGGGTGCCACGGAGCTGGCGAACCACGGCTTGCACTTCCTCACGGGTGAGGACCACCGGCAGGCGCGTGGTCCGCTTGGCCCGGACGACATCGTCGAGCCACGGCAGATCTTGCCCGAGGACGTCGCGGTAGAGAAACAGCAACGCGCTCAACTTCGTGAGATCGCGTCGTGCCCTTACTGCGTGGGGCGCGACGCACGGAGGGCGAAGGGCAGTCCAGCCGTCGCTTCCCCTCGCGCGAGCAACAGGCCTGTGGCCGACGTCATCCTCCGCGGAGCGAAGCCAGCACAAACGGTGTCTGGCGCAGCCCAGCCGGCGGCGGCGCCGGCGGGTGGGGTGGGCCTCGAAGCCGAGGGCCTCGGCCCGCTCGGCGAACCGCCACCACCACGCGGCCGGCGGCACGCCGTCGGGGTAGGCGGCGAGCGTGACCCCGAAGCGGAGGCCCACGACGGCGTAGGGGATCGCGTCGGCGAACGCCGGGAAGTAGGCCTTGTGGAAGACCACGAAGCTCGAGACCGTCCCCCGCCCGCTCACCGGCGTCCAGTCGAATCGCTCGGAGAGGCAGTCGGGGCACACGGGGCCCGGCGGGTGCCAGAACCGCCCGCAACCCCCGCAGCGCTGGAGGCGCAGCTCGTGGCGGCGCGCGGCCTCCCAGAAGGGCAGGTTGTCGGGGGTGACGCGCGGGAGCGGCCGAGCGTAACCGCTCACCGGCGGAACACCAGGGAGTCGCCCCAGCACGTCCCCCACTGGAGCACGCGGGCGCCGGCGATCTGGCGCGGGCCCGCCTCGCCCCGGAGCTGGCGGACGATCTCCACGATGGAGTTCCAGCCCGAGACGTGGGCCTCGGAAAGGAGCCCGCCGGAGGTGTTCATCGGCAGCTCACCCCCCAGCTCGATCCGCCCGTCCTGCACCCACGCGGCGGCCTCGCCCGGCCCGCAGAAGCCGAAGCGCTCGAGCGTGAAGAGCACGAGCGGCGAGAACGCGTCGTAGGTGTAGAGGCCGTCCATATCGTCCCGCGAGGTGCCCGCCATGCGGTAGACGAGGAGGTCCTCGGCCGACGGCGTGTGGCGGACATGCCGCTGCTGGTGGATGCCGAGGCCCCGGGGGGCGAAGAGGAACTCGTCGCGGCCGGCCCGCATGCCCTGCATGCCGGCGACGAGGACGGGGGGCTTCCGGCCGTCGCGGGCCCGCTCGGCGGTGGTCACGAGGACGCAGGCGGCGCCGTCCGAGACCAGGCAGCAGTCGTAAAGGTGCAGGGGCTCCACGATGTAGCGGGAGGCCTGGTGCTCCTCCAGCGTGAGGGGCGTCCGCATGATGGCCTGAGGGTTGAGCGCGGCGTGCTTGCGAAAGGCCAGGGGAACCGCGGCGAGCTGGCGACTGGTCGCCCCGTAGAGGGCGAAGTAGCGCTGGGCGGAAAGCGCGGCGCCGGCGGCCGGGGCTGTCATCCCGTACACGGGGTTCTCCTCGTGGGTGCCGCCCTCCTCGCGCGTCCCCTCGACGTCGGCGGGGCCGCCGAGGAGGCCGCGCTGCTGGTGGAAGCTCACGCCGCACACGCAGGCCACGCAGCGGGCGAGACCGGCCGCCACCGCCATCGCCGCGTGCTGGAGGGTGGGGCCCACGAAGCGGCCGTGGGTCCACGTCTGGTCGGCGAAGCGGAGGTCGAGGCCGACGGTCTCCGCGAAGCGGTCGTAGTCCACGCCGAGCGGCCAGCCGATATTGATGGCCACCCCGTCGACCTCGTCCCGGCCGAGCCCGGCGTCGGCGAGGGCGGCCTTGAACGCCTCGACGGCGAGCTTGAGGGGGCTCTCGTCGGGGAAGCGGCCGAACCGGCTCACGCCCACGCCGGCGATCGCCGTCTTGTCGCGCATGGTCATCGTCTCAGGCATGGGTCAGGCCCTCAGCCATGGCGGTCGGCGGGGACGGCGTCCAGCTCGGCGACCAGGCGCTCGCGCAGCCGGTGCTTCTGGACCTTGCCGGAGGCGGTGAGGGGCAGGGCCTGGCGGGAGAGGAACCGGACGTGCTGGGGGACCTTGAAGGCGGCCAGGGCCTCGCGGCAGAAGGCGCGCAGCTCGCCGGCGGAAGCGGTCGCCCCCTCCTTCAGCACCACCACCGCGGCCAGCGCCTCCTGCTTGCGCGAGTCGGGCACCCCGACCACGTGGGCCTGCTCGACGGCGGGGTGGCCGAGGAGGATCTGCTCGACCTCGAGGGGGGAGACGTTGAGGCCGCCCGTCTTCACCACGTCCTTGATGCGACCGTGGAAGCGGAGACGGCCGTCGGCGTCGAACCAGCCGAGGTCGCCGGTGAGGAAGAAGCCATCGGGGTCGAAGGCGGCCGCGTTCGTCTCGGGGTCCCTGTAGTAGCCGGGGGTGATGTAGCCCCGGAGCGCGATCTCGCCGATCTCGCCGGGCGGGAGCGGGCGGTGGGTGGCGGGGTCGGCGATCTTGATTTCCATCCCCGGCAGCGGCCGGCCCACCGTGTGGAGGCGGGCGTCCACGGGGTCGTGGGCGTCGGTGAGCGTGCAGTTGCCGTAGCACTCGGTGAGCCCGTACACGTTGCAGATCTCCCGGGCGCCGAGGTCCATCACCATCTGGATCGCCGGCGGATGCCCGATGGCCGCGCCCGTCCTGAGAGAGCGGAGATCGCGGCTGGGACGGTCGGGGTGCTCCCAGAGCGCCAGCGCGACGTTCGGGGTGCCGTAATAGACCGTGCACCGCTCGCTCTCGATGAGGCGCAACGCCTCGCCCGGATCGAAGTGCTCCTGCAACACCACGCACCCGCCGTGGGTCATGACGGCCAGGAGCGCGTTCTCGCAGCCGAAGCCCCAGAAGAGCGAGATGCCGAGCCACAGGCGGTCGGCGGGGCCGAGGTGCTGGCGCTCCCCGATGCTGAACATGTTCTCGACGAGGCCCGCGTGCTCGAGCTGGACGCCCTTGGGGGTCGAGGTGGTGCCGGAGGTGTAGAGGATGTACGCGATGTCGGTGGGCCGGACCGCCCGCTGGGCCTCGTCCACGACGGATTCCGGGATCCCGGCCCCGATCTCCCGGAGGTCGGCGAAGGGGGTGATGCCGGGAACGCTCTCGCCGCCAAGGCATACAACGTGCCGCAGGAGCGGCAGCCGCTGGCTGCCGGGGCCGATCGCCCCCAGCATGGCCAGGTAGTCCTGGCCGCGGAAGCGGTCCACGGTGACGAGGGCGGTTGCCTCCGCGTGGGCGAGCACGTACTCGAGCTCGCGCGCCGTCGACCAGGTGCTGACGGGCACGAGGGTGGCGCCGAGCAGGGCCACAGCGAAGTCCACGAGCAGCCACTCGGTGCGATTGCCCATGAGGAGGGCGACCTTGTCGCCGCGGCGCACGCCCAGCCGGTGGAGCCCCCGGGCGAGCGCCCGCACGCGGCTGCGGTACTCCTCGTAGGTGAGCCGGTCGCCCCCGAAGACAACCGCCTCGCCCTCCGGATAGCGGGCGGCCATCTCGTCGAGGAGATCGCCGAGAGTGCGGCTCCGGGGCGGCTCCATCGTTCCCTCAGGTCCCGAGGTAGGCGTGCTGGACACGCGGGTCGGCGAGCAGCGTCTCCCGGTCGCCGCCCAGCGCCACCCGGCCCGTCTCCAGCACATAGCCGCGGTCGCACAGCTCGAGCGCCTCGACCACCCGCTGCTCGACGAGCAGGATCGTCACGCGGCGGTTCTTCCTGATGGCGGCGATGGCCTCGAAGATCCCCTCCACGATCCGGGGGCCGAGGCCCTGGGAGGGCTCGTCGAGCAGGAGCAGATCGGGCTGGGCCATGATCCCCCGGCCGAGGGCGAGCATCTGCTGCTCGCCGCCCGAGAGGGAGCCGGCGAGCTGATCGCGCCGCTCGCGGAGGACGGGGAAGAGCCCGAGCACGGTGTCGAGGCCCTCCGCCCGCCGGCGCCGGGCGGCGGGCCGGTAGGAGCCCATCTCGAGGTTCTCCAGCACCGTGAGCGAGGGGAAGACCTTCCGTCCCTCGGGCACGTGGGCGATCCCGAGCCGGGCCCGCGAGTGCGACGGCAGCGCGCCGATGTTCTGCCCGCGGTACTCGATGCTGCCGGCCCCGAGGGGCACGCCGCCGGCGACGGCCTTCATGAGCGTGCTCTTGCCGGCGCCGTTCGGGCCCACGATGGCCACGAACTCGCCCTCGGCGACCTCGAGAGAGACCCCGGCCAGGGCCTGGAGCCCGCCGTAGGCGACGCTAAGTCCGGAGACCTTCAACATGACGGAGCCAGCGCTTTCCGAGGTACGCCTCGATGACGGCCGGATCCCGCACCACCTCGCCCGGCAGCCCTTCGGCCACCCGGCGCCCGTGGTCGAGGACGACGAGGCGGTCGACGAGCTGGACGACCGCGTACATGGTGTGCTCGATGATCACGACCGTCACGCCCCCGTCGCGCACGCGACGGACCAAAGCCATCACCGTCTCCACGCCGTCGCGCGCGAGCCCGGCCAGCGGCTCGTCGAGCAGGATGAGGTCGGGCGCGGTGGCGAGGCAGCGGGCCAGCTCCATGAGGCGGAGGTCGAGGGTGGTGAGGCCGCTCGGGACGAGGTCGGCGCGCGCCTCGAGCCCCACCGAGGCGAGGGCGGCCAGGGCGCGCTGCCGCGCACGGTGCGGCGCGGTCTCGTGCACGAACGCTCCCACCATGACGTTCTCCAGCACCGTCATTTGAGGGAACGAGCGGACGACCTGGAACGTACGGCCGACCCCGCCGCGGCAGATGGCGCTGGGACGGAGCCCGGTGATCCGCGCGTCGCGGTAGCGGACCTCCCCCTGGTCGGGCGCGAGGAAGCCGTCGAGCACGTTGAAGAGCGTCGTCTTGCCCGCGCCGTTGGGACCGATGACGCCGAGGATCTCGCCGGAGCGGACGGTGAAGCTCACCTCCTCGAGGGCGTGGAGGCCCAGGAACGCCTTGGAGACTCCACGGACGTCCATGAGGGTGGCGCCGCGGGCCACCGGGGCGCGTCCCGCGAGGTCCGCGGCGATCGGGCCTTCCCTCGCCGCCGCGGCGCCTGCGAGCGCGGGCGCGGCCCGCCGGGCCGGAAGCAGCGCCCGCAGCCGCCAGTAGATCCCCTCGGGCGCGAAGAGCATGGCGAGCACGAGGGCGGCGCCGTACACCACGCCCTGGATCCCGGGCAGCCGGTCCCCGATGGTGGCGTCGAGCGTCTCGCTCATCGGGACCATGATCGCCGCCCCGAGCACCGGGCCCCACTTCGTGCCAACCCCGCCCACGAGGCAAACGACGAGCGTCTGCACGATCACGAGGAGGCCGAAGACGGCGTCGGGGGTGACGACGTAGAGGATGGCGTGGGCGTAGATCGCCCCGATCACCGCGGCGGGGGCGGCGCTCAGCATCAAGGCGATCATCTTCGCCCGGAAGGTGTCGACCCCGGCCGCCTCCGCCGCCTGCTCGTTCTCCTTCAGCGCCCGCAGCGCGTAGCCGAGCCGCGAGGTCTCGATCCAGTGCGAGAGCAGCAGCGTCCCCGCCAGCGCGGCCAGGGCCAGGAGGTCGTAGGCGCGGGGATCGGTGAACTGCATGTAGAGGGCCGGACGGTCGCGCACCATGGGGATCGCGACCTCCTGGTAGCCCAGGAAGTCCATGAAGATGCGGAGGATGAGCGGGTAGGCGAGCGTGGCCAGCGCGAAGTAGATCCCGGCCAGGCGGAAGGTGGGGAAGCCGATGAGGGCGGCGGCGACGACGGCGGCCACCGTGCCGACCACGAGGCCGAGCCACGGCGTGAGGCGGAAGCCGACGATGAGGAGGACCGTGACGTAGGCGCCCACCCCGAAGAAGGCCTGGTGGCCGAAGGAGGTCTGCCCCGCGTAGCCGCTGATGATGTTCCAGGCGAGCCCCATCGTCGCCCACACGAAGACGAGGGTCAGGACCCGGTGGTGATAGCGCTCGCCGAGGGCGAAACTCAGGGCGAGCCCCAGGAGAACGACGAGGCCGATGGGGGCGAGCCCGCGCAGGCGGGAGGCGGGAACGGCCGCCATCAGACCGCGCGGAGCCGCTGGCCGAAGAGGCCCTGGGGCCGTAGGTACAGGACGAGCAGGAAGGCGATGAAGACGCCGGCGTTCTGGAGCTGGAAGGGGAGCACGAGCAGCGTGAGCGACTGGACGAGCCCGATGACGAGGCCGCCGGCGAAGGCGCCCGGGATGCTCCCGAGCCCGCCGAGCACGACGGCCACGAACATGAGGACGATGAAGTTCACGGCGACGGTGGGCTCGATCGGGTGGTAGGTGGCGAGCAGCCCGCCGGCCGCCGCCACCAGCGCGATGCCGACGCCGAACGCGAGGCCGTGCATGGCGCGGACGTCGATGCCCTGGTAGCCGGCGGCCTCCGGCTCGTCGGCCGCCGCCCGGAGCGCCTTGCCGACGTCGGTCCGGGTGAGGAAGACGTACACGAGGCCGGCCAGCACGAGGGCCATGAGGAAGGCGTAGGAGCGGGCCTGGTTCATGAGGATGGGGCCGACGGCGAAGGCCTGGGTGGCGTAGGCCGTCTGGATACCGCGGGGCATGGGCGTGAGGATCATCGTCGTCGCGTTCGTGATGATGAGGGAGAGGCCGAGGGTGAGGATGAGCTGGGCGTCCATCAGGCGTTGCGGGTTGCCCCCGCCGGTGACGCGGACGAGCAGCGTCCGATGGACCAGG
>JACPCX010000105.1:0-9996 GCA_016184305.1 Candidatus Rokuibacteriota bacterium | reverse complement strand
CAGGTCCGGACGCGCGAGAACACCGAGCCCCACGAGCAGCCACTCCCCCCAGTTCCGCGCGCCATCGGAGGCGGTCCAGGGCCGATCGTAGGCGAAGAGGAACACGTTGAGCGTGCCGATGAGCAGCGCCGCGGCCCAGACCGACCAGGTGCGCCCGAACAGAAGCTCGTACTGCTCCCGCAGCACGCCGCCCATCAGGACACGGCTTTCGGCCCGCCCATAGCCCGATCAACGAGCTCGGCGATGTCCCGGACGTCCAGCCGGCCGTCGTTGCCCGTCGCCTTCACGGCGTCCTCGAACCGTGAGACCTCGTAGGGGCAGCAGATCGAGAGCGTCCGGGCGCCGGTCTCCGCCGCCTCCATCACCCGCTTGTCGGAGAGGCGCATCGTCGTGTGATCGCGCGAGAAGCCGTCGAGCCACATGCCGCCCCCGCCGCCACCGCAGCAGTAGCCGTTCTCGCGGTTGCGCGGCATCTCGACGAGCGTGAGGCCGGGGATGGCGCGCAGGAGCGTGCGCGGCGCCTCGTACTCGCCGTTGTGGCGGGAGAGATAGCAGGGGTCATGGTAGGTGACGACCCGATCCACCGGGTGCACCATCAGCGCCTTGAGCCGGTCCAGGTGCTCGACCAGGAATTGCGTGTAGTGCTGCACCGCGTACTCGCCGCCGAGCTTCGGGTACTCGTTCTTGAAGGCGTTGAGCTCGTGGGGGCCGAAGACCACCAGGCGCGTGAACCGGTACCTGGCGAAGGTCTTGATGTTGGCCTCGGCGAGCTTCTCGAAGAGCCCCTTCTCGCCCGCGAGCCGGATGGAGTCTCCGTCTTCCTTCTCCTCCACGCCCAGGATGGCGAAGTCCACGCCGAGGGCGTGGAAGATGCGCGCCAGGGCCCGGGCCGCGTCCATGCCCCGCGGGTGATACGAGGGGTAGGAGCCCACGTACCAGAGCACGTCCACGGGCCGCTTCACCTGGGCCATGATCGGCACGGGCACCTTCGCCTGCTTGACCCAGTCCACGCGCTTCCGGGGGTTCTCTCCCATGGGGTTACCGTAGCGGTCGGCGGCCTCGAAGACCTTCTGCAGCTCGGCGGGGATGTCCTTGCCGGCATTGATGGCGGCCTCGCGCGCCGCCGGCATGATCTGGATCATGTCCACTTCCTTGGGGCAGACGCGGAGGCAGTTGCTGCACGTGGTGCAGAGCCAGAGGTTGGGATCGTCCAGCAGCGAGATGCCGCGGAGCACGTCCCGGTGGATCTTTCGCGGGCCGTAGTCGCCCACGATGTCCACCGGGCAGACGCCCACGCACTTGGCGCACTGGTAGCACCAGCCCAGCGATTCGCCGCCCGGCAGCGCGGTGATCTCGTCCAGCGTCCCCGGGTCGTAGTCGGTGATGACGCGGGTCTCGAACATCCGGTTCCAGTGCCCCGGAAGGTCGATCCCCTCGACCAGGGCGTGCTCCTTTTCCTTGATCCTCGGGCCCTGACGTCCGTAGGCCACCGTCACACCTCCATCTTGTGGACGCCGAGGAGACGCCGGCACAGCTCAGGCAGCGGCGGGATCACCCGGTTGAACTCCTGCGTCAACCGCAGCCGGACGGCCGTGAAGATGTACACCGCGTACACGCAGGCGAGATACACGTCCACCCCGAAGCCGCCGCTTCCGATGCGCGTGAACCCTGCCGCCTGCCCGGTCTCATGGACGAAGGCCATGGCCTCGCCCACCCGCAGGTAGGTGCCCCCCGCGCTCCCCCCGTCCAGATCGAACTCCTGCATCGTCACGAGCGGCAACGCGCCCGTGCGGGTGGTCGGGTCCCACACCCAGCGCGTCCAGAGCCAGTAGCGCGCGGGGTCCGTGTAATGCAGGCACTCGCTCGCGAGATCGTAGCGGATGGTCTCCGACACGGGCGCGAGCCGGTCCACGAAGTCCTGGAAGCGCTGCTCCACCGGCCCGTCGGCCGCCACGAGAGCCCGGACCGCCGCCGCCAGGGGCTCCAGGCCCACCTGCTCGGCCAGCCCTTTGACCCGGCGCCGCGTGGCGAAGACGCTCCGGAGCAGCGCCCTCAGCTCTTCTTCGCTCGGCGGCTGGCCGCGCTCAGGCCCCAGGAGGGCGCGGAAGCGCCGGTGCTTGACCTCGAGCTCATCGGCGATGGCGTCGAGCTCATCGGGCGTGATCTTGGCGAGCGCCTCGCGCATGAACTCCTGGGCGCTGGCCGTGTCAACGACCGGCCCCGTCATGCCTTGATCGGGGCGCCGCGAGCCAGGCGCCGGATGGCGCCCACGGCCTTCATGGTGGCGGCGCCCGCCATGCCCATGGTGTCGTCGAGATCCTTGGGCCCGGCTGCCGCGCCGGCAACGAAGACGCCGGGCACGGACGTCGAGACGGGGTCAAGGGTGTCGTGGGCCACGTTGATGAAGCCGTACGTGTTCTGCCTGAGCCCGAGGGTCGTGGCGATCGCCTTGGTGCCGCCGGAGGGCTCCATGCCGTTCGACAGGATCACGATGTCCATGGGCACTTCCATGGGCCGGTTCATCGTCGTGTCCTCGCCCCGGATCATGAGGCGGCCGCCCTTCATGACGATCTCGGAGATCACGCCCTTGATATAGCTGACCTTGTACTTCTCCTGGGCGGGCCAGTAGATCTCGTTTTCCCAGTAGCCGTACATCCGCATGTCGATGTAGAAGATGAAGACCCGGCAATTGGGCAGGAGCTGGCGGATCTCGATGGCCTGCTTGGAGGCCACGCCGCAGCACACCTTGGAGCAGTACTCGTTGCCGATTCGGCGGTCCCGGGAGCCGACGCACTGGATGAAGCAGACGCGCTCGGGCGGCTTGCCCGTGGACGGCCGGACGAAGTTCTTCTCCTTCAGCATCTTCTCGGCGTCCTGGAGCGTGAGCACGTCGTCGTACATGTAGTAGCCGTACTGCTGGTTGGCCCGGCCCGGGTCGAAGTGCTCGAAGCCGGTGGCCACGATGACGGCCCCGACGCTCACCGTCTCGTCCGTCCCACCCCGCGTGAGCGTCACGCTGAAGGCGCCGGCCGCCCCGGTGCAGGCCGTCACCGAGGTGTTGAGCCGGATGTCCACGAGCGGGTCGCCGTCCACCGCGGCAATCATCTCCCCCATCACCTCTGAGGCGTCTCTCATGCCGTGGGTGAGCGCCGCGTAGTTCGCCGAGATCGGCGTGCCCCCGAGCCGCGAGAGGCGCTCGACGAGGATGGTCTTGCAGCCGAGATCCGCCGCGCCGCGGGCGGCCTCGAGCCCGGCGGGGCCGCCGCCGATGATCAGCAGGGTGTCACTCGACATGCTAGCGGCCTCCGTGCTTGACGTGATCGGGGTGCGCTGGGGGAACGGCCCACTCCCCGTCAGCATCTTCCCAGGTCAGGAAGCTCCCGGGGTTGGGGTTGGCCTTGAGTCGCTCGACGTCGTCCTCGAACTCGCGCCAGCGCTCCCGCCAGTCGATGCCCATCTTCTCGAGCAAGGGACGGTAGTCGGCGGCGTGCCAGTGGAGCTGGCAGACCCGGTAGGGATGCGCGCCCATGGCGAGGGCGCAGAACTGGGCCTCGGACATGACCGGGATAGCGGCCTTCACCCCGAGGTGCGCCTGGGCCGCGAACTGGCTCTTGTCGAGCGTCGTCACGCAGCCGGTGTCCGAACCCGCAGCAGTCGAACCAGGTGGAGTAATCCCCCACCGTGGCGCCGAGCGCCTGGGCCACCGCGGTGACCACCGCCGTGCGCTGGCCGCCGTAGACATCCGGATCGTAGATGGCGTCCTCCTGGACCAGCTTGTAGTAGTGGCAGGCCGGGTGGACGGTCACCGTGATCTGGCTCAGGTCGAGCACCTTCCGCTTGGCGATCTCGTGCCGGACCGCGTACACCCACTCGCTGTAGTGCACGATCTCTTCCGGCATCACGAGCGGCTTGCCCATCTTGGCGAGGATGCCGCGCACCTGCTCGCGCAGCTCCTTGTGGTGCACCATCTCGGCGCGCACCTCCTTGTAGTGGCCGTAGGAGGTCGCACAGTGGATTTGCGGGAAGTAGCCGGTCTCGTAGGCGGCGGCGAAGTTGCGCATGGCGACGGCGGCCTGGGCGGCCTGGTTGGAGGTGGCCGAAGCGTAGTAGTTCCAGGCCGTGCACGAGGTCTGATCCCGCGGGTCGTTGTACTCGAGGCCGAGCTTGCGGTGGAGCCAGAAGATGGAGGTGGAGTAGCCGGGGATGTGGCCGCACTGGCCGCAGCTCTTGTGATGCCAGGTGTGCTGGAGCGGCACCCGCTTGATCCCGTTGGAGCGCGTGGGCACCTCCACGAAGGGCTCCGGCACCCGGTGGACGACCCACTCGCCCTTGGCCCCGAGCTCGAGGGTCCTCTCGCGGAGATTCTCCGGCGCGTCCTCCGGGCTCCGGGCGAAGGTGCCCTTCCGCGCCTGGGTGCTCGGCTGGACCACCGGCAGGTTGATCGGGATCGCCATGGCCATGCTCCTTTCAGCGGCTAGGAGAGCGGGTAGCCCGCTTCCTCAAGCTTCTCCTCCATCACGTCTACCAGGATCATGTGGAGGCTTTCGTCCAGGGTCTTGATCATGTCGAGCACCCCGGAGAGGTGCCAGATGAGGTAGAGCTCGGTGAGCGTCTTGTCGTCCACCTCCCAGGAGGCGGAGGTCGTGTGCATGGTGTCGGGCGGCATGGCCCGGCGCCACACCTCGAGGTTGTCCGCCGTCTCCTTGGCCGTGGGCCCCCAGTCGGGAAAGGCCTCAGGGCGGATCATGTCAGGGGAGACCTGAGTGCCCGTGGACATGATCTTGTAGATGATGCGCGTGTAGCCTTCGAGGGCCTGCTGGGCGCTGTGCAGCCCGTTCTTCACCGCCACCTCGCGCATGATCGTGACGATGCCGCCGGGGTTATTCCCGCGCGGGCAGAGCAGGCAGGAGAAGCACTGGGAGCACTCCCAGACCTCCCCGTTCATCTGCTCCCAGACGAGCTCCACGTCCTCGCGCGCCACCGCCTGGGCGATGCGCCGCGGGCTGAAGTCGTAGAAGCGCGCGGAGGGACAGACGGCCACGCAGATCCCGCACTCGTAGCAGCCGTAGAGGTAGTCCCCGAAGCGGAGGTCGGCCGTGACCTCGCTGAACAGACGTTCCTTTTCTGCATACGGAACGTTCTGCGTCAACATTAGAAGCAGATGACGCGGTCGTACTCGAGGGCCATGTTATTGAAGGCGGCGCCGCCGATCATCTCGACCCCGTCGATGAGGTCCCCCATCTTGAGGTCGTTGAGGTCGAGGCTCGGCTGGCACACGTAGAAGCGGACCCCGAGATCCCGGGCCTGGTCCATGAAGTGCGACAGGGTCGCGCCCCCCTGCTTGATGCGGAGCGTCTCCGGCGTGCCCCGCTGCAGGAGGGTCGGCCCCGTCTGGGTGAAGTAGATGCCCACCTCCACGTCCATGGCCGCGGCCGAGGCGGCGAGGAAAAAGACGGTGGCGCTCCTGGCGGGGGACTCGACGCCGCTGGTCTGGACGTACAGGATCCGCTTGACCTCGTCGGCACTCATCCGGGTTGCTCTCCTATTTCGTTCGCTTCACGAGAAAGCGGAAGACCCCGTCGGCCTGGGACTGCTCGATCACGGCGTGCCCGGTCTGCTTCTGGAAGGCGTCGAGGTCCGGGACGGACCCGGGATCGGTCGCCAGCATCTCCAGCACCGCGCCCTTCTCGATGGTCCTGATGGCCTTGGACAGCTTGATCACCGGCATCGGGCACGTGAGCCCCCGGCAGTCCAGTGTGGCCGCGATCTGGATCTCACTCATGGCTCGTCACCTCACACCGCCCGGCGCATCAGCAGCCGGCCCTGTCGTGCGTGCTCCGCGAGGTGCTTGGCGAGGATCCCGCGCATGGCCGCGCAGAGGTCCGTGATCTCCGGAAAGGTGAGCCGGTAGTGCACGTGGACGCCCTCCCGGCGGACCGCAACGACGCCCCCCTTGCGGAGGATGGCCAGGTGCTGGGAGAGGTTGGTCTTCGATACCCCCAGGTCGTCCAGGAGCGCGCCGTAGGCGACCTCGCCGCTGCCGATCCGGCTGAGGATCCGCAGGCGCGTGGGATTGGCCAGGGCCTTGGCCATCTCGGCCTGCAGCTCGAAGAGGCGGTGTTCCGTCTGACGCGGCATCGGCTCCTCACCGTCGAGAGTTGCGATGTTTCGCAACTGGAGTGAGGGGAGACTAGCCGGGCGGCCGGTGACCTGTCAAGGGGGAATGTGATTGCGCGTGGCGTCAGGCGCCGAGGCTCTGCCGCACGCGGGCGAGGATGTCCTCGTCGCTCCCCTGGAGGTGGACCGGCGCCGGCAGCGGCGGAGGGGCGCACTTGATGCCGCAACCCGTGAGGATCATCACCACGCGGTCGCCCGGCTCGACGTCGCGCCGGTCGCGGAGCCGGATCAGGGCGGCCACCGCCGCCGCGGCCTCCGGAGCCGTCCAGATCCCCTCGGTCCTCGCCAGGAGCGTCTGGGCCTCCACGATCTCCCCTTCGCTCACCGCCCGGGCGTGGCCGCCCGTGCCCCGGAGGATCTGGAGCATCTGGCGTCCCGCGAACGGGCCAGGCACCCTGAGCCCGGCCGCGTGAGTCACCGGGTTCTCCCAGGGCGTGGTCGTCTCGGCCTTCTCGTTCCAGGCCTTCACCACCGGAGCGCATCCCTCGGCCTGCACGGCGACGAAGCGGGGCTGCGGCGTCTTGACCCACCCCATGGCCGCGAGCTCCTCGTAGGCCTTCCAGATGCCGACGAGCCCGGTGCCGCCGCCGGTCGGGTACATGAGGTAGTCGGGCGTCTCCCAGCCCATCTGCTCGGCGAGCTCGAGGCCCATGGTCTTCTTGCCCTCGAGGCGGTAGGGCTCCTTGAGCGTGGCGAGATCGAACCAGCCGAGGCGGGGCGCCACCTGGGCGGTGAGCTTGCCGGCGGTGGCGATGGAGCCGTCAACCGTGAAGACAAGGGCGCCGGCGAGCACGGCCTCGGCCACGGCCGCCTCAGGCGTGCCGCGCGGCACGACCACGACGACCGGCACCCCGGCGCGGGCGCCGTACACCGCCGCCGCGCCGCCCGCGTTGCCGGCGGAGGGGATCATGAGCCCTTTCACGCCCAGCGAGCGCGCCTTGGTCACGGCCATGCCGAGGCCGCGGGCCTTGAAGGAGCCGGTCGGGTTCTGTCCCTCGTCCTTGGCCCACAGGTGCCGCATGCCGAGATGGGCGGCGAGTCGCGGCAGCGGGAGAAGCGCCGTGCCCCCCTCGCCGAGATCCACGGGCGCCTCGGCCGGATCGAGGGGCAAGAGCTCGCGGAAGCGGTACATCCCCGGTGGACGCTGTCTGAGCGCCTCCTTGGTGACCGAGGCGGCGACGCGGGACAGGTCGTAGCGGACGGCGAGCATCTGGCCGCAGCCCGCGCAGACGGTGAGGAGCTGGCCGGCCTCGTGCCGCCGCCCGCAGACCGTGCACTCGACATGCGTCACGAAGGAAGGGTTAATGCGCCTTGTCCCTCTCGGCCTTGGCCGCGGCCACCACCTTTTCGGCGGTGTGGGCCGGCACCTCCTCGTAGTGGGAGGGCTCCATGGAGTAGGCCCCGCGCCCGCCCGTCATGGAGCGCAGGGTCGACTCGTAGGTGAGCATCTCCGCCATGGGCACCTGGGCGCGCACGGCCACGGTCTCGCCGTCGGGCTCCATGCCGACAATCCGCCCGCGCCGCCCGTTCAGGTCGCCGATGACGTCGCCCGCATGGTCCGCGGGCGCGGTGACCTCGACGTTCATGATGGGCTCCAGCAGGATCGGGTGCGCCTCCATGAACCCCTTCTGGAGCCCCATGGACGCGGCGATCTGGAAGGCCATGTCCGAGGAGTCCACGTCGTGGTAGGAGCCGTCGTAGAGCGTCACCTTGACGTCCACCACCGGGTAGCCGGCCATGATGCCCCGCTTCATGCAGTCGCGGACGCCCTTCTCCACGGACGGGATGAAGTTGCGAGGGATCGCCCCGCCGAAGATGTCGTCCACGAACTCGAATCCTCCGCTGCGCTGCAGCGGTTCGATCCTGAGCCACGTGTCGCCGTACTGGCCACGCCCGCCGGTCTGCTTCTTGTACTTGCCCTGGACCTCCGCGCGCCCCTTCACCGTCTCCTTGTACGGGATCCGCGGGGGCAGGACGAGGACGTCCACGTTGTACTTGCGCTTCATCCGCTCCACGGCCACCTCGACGTGGAGCTGGCCCATGCCGGACACGAGGAGCTGCTTGGTCTCCGGATCGAAGTGGTGATGGAGCGTGGGATCCTCCTCGGCCATCCGGTGGAGCGCCGTGGAGATCTTGTCCTCGTCGCCCCGCGTCTTCGGCTGGATGGCAAAGGAGATGGCCGGCTCGGGGAAGGTGATGCCGGGGAGCACGATGGGGTGCCCCTCGTCGCAGAGCGTGTCGCCGGTGAACGTGTCCTTGAGCTTGGTCAACACGCCGATCTCACCGGGCCCGAGCGCCTCCACGGGCTTCTGCGTCTTGCCCATGAGCCACCCGAGGTGACCCACGCGCTCCCGCGCGTCGCGGCTCGCGTTGAGCACCTGGCTGTCCGACCGGAACGTCCCCGAGTAGACGCGGAAGACGGAGAGCTTCCCCACGTGCGGGTCGGAGATGGTCTTGAAGACCAGCGCCGACAGGGGCGCCTCGGAGTCGGCCGCGCGCCGGACGGCGGCCTTGCTCCTGGGATCGATGCCCTCCACCTCTCCCCGTGCCGCCGGCGAGGGGAACTCGTCGATGATGAAGTCCATCAGGGGTTGGACGCCGATGCTCCTGGTGGCCGCCGCCGCCAGCACCGGGACCAGCGCGCCATCGGCGATGGCTCGGCCGAGCGCCTTCAGCATCTCGTCCTCGCCGATCGAGCCCTCCTCGAGGTACTTGGCCAGGAGATCGTCGTCGGTTTCCGCCGCTGCCTCGGCGAGCTTCTCGCGCCATGCCTTGGCGGTGTCCAGCACATCACCCGGGATGTCGGCCTCCTTGACCTTCCCGTCGGCCAGCAGCAGGGCCTTCATCGTGACGAGGTCCACGACACCCTTGAAGTCGGCCTCGCTGCCGATGGGCACCTGGAGTGGACACAGGCGCCCCTTCAGGCGGCGCTGGAGGGACTCGAGCGAGCGGAAGAAGTCGGCGCGCTCCCGGTCCATGCGGTTGAGCACGATGACGCGGGGCAGCGCGTACTCGTTGGCGATCTTCCAGACCTTCTCCGTCTGGACCTGGACACCGGCCACGGCGTCCACGACCACCACGGCCGCCGACACCACCCGCAGCCCCGCCCGAGCATCGGCGACGAAATCACCGTACCCGGGCGTGTCCACCATGGTCAGGCGATGGCCCTTGTAGTCGCAGTACGCCACGGCGGTGCTGAGGGAGATCTTGCGCTTGATCTCGTCGGGGTCGAAGTCGGTGGTGGTCGTGCCGTCGTCCACCCGGCCGAGCCGGGTCAGCGCGCCGGCGGCGAAGAGGATCGCCTCGACGAGGGAGGTCTTGCCGACCCCGCCGTGGCCGACGACACCGATGTTGCGGATCTTCGTGATGTCCGTGGCCATGCCTGCCCCCCCTTTGGGTCCCAACATGCGGCTGGAGATACCGGAAGAAGGAAGACGGACGCTGCGCGACGGAATGCTACCACACCGGCTTGGGGCGTTCCATAGGCCCGCCGGGCTCCAGCGGCTGACGCCAGCAGAGATCGGCCGGAAGAGCTACGCAAGCGCGAAGATCCGGCGGGCGCAGGCGGGCGACAGCCCGGGTGCCCGCGCCAGGTCAAGAACAGCCCGGGTGCCCGCCCCAGGCCAAGATCAGGCGGCGACGACCGTGTTGGCCAGGACGCCGATCCGCTCGACCTCGGCCTCCATCCGATCGCCCGCCTTCAGGAAGTTGCCCGTGGCAGCGCCCACCCCGTCCGGCGTCCCGGTGGCGATGACATCGCCAGGCAGCAGCGTCATCGCGCGGGAGAGCACCTCGATGCACTCGGCCACGGGGAAGATC
>JACPCX010000190.1:0-35190 GCA_016184305.1 Candidatus Rokuibacteriota bacterium | reverse complement strand
GCGGGCCCCATCGCGGTAGAGGTCCGGATCGGCCAGGGCGAGCCCGATCTCCTGGAGGCGTGCCTCCATCTCGCCGATCTGCGCCTCGACGGCCGCCAGACGCGTCTGGATGGCCTTGATCTCGCGCGCCAGGCTCTTCCGCTTCGGGCCGCCGGAGCCGCGGGCGGGCTGCGCTCCGGTGGGCGGGGCGGCAGCGCGCGGGCACCCGGCTGGCGCGGCGGGCACCGGCGGCTCGGCCACGGCCCCCGCGCGGTGTGACAGGTAGTCGTCGTAGTTCCCGAGGAAATTCATCAGATGCCCGGCGCGGACCTCGACCACCCGGTTCGCGATCCGGTTGATGAAGTACCGGTCATGGGAGATGAACACGATGGTCCCGGTGAACGTGGCGAGCGCCTCCTCCAGCACTTCCTTCGAGGCCAGGTCCAGGTGGTTGGTGGGCTCGTCCATGCAGAGGAGCGCGGCGGGACGCACGAGCATCTTGGCCAGGGCCAGGCGGGCCTTCTCGCCGCCCGACAGGACCGAGACGTGCTTGTCCACGGCATCCCCTCCGAAGAGGAAGGATCCGAGAATGGCGCGGAGACGGCTGTGGACGGCGTCCGGTGCCGCCGCGGTGATCTCCTCGAGCACGGTCCGGGCGGGATCGAGCGCGTCGAGCTGGTGCTGCGCGTAGTGGTGGACCTCGACGTGCTGGCCCAGCACGCGCTCCCCGCGCTCGAAGGGGAGCAGCCCCGCCAGGATCTTGAGCAAGGTGGACTTGCCGGCACCGTTGACGCCGACCAGCGCCACCCGCTCGCCCCGCTCCACCAGGAAGTCGAGCCCATCGTAGACCACGTGGTCGCCATAGGCCTTGCAGACTCCCGCCAGTCGCGCCACGACGCGCCCCGTACGCGGGGGCTGAGGGAACTTGAAGTGGATCTTCCTCGCGGCCGCGTCCACCTCGACCCGCTCGATCTTCTCGAGCATCTTGACGCGGCTCTGGACCTGGCGGGCCTTGGTGGCCTTGGCCCGGAACCGCTCGATGAAGCGCTCGATCTCCTCGATGCGTTTGGCCTGGTTGCGCGCCTGGGCCTCGGCGAGCGCCTGCCGCGCCTCGCGCTCGACCATGAAGTGATCGTAATCGCCCGCGTAGACCTGGATGCGCCCCCCGCTCAGCTCGGCGATGGAGGTCACCATGCGGTTCAGGAAGTACCGGTCGTGGGAGACGATCACGACGCTGCCGTCGTAGGACGCGAGGAACCCCTCCAGCCACTCGAGCGACTCGAGATCGAGGTGGTTGGTGGGCTCGTCGAGGAGCAGCAGATCGGGACGGAGGAGGAGCAGCCGGGCCAGCGCCGCGCGCATCCGCCAGCCTCCGGAAATCTCGCCGAGCGGCCGATGGACGCTGGCCGGCTCGAAACCGAGACCCCCGAGGATCACCTTGGCCTGGGCCTCGAGCCGGTACCCGCCCAGCGCCTCGAAGCGGTGCTGGATCTCTCCGTAGCGGTCGGTGAGTGCGGGGTCGGCGCCGGGACGCGCCATGGCCAGCGCGAGAGCCTCGAGCGCGGCCTCGAGCTGCCACACCTCGTCGAACCCCGACAGCGCCTCCGCGAGCACCGTACGCGCGCCTCCGCCGCCACCCACCTCCTGCGGGAGGTAGCCCACCGAGACTCCTCCGTCGCGATGGACCCGGCCGGCGTCCGGCTCCTCGACCCCGGCCATGATCCGGCACAGCGTGGTCTTGCCGGCGCCGTTGGGCCCCACGAGGCCGATGCGCTCGCCGCGGACGACGCGCCAGCCGCAATCGCGCAGGAGCTCCTGCCCGCCATAGCCCTTGGACACCGACTCGAGGGCGATCACCCGCTGCTCTTCCCCGTGGTGTCCGCCCTGAGCGCGTCCATGACCGCGAACGCGTGGCGGACGGACTTGATGGCCAGCGTGCCACCCATCAGCACGCCGATGTCGAGCGTCTCGGCGATCTCCGCGGCGCTCGCGCCCTGGTGGAGGACCTCCTCCACGCGGTGCTCGATTCAGTCGAAGCAGTTCTGCGAGACCGCCACGGCCAGCGCCGTCAGCTCCTTGTGCTTCTTGGAGAGCGCGCCGTCGGCGAACACGCGGCGGCCCAGATCGCCGAAGGCCGCGGGCACCTGCATGGGGCTCTTCGCCACGAGCCCGTTCAGTCGCCTGCGCTCGGCATTCTTCTCGTGGAGATGGATCATGAGGTCTCCTTGGTGGCGGACCCCCCGCGCGGTGGGGGGTGTGGGTCCGTGAGCGCCCGGGCGCGCGCCTCAGCGAGCCCGCGGAGGGCGAGCAGCAGCCGGACGAGGCACTGCTGCACGAGCGCTCCGTCCTGGGCGGTCGGATCGGCCATCCACGCCCTGGCCCACTCGCGATTCTCCGCCTGGAACCCGAGCGTCGGGGAGAGGGCCTCGAGCCGGAGGAGCAGGTCGTCGGGCGGCAGTCCACCCGCCTTGAGGCGCGCGACGACGGCGCCCCGGACCGCGGCATTCCAGATGCCGGTCAGCGCCTCGATCAGCGCCGCGTAACAGGTCGCATCGGGGCGCTTGTGGAGCTGCTCGAGCACCGCCGCCGCGAGCGGGTGGAGCGCCGGCTCGCCCTCCTCGTCGACGCCCACGAGCCCGGCCAGCAGCGGATCCTTTGCCAGGCTCGCTCCCCGATCGAGCAGCGCGGTGAGCTCGGAGACGGGCACCGGGGGCAGCGCGGCCAGACGATCGAGAAGCGGCGCGTCCCCGGCCATGGCAGTCACATCAGGACCGCGTCGGCGCCGCCGGCTCCGGCGCCGCGGCCAGGTCGCGCGCCTGGCCCGCGGGCACCAGGAAGGCGGAGGCGAGCGCCACGACGCACACGGCGAGGCCCACCGTGAAGACGCCGCCCACGGCGTGCGCCATGGCCGGGCGAATCTGCATCAGCACGTCGGACCCGAGCCCCGCGCGTGTCATGGGGTTCACGAGCACGTCGGGATGCTCGACCACCCGGCGCAGGCCCTCCTGGAGAGAGGCGGGCGCCGCGGCCAGCAATCCGCCGAGCTCCGTGTGCAGCCGGTGCGCCATCACCGAGCCCATCACCGCCACCCCCACCGTTCCCCCGATGGCGCGGAAGAAGGAGATGACCGAGGTGGCGGAACCCAGGGCAGCGCGCGGCACGCTGCTCTGCACGGCGATCAGCATGGGGACGAAGACGAGCCCCATGCCGACCCCCGCCAGCACGATGTGGCTCGCGGCAGTCATCCGGGTGAGCGCCTCGCTCCACCCGCTGAAGAGCAGGAAGCCGAGCGTGAGCACCGCCATGCCCGCCACCACGACCCCGCGGTATCCGACGCGCAGGCACAGGCGGGCGCCGAGGATGGAGAACGTCACCCACCCCAGGATGAAGGGCGTGAGCACGAAGCCCGCCTGCGTCGCGGTGCTCCCGACCACGGCCTGCAGGAACAGCGGAATATAGGCGATGGCACCGAACATCGCCATGCCGGAGAGCAAGCCGGTGGCCGCGGCGGCACGGACCATCGGGTTGCGGAAGAGCCCGAGGGGGATGAGGGGCTGGGCGGCCCGCCGTTCCACCAGGACGAAGGCCGCGAGCAGCACCGCGGAGGCGATCAGCAGCCCCACGACGGACCCCCGCGTCCACGAGGCCTCGCGTCCCCCTTCCACGAGCCCCAGCAACAGGGAGGAGACCGCGCCCGTGAACAGCAGCGTGCCCGCATGGTCGAAGATCACGGGCCGGTGCGAGGATCGCTCGTCGCGGAGCCCCCAGGCGATGGCCCCGGCAGCCAGGAGACCGAACGGGATATTGATGTAGAAGACCCAGCGCCACGACACGGTGTCGGCGAGGACCCCGCCGAGCAGCGGCCCCACGAGGGAGGCCACGCCCCAGACGCCCGAGAAGTACCCCTGCATCTTCGCCCGGCGCTCGAGATCGTACAGATCGCCGATGATGGTCATGCCGAGCGTGATCAGCGAGCCCGCGCCCAGCCCCTGAAGGGTGCGGAAGGCGATGAGCTGGTTCATGCTCTGGGCGAGCCCTGAGAGGGCGGAGCCCACCAGGAAGACGGCGAAGCCGGCCAGGTAGGTGGGGCGGCGGCCGAAAAGATCGGCCATGCGGCCCCAGATCGGCATTGTCACGGTGGAGGCCAGGAGAAAGGCCGAGAACACCCAGGAGTAGATCCGGATGCCACCGAGGCTGGCGATGACGGTCGGCATCGCGGTCGCGACAACGGTGGACTCCATCGCCGCCAGGAACACCGCCCCCATGACCCCGGTCAGGACGAGGCCACGGCGGGTCGTGCCCACCACGGGGGACGGGAGCACTAATGGCCGCCCGTGCATCCAGCGCACCGGCACAGCGCCCGGAGCCCCGCATACGGATAGAGGCTCTCGCGTCCGTCCGCCCAGACGACGCGCAGGGCATCCGGGAGCTTCTTGATCTCCCTGGGCCAGGTCATGGCTTCGGTGAGCGCCTCCGGCGGCGGGTCCTCGAGCGCCGGATCGTCGAGCCGCAGTCGGTCGAAGGGATAGATGCTCGAGTGGTTGTCGGCCCAGGAGATGCCAACTGCGTAGCGGCCGACCAGATGGACGTCCGTCGGCTGCTCCGGGTTCGGCTGTCCCAGGATCGGCAAGATCTTCTTGATCGTCATGTCCCGCCTCCACCAGCCGCTGCCTCGAGCCGCTGCCCGGCCAGGAGATAGTGCACGGCCAGGTTCTGATGCTCCCCCCACGCCGCCGCGCGCCGGCGGACGGCCTCCTCGCTCGGCAGCCGCCCGCGGGCGAAAAAGTGGCCGAAGGCCTTTCTCACCGCGAGGTCCCCCGCCGGGCAGACGTCTCCGCGTCCCAGGCTTCGTGCCAGGAACCACTCCGCCGTCCACCGCCCGAAGCCGCGGATCGCCGTCAGGGTGCTCATGATCTCGTCGTTGGAGCGCTCACCCAGCCCGTTCAGGTCGAGCTCGCCGGAGGCGACCTGCCGGGCGAGCCCGATGATGTACTCCGCCTTGCGCACCGTGAACTGCATCGCGCGGAGCTCGGGCACCTGCGCCCGGGCCAGCCGCTCCGCCTCCGGAAAGGCGTACACGGTCTGACCTCCGACCGCGACCTCGGTGCCGAAGCGCCGCACCAGTCGCCCCCGCACGGTGAACGCGAACGCCAGATTCACCTGCTGCGCGCATACGGCCCCCACGAGCATCTCGAACGGCTGCGGCGTGAGCGTGGGCCGGAGGCCGTAGAGCCGCGGGACCAGGGCCCCGAGCACCGGATCGCGCCGCGCGGCCTGGTAGAACGCCGCCAGGTCCAGGTCGAGGCCGCAGATCCACCGCACCTGCGCCAGCGCCGCGTCCATCACGCGCGCCCTCCGCGTCCCCGGCACGCGGACCGTCAGGCGAGCATCGTCCGGGCCACCGGCCCAGCGAAGCTCGTAGCCGTGGCAGCAGCCATCGACCCACAGCGCGCGCCGGAAGACGCCGTCGGCGAGCAGGCTCGCCGGATCCTCGCCCCAGAGGCGAAACCTGGCGAGCGTGCGAGACACGTCCAGCGGTCCGGGAGCGGCGAGCGTGGCCTCCATCGCAGCGATTCAGTGTACCAGACCGCCCTCTCGAGGGGAACGCGACCCGCCGGCCCCCACGCCGGCAGCGAGCCCCCGGAGGCCGGCTTGCGGCCGTCTCCGGCCCTCAGGTATGGTGGGGGCACTCTCACTGCGAGGTGCGGCCCATGACCGATGTCGTCCGTGTCGCTCAAGCCGACGGAGTGCTGACGCTCACGCTGAACCGTCCCGACTCGCTCAACGCCCTCACCGTGGAAGTGATGGGCGCGCTCGCCGACCGGCTGGAGGCGGCCGCCGCCGACCGGAGCGCTCGCGCGGTGGTGATCACCGGCGCCGGCAGCGCCTTCTCGGCGGGCGGCGACCTGGCCTTCCTCCAGGAGCTTCCGGGCATGCCTCCGGCCCGGGCCAAGGAGGTCGTGTACGGCAACTTCCAGCGCGTGCCGCGCCTCATCCGCGCCATGGACAAGCCGGTCATCGCCGCCGTCAACGGCGCGGCCGTGGGCGCCGGCTGCGAGATTGCCGTGGCGTGCGACTTCCGGATCGCGTCGGAAAAGGCGCGCTTCGGCGAGGTCTGGATCACCCTGGGCTGCATCCCGGCGCTCGGCGGGATGTACCTCCTGCCGCGCCTCGTGGGATTCGCCAGGGCCACGGAGCTCGTGCTGACGGGCGAGATCATCGACGCCAGGGAGGCGCTCCGCATCGGCCTCGTGAACAAGGTGGTCATGCCACCGGATCTGCCCCGCGCGGCGGAGGAGCTCGCGCGGAGCCTGGCGCGCGGCCCCGCGCGCGCCATCGCCGCCGCCAAGGAAGCGCTCAACCGCGGTCTCGCCTCCACGTTCTGGGCGGAGCTCGACACGACGGTGGACGCGCAGGTCATGTGCTTCGGCACGCGCGACTTCGCGGAGGGGGTCCGGGCGCTCACCGAGAAGCGCCCGCCGCGGTTCACCGGGGAGTGAGGGCCGTCAGCGGGAGAGGTGGTACGGCACGTCGGCGACCACGACGTTCTTCCGGAAGAGGAGCGCGCCCTTGATGAGGAGCGCGGTCTGGTTGTGCAGCAGGTGCTGCCACCATTTGACGGGGATGAACTCGGGGATGATGATCGTGACGATGTGGTTCTCCCCGTGCGCCAGCAGGTGGTCCAGGTACTCGAGGAACGGCGTCAGCAGCGAGCGGTAGGGCGAGGTCAGGACCACCAGGGGCAGCCCGCAGCCCCACTTCCCCCATTTCTCTTCGAGGCGGCGCGTCTTTTCCGGATCCATCTCCACGTAGACGGCCTTCGCGGACGCCGAGAGCGTCTGCGCGTACTGGAGCGCCTGGATCACGCCCTTGTGGAGATCCCCGACGAGCACCAGCACCGTGTGCTGCATGGGGCCCCGGCCCTCGAAGCCCTCCAGCGAGAGCTCGCCCGCCACGTGCTGGTAGTGCCGGTTGATGGCCAGGAAGTGCGCGATGAGCGCCCCCGCGAGGATCACGACGATCCAGGCCCCATCCATGAACTTCGTCATGCCTGTGATCATCATCACGAGGCCCGTCGTGGCGGCTCCGACCCCGCTGATGGCGGCCCGCCACCACCACCCCACGGGCCGCTGCCGGAGCCAGCGCCGCACCATGGCGCTCTGGGAGAGGGTGAAGGAGGTGAACACCCCGACTGCGTAGAGGGGGATGAGCGCGTGAGTGCTTCCGTGGAAGACCACGATGAGCACCGCCGAGGCCGCCGCCAGGATGATGACGCCGTTGGAGTAGACCAGCCGGTCCCCACGGCTGGCGAACTGGCGTGGCAGGTACCCGTCCCGCGCCATGAAGAACGCCAGCCGCGGGAAATCGGCGAAGGCCGTGTTGGCGGCCAGGACGAGGATGACCATGGAGATGGCCTGAATGAAATAATAGATGAGCCCGCCGCCAAACACCTGCCGGGCGAGCTGGGAGACGACGGTCTCCTCGTCCCGCGGAGCGATGCCGAAGCTTGCCGCCAGCACCGTGATCCCGACGAAGAGCGTGATCATGATGACGCCGAGCGCCACCAGCACCGTCTGCGCGTTGCGCACCTCCGGCGGCTTGAACCCGGTCACGCCGTCCGACACCGCCTCGATGCCAGTCAGCGCCACCGCGCCCGACGCGAAGGCGCGGAGCAGGAGGAAGATCCCGAGGGTGGAGGACGGCGAGGGCTCGACGGGCGGCGGTGGGGGCGCCGCGGCGCCCCAGAACAAGTGGGCCACGAACCCGTACACCATGAGCATCAGGTACCCGCCGATGAAGAGGTAGCTCCACACCGCGAAGAATTTCGCCGACTCCCGGATGCCCCGCAGGTTCGCGAACGCGACGCCGGCCACCAGCCCGGCGCCGAGCAGGACACGGTACGGATAGAGGACCGCGAATGCGGACGTGAGAGCCGCCACCCCCGCCGAGACGCTCACCGCCACCGTGAGCGTGTAGTCGATCAGGAGCGCCGCGCCGGCGATGAGGCCCGGGTAGACCCCCAGGTTGTCCTTGGCCACGATGTAGTCGCTGGCGCCCTGGGGGTACGCGGCGATGGTCTGGCGGTACGAGGTGATGACCACGGCGATCACCACGCCGATGGCGATGCCGATGGGCACCGACAGCGACAGCGCCGCCGTCCCGGCCACCAGGAGGACACGCAGGATCTCTTCGGTGGCATACGCCACGGAAGAAAGATTGTCCGACGCGAAGACGGCGAGGCCGCTGACCTTGCCGAGGCGCTCGTGGCGCGCCTGCGCCGTGGCCAGCGGCCTCCCGACGAATATCTTCTTGAGCGTGTTGATCTTCAGGGACGGTCTCCGGAGGCCCTACGCTAGGGTCCTGACTCTCGCTTGTCAAGCGAGGGCGCGAGGCCGATCGGTGGGGTGAGGAGATGACCGCCTCGGCCCTGGATCAGGGGCGCCCGGCAGGACCCGCCGCGGCAGTCAGAACGGCTGGGGCATGCGGTCGGTCCGGGCCATCCGCTCGAACGAGGCGTACTCCGAGATGAAGGTCAGCTTGACGGTGTCCACGGGACCGTTGCGCTGCTTGCCGATGATGATCTCGGCAACCTTCTCACCGTCCTCGGACTGCAGCCCGTACCGCTCCGCCCGGTACACGAACAGAATGACGTCGGCATCCTGCTCGAGCGCGCCCGACTCGCGCAGGTCCGAGAGCTGGGGCCGGTAGTCCTTCGACTGGCGCGCCTCCACGGCTCGGGACAGCTGTGACAGGGCGATGACCGGGACGTTCAGCTCCTTCGCCAGCGCCTTGAGCGAGCGGGAGATCTCGGAGATCTCCTGCTGGCGGTTCTCCGGGTTGCGCCCCCGCATGAGCTGGAGGTAATCGATGACGACGAGGTCGAGGCCGTGCTCGGCCTTGAGACGCCGGGCCTTGGCTCGTGCTTCCAGGACCGAGAGCGCCGGTGAGTCGTCGATGTAGATGGGGGCCTCCGCCAGTCGGCCCGCCGCGTGCGTGAGGCGCGTCCAGTCCCGCGGCTCCAGGTAGCCGGTGCGCACCTTGTGGGAGTCCACGCGCGCCTCGGCGCATAGCAGGCGCTGGACCAGCTGCTCCTTGGTCATCTCCAGGCTGAGCACGAGCACGGTCTTGTGCTGCTCCACGCCCGCGTACTTGGCAACGTTCATCGCGAAGGCGGTCTTGCCCATGGAGGGTCGCCCCGCGATGATGATGAAATCGCTCGACTGGAAGCCCGAGGTCAGGCGGTCCAGGTCGTCGAACCCGGACGCCAGCCCGGTGATGTGCTCCTTCCGCTCGTACAGCCGCTCGATGTGCTCGAAGGTATCCTTCAGGATCGAGCGCACCGGGAGGGCGGACCCCTGCATGCGGCGCTCGGAAATCTGGAAGATGAGCCGCTCGGCGTCGTCGAGCAGCTTCTCGACGTCGTCGGCGGCGGCGAAGCTCTGTCCGATGATCTCCGTCGCGATGCGGATCAGGTCCCGCAGGAGCGCCTTCTCGCGGACGATCCCGCCGTAGGCGAGCAGGTGGGCGGAGGTGGCGGCCTCCTCGACGAGCGCCGCCAGGGCGGCCGCGCCACCGACGTCGTCGAGGGCGTTCCGGCGACGAAGCTCCTCCGACAGCGTGAGGAGGTCCACCGGGTCGTTCCGCTCGAAGAGCGCGATCATGGTGTCGAAGATCTTCCGGTGGCCCTCCTTGTAGAAGTCGGAGGGCCGGAGCAGCTCGACGGCCTTGGGAAGGCTCTCGCGTTCGAGCAGGATGGCGCCGAGCACGGCCCGCTCCGCCTCCAGACTGTGCGGGGGGATCTTGGAGGTGAGCAGATCCTCGAGCGTCGCCACCTCTACTCCCGGCTGACGGCGACCTTGAGGTGGGCGGTGACATCTCCGTGCAGGCGGATCGGCACACTGAACTCGCCGAGGGCCTTGATGGGCTCCTCGAGCGCGATGCGGCGCCGCTCGATCTCGATGCCGTGCTGGGCGAGGAACGCGGCCACGTCGGCCTTGCCGACGGACCCGAAGAGCCGTCCCTCGTCGGAGGCCTGCCGGCTCTGCGTGAACGCGAGCGCCTCGATGGCCAGCGCCTGCGTCTCGGCCTCCGCGCGCAGCTTGGCGGCCTGGCCCTCGTGGCGCGCCTTGATCGTGTCCAGGTTCTTGAGATTGGCTGCGGTCGCGTTGAGCGCCAGCTTCTGGGGCAGGAGGTAGTTCCGCGCGTACCCGTCTGACACATCCCGGACCTCGCCCCGACGGCCCAGCGTGGCCACGTCGTCCAGCAGGATGATCTTCATCGCGAACTCCCGGTCCTCACTCTGCCGTGTAGGGAACGAGCGCCACCGTGCGCGCCCGCCGGATGGCGTGGGTCAGCTGACGCTGGTGCCGGGCGCAGCTCCCGGAGATGCGCCGCGGGGTGATCTTGCCCCGCTCGGACACGAAGTTCCTGAGCCGCCGGACATCCTTGTAGTCGACCGGACCCACCTTGTCGACGCAGAACTTGCAGACCTTGCGCCGCCCGAACCGGCGGCGCTTGACGGGCTTGCTTGCAGGGGGAATGGCGTGATCCTCCTAGAAGGGGACTTCCTCGTCCCCTTCACTCAGTGGTTCGACGGCGGCGGGCGCTCCGGGCGCTCCGGGCGCGCCGGGCGCGCCGGGCGCGGCCGGGGCCTTCGTTCGGCCCATGAACTGCACGCGCTCGGCCACCACCTCGACGACGTTGCGCTTCTGACCGTCCTTCGTCTCCCAGTCGCGCGTCTGGAGCCGTCCCTCGACCATGATCGGGCTCCCCTTGTCCAGGTACTCTCCGCAGCTCTCGGCCTGCTTGCCCCACACCACGACGGTGAGAAAGCAGGTCTCCTCCCGTTTCTCGCCACTCTGCGTGGTGTAGTTGCGGTTGACCGCGAGCCGCAAGTCCGCCACCGCGGTCCCGCTCGGCGTGTAGCGGAGCTCCGGCGGACGCACGAGGTTGCCCATGAGAAACACCCTGTTCAGGCTCGCCATCAGATAACCTCCTCGACGACCGGGGCTTCCGGCTTCGGCGCGGACCGAACCCGCTTGCGCACAGGGACGCGGGTCGTGAGGTGACGCAGCACCTGCTCGTTCAGCGTGAGCTGCCGCTCGAACTCCTTCACGACGGCCGGCGTGGCGGAGGCCTCGATGAGGGCGTACGTCCCTTCGCGTTGCTTCCGGATGTCGTAGGTCAACCGGCGTTTGCCCCAGTTCTCCGTCTTGCCGACCTGCGCGCCCAGAGCGCCGAGGTTCTCCTGCAGCCGCGCCAGCAGCGCTGCAATGTCCTCGTCCGTGGGCCGTGGATCGAAAATCACCAGGATCTCGTACGGATACAGTGGCTTCACCCCCTCACTCATGTGAACACCCGAATCTGAAAGCGACTCACGTTACCAGAGCCAGCCCCGCAAGACAAGCGCAGCACCCGTGACCACCTCCATCTCCTCTGGTACAACGCCGGGCCGGAGGCGGTCAAGACGTGGACAAAAAATGACACGGCCCCTGCCGTTGCCGGCAGGGGCCGTGCGCGCTGCCCCGTCCTGCTCCGGGTCTAGTACATGTCCCCGTGCGGCATCGCCGGGGCGGCCGCCGGCTTCTCCTCGGGCAGGTCGGTCACGAGCGCCTCCGTGGTCAGCAGCAGCCCGGCCACCGACGCGGCGTTCTGCAGCGCCACGCGCTCGACCTTGGTCGGATCGATGATCCCCGCCTGGATCATGTCCACGAACTCCAGGCTCTCCGCGTCGAACCCCCGCGTGGCCACCTTGTCCCCCTTCACCTTCTCCACGATCACGCTGCCCTCCAGCCCCGCGTTCTCCACGATCTGGCGGATGGGCTCCTCGAGCGCGCGCCTGACGATGGTCGCGCCGACCTTCTCGTCGCCCTCGAGCTCCAGCGCGTCGATGCTGAGAGCGGCCCGAAGCAGCGCGACGCCACCGCCGGGAACGATCCCCTCTTCCACCGCCGCCCGGGTCGCGTTCAGCGCGTCCTCCACCCGGGCCTTCTTCTCCTTCATGGCGGTCTCGGTCGCGGCGCCCACCTTGATCACCGCCACGCCCCCCGCCAGCTTCGCCAGCCGCTCCTGCAGCTTCTCCTTGTCGTAGTCCGACGTCGTGTCCTCGATCTGCGTCCGGATCTGCTTGATCCGCCCCTCGATGGTTCCCGTCTTCCCGGCGCCCTCGACGAGGGTGGTGTTATCCTTGTCCACCACGATCTTCTTCGCCTTGCCCAGGTCCTCGAGCTTGATGTTCTCGAGCTTGATCCCCAGGTCCTCGGTGATCGCCTTGCCGCCCGTCAGGATGGCGACGTCCTCCAGCATGGCCTTGCGCCGGTCGCCGAAGCCCGGAGCCTTGACCGCCGCGCAGTGCAGCGTGCCCCGCAGCTTGTTCACCACGAGGGTCGCCAGCGCCTCGCCCTCGATGTCCTCGGCGATGATGAGGAACGGCTTGCCCGAGCGGGCCACCTGCTCGAGCAGCGGCAGCATGTCCTTCATCACGCTGATCTTCTTCTCGTGGATCAGGACGAGGGCGTCTTCCAGCACGCACTCCATCCGCTCGGTGTCCGTGGCGAAATAGGGCGACAGGTAGCCCCGGTCGAACTGCATGCCCTCGACCACGTCCAGCACCGTCTCGGCGGACTTGGACTCCTCCACCGTGATCACGCCGTCCTTGCCCACCTTCTCCATCGCTTCCGCGATCAGGCTGCCGATGGTCTTGTCATTGTTGGAGGCGATGGTGGCGACCTGGGCAATCTCCTTCTTGTCCTTGGTGGACTTGGACATCTTCTTCAGCTCGGCCACGACCGCGTCGACGGCCGCGTCGATCCCCCGCTTCAGCCCCATGGGGTTGGCCCCGGCGGTGACGTTCTTGAGCCCCTCGCGGAATATCGCCTGCGCCAGCACCGCCGCCGTCGTCGTCCCGTCGCCGGCGATGTCCGAGGTCTTGGAGGCCACCTCCTTGATCATCTGGGCCCCCATGTCCTCGAAGTTGTCCTTGAGCTCGATCTCCTTCGCGACCGTCACCCCGTCCTTGGTGATGGTCGGGCTGCCGAACTTCTTGTCGATGACGACGTTACGCCCCCTGGGCCCCATCGTGGCCTTGACCGCCATCGTCAGGATATTGACTCCGCGGAGCAGGGCGGCCCGCCCCTCGTCGCTGAACATCACCTGCTTGGGCATCGTGACTATCCTCCTCGATTGTTCGATGGAATGGACCGGACGGGCGCCGCCCGGTCGGGTTGACGGCAGATCGGTACGCGGCTAGCCGATGATGCCGAGCACATCCTCTTCACGCATGATCAGGTACTCCTCGTCCTCGACCTTCACCTCGGAGCCGGAGTACTTGCCGAACAGGATCCGGTCGCCGGCCTTGACGTCCAGGGGGATCTTCTTGCCCTCCTCGTTCACCTTGCCGTTCCCCACGGCGATCACCTTGCCCTCCTGGGGCTTCTCCTTGGCCGTGTCGGGGATGATGATTCCCCCCTTCTTCACCTCACCCTCCTCGACGCGCTTGACAAGGATGCGATCGTGCAATGGACGAATCTTCATGGTCAACTCGCCTCCCGATAGATAAGATGTTGGACTTGGTGGCTGCCTGAGGCCACTGGATCGTTAGCACTCATCGAGTGCGACTGCTAATATACGGTCAGGCCCTGCCGAAGTCAATATGGATGTTTGTGTTGTTAATCAACATCTTGACCAGGAGAACACGATGGCCGAGACGGCACCCAGGCCGGCAATCCTGATCTCGAGGGTTCTCCCGGAGGAGTCACTTCGGCTTGCTCGGAGCCGGGCGGACGTGGACCTGCACAGCGGCGATCGGCCCCTCCCGAGGGAGGAGCTCGTGGCCCGGCTCAGGGGGCGCTCCGGGCTCGTCTGCCTCATCACCGACACCATCGACGAGCCCCTCCTGGCCGGCTGCCCGGATCTCCGCGTGGTCTCCAACGTGGCGGTGGGCTTCAACAACATCGACGTGGCCGCGGCAACCAGGCGGGGGGTGGTGGTCACCAATACCCCCGATGTGCTCACCGAGACCACAGCCGACTTCACCTGGACCCTCCTGATGGCGACAGCCAGGCGACTCATCGAGGCCGACCGCTACGTGCGGGAGGGCAAGTTCACCCAGTGGGAGCTCATGGTCCTGCTCGGCGGCGATGTCCACGGCAAGACACTGGGGGTCGTGGGCTTCGGCCGGATCGGCCGGGCCGTGGCCCGACGCGCCCTCGGCTTCAACATGCGCGTCCTCTATCACGACGCCAGCCCGGCGGTGGGCGCGGTGGAGCAGGAGCTTCGCGCCTCGGCGGCGGACCTCGAGACCCTCCTGCGGGACTCGGACTTCGTCACCGTCCACACCCCGCTGCTGCCGGAGACTCACCACCTGATCAATGCCCGGACCCTCAGGTTGATGAAGAAGACCGCCTACCTGATCAACGCCTCGCGCGGCCCGGTCGTGGAGGAGGCGGCGCTGGCCCAGGCTCTCAGGGAGGGCTGGATCGCAGGGGCGGGGCTCGACGTCTACGAGCACGAGCCGAAGGTGCACCCGGAGCTCCTCGGCCTGCCCAACGTGGTGCTGGCGCCCCACATCGCCAGCGCCTCCCATGACACACGCATCCAGATGGCGAACCTCGCGGTGGAGAACTGCCTGGCCGTGCTCCAGGACAGGACGCCTCCGACGCCGGTGAACCCGGAGGTGCTCACGCGCCGCTGACGATGGAGCTTCTCAAGCTCTCCCGGCTGAGCAAGCGCTACGCCGCGGACGGATCGCCGGCCGTGGACGGGCTCTCCCTCGCGGTCGAGCAGGGCGAGATCCTGGCCCTGCTGGGTCCCTCCGGGTGCGGAAAGACCACGACCCTGCGCCTCATCGCGGGCTTCGAGGCTCCGGACGCCGGCACCGTGACCATCCGCGATCAGGTGGTGGCGGGTCCCGGCCGCGCCGTGCCGCCCGAGGAGCGCGGGGTCGGCATCGTCTTCCAGGACTACGCCCTCTTCCCGCACCTCACCGTCGAGGACAACGTGGGCTTCGGCCTCCATCGCCTGGATCGGGGCCCGCGGCGGGAGCGTGTCGCCCAGATCCTGGAGCTGGTCGGGCTCCCTGGCTTCGGCGCACGCTACCCCCACGAGCTCTCCGGAGGACAGCAGCAGCGGGTGGCGGTGGCCCGGGCGCTCGCCCCGGCGCCCGCTCTCATCCTGCTCGACGAGCCCTTCTCCAATCTCGATGCCGACCTTCGCGCGCAGATGCGGGACGAGGTCGAGACCATCCTGCGGAACACCGGCACCACCGCCATCTTCGTCACCCACGACCAGGAGGAAGCCTTCACCCTGGCTGATCGCGTGGGCGTCATGCACGCGGGGCGCATCGAGCAGCTCGGCTCCCCGGAGGAGATCTACCACCACCCCGCGTCGCAGTTCATCGCCGAGTTCGTGGGCGCCGCCGACTTCCTGCCTGGCCTGGTGACCAGCCAGGGCATCGTCACGGAGGTGGGCGTGTTCGGCAACGTGGGCGATCTCGAGCCCGGCGACCGCGTGGAGGTCATGATCCGCCCCGACGACATCACCTTCGTGCCCCACCGGGACGGCACCGGGGTCATCATCCGCCGCTACTTCCGCGGCTCGGAGAGCCTCTACTGCATCCGGCTCCCCTCGGGGCACCGGTTGCACTCGTCTCAGCCGTCCTCGTCCATGTTCTCGACCGGGACGCGGGTGCGGGCCGAAGCCCATGTGCTGCACGTGGTCACCTTCCCGGCGCCCCCCCGAGCCGGCGGGTGAGTCGCCCCAGGCGGTAGGTCAGGCCGTCAAGCACCGCCTCGGCCGCGCCGGCCCCTCGAGCCTGGACGAGCGCCTCCGACACGACGGCGTGAGCCGAGGCGAAGTCGCGGCGGCGGTGCTCGTCGATCTTCGCCATTTCCTCCCAGGGGCGCGGGTCGAACGCGTGCTGGAGCCGGACGATCTCTTCCCAGAGCGCCCGCGCCTCGGGGAAGCGCGCCCGCCGCTTCTCTCCCACCGCCAGGCGGGCCAGCAGGCGCTCGCGACCGGGGCTCTCGAGGCCGAGCCTGAGTGCCAGGCGATAGCACGCCTCGCCCCGCTCGGCATCGCGTGACTCCCAGAGCCGGCCCAGCCCGGCCAGGTCCGCCGCCGGCAGGTCGCTGTCCGGAGCACGGGTCAGAGCCCCGACCACCCAGCCGGTCAGCGCCGCCAGCGAGAGAATGTCGTGGCGGTTGTGGGCGAACACACGCGGCAGCTCGCCCGGGTGCTTCCGTCTCAGATAGTCGAAGTACAACCCCGGGATCAACGCCCCCGGCACGTCGTCCTCGCGGGCAAAGCCCAGCACCCGTCGCTCCACCGTGCCCAGCCGGCAGTCCACAAATCTCCCGCTCCAGAGCCGGCGCGCGGGGGGGAGAAGGTCGAGGTGAAAGCGATCGCCCGGCCACCGGCGCCGCCCGAGCACGAAGCGCGTCTCGAGCAGCGGCAGATCGAAGCCCGCGCCGTTGTAGGTGACGAAGCCCTCGAAGTCGCGGAACAGCCCCTCCAGTGCGGCCAGGAGGGCCGGTTCCTCGTCGAAGTCGCGCATGAAATACTGGCGCACCTCGAACTCCGCGCCGTCCACGAACCCCGCCCCAACCAGAAACGCGTACGTCCCGGTGCCGCCCGCGAGCCCCGTCGTCTCGGTGTCCAGGTAGAGCAGGCGCTCGGGATCGGGGGGCGGAAACCCATCGCGCGCCAGGAGCGCGAGGCAAACCGGATCCGCCAGGCGCAGAACGGCCAGCGACTGGTCCCCGTGAACATGAGCCAGCGGGAACCTCCGGCGCACCACCAGCAGGGGGCCGCGCTCCGTCCCCTCGACGGCGCCCCCCACGGCCTCCTCGATGGAGGTGCCGCTGCGGCCGGGGCGCGGGGCGCGGGCCCTGCCCTCTATGCGGCGTACGATGTCGCGAAGCTCGGCGGGAATGGCCACGGCTGTCGCGGAGCGGGGCTCAGGCCGGCTTCACGATCTCGGACAGGAGGGCTCGGGCCGCGGACTTGGCGCGCCGGCCCACCTCGTTCACGGGACCCACGCAGGACGGACAGCCGCTACGGCACGGGCACGCCTGGAGCACCGCGAGGCCGTGCCCCAGGATCTCGGGGAGCACCTCGAAGATCCGCTCGGCGAGCCCCACGCCGCCGGGCTGGCTGTCGTAGAGGTAGATCGTCGGCGTGAACTCGTCGGCGTGAAGCAGGCGGGCCCGCGTGGACTCCCGCGTGGCCACCACACCGGTCTCGGCCGGCCTGCCGTCGCCGAGCCACGCGCCCACGTCCCTCACGTCGCAGAGGAGGAAGATCGGGGCGAGGTGATGGACCAGGTAGGTGAGCGCGCGGAGCCCGTCCACCAGTTCCTCCCGGCTCGGCGAGATGCGGGCGAGCAGGGCCGGGTCGAAGGTGAGCCACACGCCGGTGGTCTGCATCTCCTGCTGCGGCAGCTCCACGTCCCCCGACCCCACGTTCTCGAGCGTGCCCATCTTGATCTTCTTGAAGCCCACGACCTTCTCGGCCACGAGGACCTCGCCCTGCTCGGCGCCAAGCCCGCGGCTGTCACGGCGGGCGAAGCGCTGGAGGATCCACACCCCCTTGGCGCTGATGGCGTCGGTGAAGTAGTCGACGCTGACACGCTTGACGTAGGCCACCTTCTCCTCGTCCTCGCGGTAGTGGAGCTCCTGCACCTCGAAGGGCTCGCTCTCCACCATGTAGATCGCCTTCGGGTAGATCATGGAGAAGGCGCTCTTCCAGTCCACCTCGGCGATGATCTGGCGTCGCTTCGTCTGCGTCGCGTCCCGCGCGGTGGTATCGATCACGAGGAAGTTGTCCGAGGTCACCGTCCTGAGCGAGATGTGGTCGGCCGGGTACGTCTCGGAGGTCCAGTGGTACCGATCGCCGGCACGGTGCAGGAGCCCGGCGTCCTCCAGTGCGGCGAGCTGGGCCGAGACGTCCCCGCCGAAGGGCTCCCCCGCCTCGAAGGGCAGCTCGAAGGCCCCACACTTCAGGTGATTGACCAGGACGAACGGGTTCTCGGGATTGATCCGCGCGTGCTCGGGCGAGGCTCCGAACAGGTAGTCCGGATGCGCAACCAGGTACTGGTCCATGGGCGCGCTCGTGGCCACCAGGATCGCGGCCGACCGGCCGCTCCGTCGCCCCGCGCGCCCGGCCTGCTGCCACAGCGAGGCGATGGTGCCGGGGAAGCCCGCCAGCACGGCGACGTCCAGATGCCCGATGTCGATGCCGAGCTCGAGCGCACTCGTGGCCACGACGCCCAGCACCTGGCCCGAGCGCAGCCCCTGCTCGACCTCCCGCCGCCGGAGCGGGAGATAGCCGCCGCGATAGCCGCGCACGATGCCGGAGTCGCCCGTCCTGTCCTCGACCAGCTTCTTCACGGTGGCGAGCACGACCTCCGTGGAGAGACGGCTCTGACAGAAGACGATGGTGGCGATCTTCTTCTTCAGGACACGCGCGGCCAGCTTGGCCGCCTCGCCCAGGTAGGGCGCGCGGATGCCGAGCTCGGGGTTCACCACCGGCGGGTTGTAGCAGATGAAGGTCTTGTCGCCCGTCGGCGCGCCGCTCTCGCTGACCTCGGACACCGGCCCGCCAGTCAGGCGCTCGGCCAGCTCACGCGGGTTCGCGATGGTGGCGGAGGCCATGATGAACTGCGGCGCGGAGCCATAGTGGCGGCAGATGCGCTGGAGCCGGCGCAGCACGTTGGCCAGGTGGCTGCCGAACACGCCGCGGTAGGCGTGCAGCTCGTCGATGACGACGTAGCGGAGGTTCTGGAAAAGGTTCAGCCACTTGGTGTGGTGAGGCAGGATCCCGGAGTGCAGCATGTCCGGGTTGGTGAGCACCAGGTTGGCGCGCCCACGCACGGCCCGCCGGGCATCCTGCGGCGTGTCGCCGTCGTAGGTGAACATGCGCATGTCGGGCAGCGTGCTGGCGAGCTCCCCGAGCTCGGCGAGCTGGTCCTGGGCCAGGGCCTTGGTGGGGAAGACGTAGAGGACGCGCGCCTCTGGCTGCTGGACCAGGCTCTGGAGCACCGGCAGGTTGTAGCACAGCGTCTTCCCCGACGCCGTGGGCGTCACGACGACGAGGTGCTCGCCCTTCGCCGCGATCTCGAATGCCCTGGCCTGGTGGGAGTACAGCTGCGTGACGCCACGGCTGCGGAGCGCTTCCACGAGCCTGGGGTCAAGCGACGGCGGAAACGGCGCGAAGACGGCCGGGCGGGCATCGAAGTGCCGCGTCGCGGTGATGAGAGGGCCCGTCTCGAGCGAGGTGAGCAGCTCGTCGAGCAAATCCCGGAGCGACATGGCTCATCCTATGTTTAGCGGTCAGGGCTTGTCAACTTTGACACCGCCGCTCGCGCTCCCGATGGTATGGCTTGTACTGTGAGGGAGAGACCGCGTGCCGTCCGTCTGCTCGCGCCGCTCTGCTGGACCGCGCTGATCGCCTGGTTCTCGAGCGACGCGTGGAGCGCCACGGTCACCCGGTCCGCCGCGCTGCCGTGGGTGGCGGCTCTGCTCCCCTGGATGACTCCCGACACCTTCGAGGCCCTCCACGGCCTGATCCGGAAGGCCGCCCACGTCACGGAGTACGGGCTCCTCGCCTTCCTCTGGGCATGGGCCCTGGCAGGCTGGCGCCGCGCGCTTGTCCTGTCGGTCCTCACGGCCTTCCTCGACGAGGCCCACCAGGCGACCACGGGGGACCGGGAAGGCAGCGCCGCGGACTTCGCGCTCGACTCCTCGAGCGCAGCCGCCATGCTCTGGCTCGTTCACCGGGGACTCGGACAGGCGCTCGACACGCTGGCGTGGGTGCTTCTGTGGATCGCCGCGGCGGGGGGGACGGCGCTCCTGGCGCTCAACGTGACAACCGGCGCGCCCAGCGGCGGCCTGTGGCTCTCCGTCCCGGCGGCCTGGCTCGCGCTGGCTGTCTTCGGCACGATGACCAGGCGCCCGTAGCGATGGGCGCCGGCGAGTGGCTCCTCGGTCCCGTCGTCGCGGCCCGACACGGTCCCGGGCTCCTCTGGATCTGCACGGCCTCCGTGCTCCTGCAGGCACGGCTCAGCGCCGAGGGCGCGCGCCGATCGCCCGGACTACCGGAGCGCGGGCGGCGACGGGAGGGCGGCGAGCGCTCGCATGAAGCGGCGCGTGTAGCCGACGACGTCCCGATCGAGCGTGCCCTCGGCCCGGCCCTTCTCCGTCTTGACGCTCACCACGAAGGGCCCGTCCTCGGCGAAGATGCGATCGTAGGCGTGGCAGAGCTCGCCCTCCGTCCGCGCCTCCAGCGCCTTCTCCACGCCGGCGCCGCGCGCCATGCCGGCCAGGCTCGACCGGACCGCCGTGGCCGTCGGCTGACCGCCCGTCGTCTGATGGACCTCGTTGTCCCAGATCACCAGGGCGTAGTTTTTGGGGGCCGTCGTGGCGATGGTGCACAGCGATCCGAGGTTCATGAGGAGCGAGCCGTCGCCGTCGAGGCAGATGACCCGCACGTCGGACCGCGCCAGCGCGATGCCGAGCCCGATCGACGAGCACTGTCCCATGGAACCGAAGGTGTAGCAATTGAGCGGTCGGTCGGCCAGGCGCTGGAGCTCGAGCGTCGCCTGGCCGAGGTTCGAGACGACGACCTCGTTGGTGAGGCGCTCGGACAGCAGTCTCGTCGCCGTCGCCCGGCTCACGGCGGCGCTCATCCGAGCTTCCCTCCCGTCAGCTCCGCCGGCAGGATGAAGGCCACCGGGAGCGACCGCGTGTAGCCCAGCTTGATCAGTCCGTCGGCCTGCGCCTCGAGATCGGGGATCGAGCGCGGCATGACGTGGCGGACGTCGAGGGCGTCGAGGATGCGCACCGCCGCCTGTCCGACCGGGACCTGGGCGGGGTTGAACTCGCCGAGATCCCCTCGATGGCTCATGACCAGCACTACCGGGATCTGGCTGGCCACGTTCAGGGAGCCGAGTGTGTTCACGCAGTTCCCGAGCCCGCTGTTCTGCATGATGAGGGCCCCCCGCTGGCCGGCCATGAAGGCGCCCGAGAGAAGGCCGAGCCCCTCCTCCTCACGGCACACGGTGACCACCCGGCACTCGGCATCGCCCTGGAGGTGCTCGAGCACCTGGGTCACGATGTAGTCGGGGACTGTCGCGAACAGCCGGATCCCGTTGCGGCGCAGCACATCCGCCATGTGTTTCGACCAGCTCGCGTCTGCCATCGGTGGGCCCCTCCTCTCCCCGGGCACCTTAGCCGCGGACGCGGTGGACGTCAAGGGGCGTCCCCGGCGTGTGGCGCGCCATCAGGCAGGCGCAGGGCAAGACCCTCCGCTCCGCCGGCGTGGCACCCGCCTCCAGCCCGATCATCGGCCAGACGCTCACGGCCGAGCCGGCTCGAATGGCTACATCGGCTTGGGGCGGTTCGTGCAGGTGACGAGCTGGAGATCCGAGCTGGTGACCCCATCACCGTCGCACATCACGTTGATTTCGAGACACGATCCCCCGTATGCTCGCGATCAAGCACGGCAGCGGCGTCACGACGTGTCGTCGATGTCACGCTGTCCCAGCTGTCCAAGCGGAGGGGGACCTCATGGGGACGCCGGAGCTCGATCCAGCCCGGCAGCTGATGTTGCAGGGATGCCACTGCGCTGCGCCCCGGACGGACTGCGTGCCGGCGGTGGGCCTGGCATCTCGATCGGCACCGGAGCGGCTCCACGTGAGCCAGCCATGAAGCTCTGCCAGTTCCACGTGCCCGGGAAGGGCACCCGTGTCGGCGTCGTCGAAGGCGACGACGTCCTGGACATCACGTCGCCGAAGGCCGGGGCCGGGTCGGTCCTTGCCCTCATCGAGAGCGGTGGCACGGCCGCAGGCATCGAGAGGCGCGCGCGGGAGATCGCGCGGCGCGCCCGGACACGCATCCCATGGGGCGAGCTCGACCGCCCGCCGTCCCCGCGCCGCGCGCACCTGCTCGCGCCGCTCCATCCGCCGGAGGTGTGGGGCGCCGGCATCACGTACCGGCGCAGCATGCAGTACTACGAGGCGCACACCGGCGAGCACGGCAGGACGAAGGGCATCTACGACTACGTGTACGAATCGGAGCGTCCCGAGCTGTTCTTCAAGGCGACCGCCTCGCGCACCGTGGGCCCGAATGCCCCCATCGGCGTCCGCGCGGACTCCCGGCTCACGGCGGTCGAGGCGGAGCTGGCCGTGGTGGTGGCGCGCGACGGCCGGATCGTCGGCTACGCCGCCGCCAACGACGTCTCGGCCTGGGACATCGAGCGCGAGAACCCGCTCTTCCTGCCGCAGTCCAAGGTCTTTGGCGGCTGCTTTGCTTTCGGGCCGGTGCTCGCAACGCCGAGCGAGGTCGGCGACGCCCAGGGCCTGGATCTCACCTGCCGTATCTTTCGCAACGGGAGCCTGTCGTTCGAGGGACGGGTGAACACGCGGGAGATGAAGCGACGGTGCGACGACCTCGTCGGCTGGCTCCGCCGCCACAACCCCGTGCCGCCGGGCACGGTGCTCTCGACGGGCACCGGCATCCTGGTCCCCGACGAGCACGCCCTCGATGAGGGCGATGTCGTCGAGATCGATCTGGAGCGGATCGGCAGGCTCAGGAATCCGGTGAGGCGGCTCCGGTAGCGCGTACCCGGCTGCCGCGCTCGGCCCCGCCGGCGGCGCCGGGGGCAAGGACGCCCTCCGGGACGCGTGGCCTGCCGGAGCGCCGCGCGGCGGGCCGGCGATCGCCGGCACAAGGCCCCGGCCCAGCGGAGCCGCGCGTTACTTGGCGGTTCTCAGCGACAGTCCGACGCTCGCGATCTGCTCCGAGGACAGCGCCTGGAAGGTCACCTGCTCGTTCACCCCGTAGAGGTGACAGGTCGTGATGACCGGCCGCCACGGCGTCGAACCCCGCGTCGCGCGCGACGACGGCCTGCTGGACGCAACGGCGGAAGCGGCGGACGGGGCCGTCCGACCGCGGGGGCTGCGGCATCAGGACCACGCCGGACGTCATGACCAGCCCTCCCGTCTCCCGCCTCCGAGGAACAGGGCCTGGACCGCGGCGTCTTCGAGGAGCTGCCGTCCCGTCCCTTCGCAGAACGTGCTGCCGCGCGCGAGGACGTAGGCGCGGTCGGCGATCTCGAGCGCGCGCACCGCGTTCTGCTCGACCAGCAGCACCGCCACGCCGGCCGTCCGCAGCGCGTCCATCTTCTCGAACACGAGATCCACGAAGCGCGGGGCCAGCCCGAGCGACGGCTCGTCGAGCAGGAGCAGGCGGGGACGGGCCATGAGGCCGCGCGCGATCGCGCACATCTGCTGCTCGCCGCCCGAGAGCGTCCCCGCGAGCTGGCCAAGCCGTTCGCGCAGGCGCGGGAAGAGGCCGAGCACCCACTCCATCGCCTCGCGCACGCGCACGCGGTCGCGGCGGAAGAGGTAGGCGCCCATGTCGAGGTTCTCCCGCACCGTCATCTGAGGGAACACGACGCGCCCCTGGGGCACGAAGACGAGCCCGTCGCGCGGCAGGAGGTGCGGCGCGCGGCCGGCGAGGTCGCGGCCGGCGAAGATGATCGAGCCGCGCCACGCCGGCAGCAGCCCCACCACGCTCCGCAGCACGGTGGACTTTCCGGCCCCGTTGGGACCGATGAGGCTCACGATCTCCCCGGCCTCCACGCGCACCGAGACGTCCTCAAGGACCTGGACCACTCCGTACCCGGTCGCGAGCGCGCGGACGTCGAGGAGCGGGGGCGTCAATGCTTCGCCGTCCCGAAGTAGGCCTCGCGCACCCGGGGGTCATCCCGGATGTCCTGCGGGCGGCCTGCCGCGATGACCCGCCCCATGTCCATGACGAGGACGGTCTCGGCGAGGCCCATGATGAGCGGCATGTCGTGGTCCACGACGAGGAGCGTCGTCCCCTCACGCTGCAGCGCGGTCAGGCGGTCGGCGATGGCCCGCGCCAGCGTCGGGTTCACGCCCGCGAACGGCTCGTCGAGCAGGCAGAGGCGCGGCCGGAGCATCAGCACGCGCGCCAGCTCGACGAGCTTCCGCTGGCCGTAGGAGAGGCTCGCCGCCGGGGCGTGAGGGAGCCCGTCGAGCCCGACGAACCCGAGGAGGTCGAGGGCGCGGCGGATGGCGGCGCGGAGGCTCCCGCCTCGCACGGCCGCGGTCAGGTTCTCGAGCACCGTCATCTCGGCGAAGAGCCGCGGGAGCTGGAAGCTGCGAGCGATCCCGAGGCGCGCGACCTGCCACGGGGGAAGCCCGGTGACGTCGCGCCCCTCGAAGTGGACTGTTCCCGCGTCGGGGCGGACGTTGCCGGTGATCAGGTCGAAGGTGGTGGTCTTGCCCGAGCCGTTCGGGCCGATCAGCGCGGTGATCGTCCCCGCCTCGACGCGGAGGGACGCGCCGTTGACCGCGCGGAGGCCGGCGAAGCGCTTTTCGAGGTCACGCGTCTCGAGCAACGGCTCAGGGCGTCCCCGGGGCCGGCTGAAGCGCCGCCTCGCGCGCGGCGAGGCGGCGCAAGAACGTCCTGCCCGGCGCCATCCAGCCGCACCTCCGGAAGGCGTCCACCAGCCCCTTGGGGAGGAAGAGAACGGTCACGATCACGAGGCCGCCGAACAGTCCCGTGTGGACGAAGGGGAACCGCGCCCACAGGAACTCGGCCAGGAGCGAGAGGGTGACGCCGCCCACGAGCGGGCCCCAGAGTGTCCCCGCCCCGCCGAGGAGCACCGCGACGATCGCGGTGAGGTCGACCTGCGTGGCGAACGCCGTCACCGGGTCGATGTAGCTCACGTGCCAGGCGTAGATCCCGCCCAGGACGCCGGGGAAGAACGCGCTCACCACGAACGCCTGGAGCTTCGCGCGCGTCGTGTTGATCCCGAGGTTGTCGGCCCCCCCTTCGTCCTCGCGGATCGCGAGGAGCGTGAGCCCGAACCGGGAGTTGTCGAGGAGCCACGTGAGGCCGACGAGAAGGGCGGTGACGAGCGTCACGGCCCAGTAGACCGTGCGGAGGTCGAGGACGGGCGGCAGGTAGAGGCCGCGGCCGCCGTCGGTGACCGAGTCCCACGCGAACGCGACCTTCTCGCGGCCAGGCGAGATGAAGACGGATGATCAGGAGCGCCGCCGTGTAGGCGCCGATGCCGAAGAAGGTCACCTGGCCGAAGGAGAGATAGCCGGTGTAGCCGGAGATGATGTTCCAGGCGTACGCGAGGGCCGTGAAGACGAGCAGCGGGATGAGGACCGAGAGCACGTAGTTGTTCGCGACGAGCGGCGCCGCGGTGACGACGACCGCCACCACCGGCAGGATCACCGCCCACCCGTGGGTCATGGGGACGGGGCGGCTCATCGCTCCGCCACGCCGAGCAGTCCCGCCGGCCGGACGAGGAGGACGAGGAGCAGGAGGACGTAGGCCACCACCTCGCCGAAGACGGTGGAGAAGAAGAACGCGCCGAACACCTCGGCGACGCCGAGCACCAGGGCGCCGAGGAGGCCTCCCGCCACGCTCCCGAGGCCGCCGATGATGATGACCGCGAACGCCTTGAGGATCAGGAAGCTCCCGCTCTGGGGGTCCATCGGCAGGATCACCATCAGGAGCGAGCCGGCGGCGGAGCCGAGGGCGGCGCCGAGACCGAACGTCACGAGCCGGGTGCGCCGCACGTCCACGCCGCAGGTGATCGCGACCTCGGGATGCTGGGCCGTCGCCCGGATCGCGCGGCCGAGCGCGCTCCACTTGAGGAAGGCGACGGTCAGCCCGGTCAGCGTCACCGCGACCAGGAACGCGAGGCCACGCGCCCGGGGGACGACGAACCCGCCGAGAGGCAGGGAGCCGGTGACGACGGGGATCGAGCGGATGTCGGCGCCGAAGACGAGGAGACCGACGTTGATGACCACGAGCGAGAGGCCGAACGTGACGAGCAGCCCCGCCATCGGCGGCCCCCCCAGCACCCGCTCCAGCAGCAGGCGCTGGAGGACCCACCCGAGGGCGAAGAGCGCGAGCGCCGAGAGCGGCAGCGCCAGCAGGGGGTGGAGGCCGAAGGCGGTGTAGCCCCAGAAGGTGACGAAGGCCCCCAGCATGACCAGCTCGCCGTGGGCGAAGTTGATCACGCGCATCACGCCGAACACGAGGTTCAGGCCGAGGGCGAGGAGACCGTAGAGTCCGGCCAGCATCACGCCGTTGATGAGGAGCTGCCCCCAGAGCACGGGCTCCCACATCATCACCAAAGCTGCGTCCGCCCCCGGGCTACCGGCGCTCGGCCCAGGGAGGCGCGGGGAGCCTCGCGCTTCCCGTCGCGGTGTCGCCGGGCCAGAGGATCTCCTTCTTGCCGCCCTGCCACTGCACGATGACGGCGGTCTTGCCGACCTGCGCGCCGGTCTCGTTCACCTTGTAGCGCCCGAAGACCGTCTGGATGTCGAGCTCGACGAGCGCCTGGCGGATCCGGTCCTGGTCGAGCGCGCCGGCCTTCCGCGCCGCGGCCTCGAGGACCTGCATTCCACCGTAGGTCCCCGCCGCGTGGTAGCTCGGCTCGCGGCCGTGCTTCTTCTTGAACCGCTCGACGAACTCGGCGTTGCCGGGCGTTCTCATGCGCGCGTCCCAGTGGTCGGACGCCAGCACGAACTCGGCGTCGTTGCCGAGCGCCTTGTAGAACTCGGGCACCGCCGCCCCGTGGCCGGCGAAGAGGAGCTTCGGGCTGTAGTCGAGCTCCTTCGACTGGCGAACGGAGAGGACGGACTCCGGCTCATAGCACCCGCAGATCAGCACGTCGGCGCGGAGCGCCTTGATGCGCGTGAGGACCGCCGAGAAGTCGGTGGTCCCGCGGGGGAAGTACTCGTTGTGGACGACCGTGAGCCCCTTCTTCTGCGCGACGTCGATCACGGCCGGAATCGTGACCCGGAGCGCCTCCGAATCCTCGGAGAAGAGGGCGAGAGTCTTGAGACCCCGCTCGACGGCGATGTCCACGACGCCGACGTAGTAGAGACTCGAGGGCGTGAGCGTCTGGATCAGGTAGCGGTAGCCGCGCTTCCAGAGGGCGTCGCCGGCGGCCATGGGGGCGACCATCACCTTCCGGTACTTCTCCGTGACCGTGCTCGCCGCCGCCGTCACCGGCGTCGAGTAGGGGCCAACGACGAGATCGACCTTGTCGTCGACGATGAGCTTCTCGTAGAGCTTCACGCCAGTGCCGGGGTCGCTCTTGTCGTCGTAGACCTTGAGCGTCACCTGGCGTCCGAACAGGCCCCCCCTGGCGTTCACGTCGTCCACCCAGAGCTGGTACGCCTGGTGAACGTACACGGCCGTCACCGCCAGGCGTCCGGTCTGGGAGATCGACGCGCCCACCACCAACGGGTTCTGCGCGGATGCCGGCGCCATCGTTCCCGCCGCCAGCGCCGAGAGCACCGCAAGCGCCACCGCCACCGACCACCCGGTCTTCATCGTGTCACCTCCACGGGGTTCCAGTTCTCGATCATCCGGAACGTCTTCGCCGGCGTGCCGAGCTGGCTCCGCCGCAGCCGGTCGTGCCGGGTCACCGCGATCCCCGCCGCCTGAGGAGCCGCGCCCACCGCGCGACGTCCGCCTCCGCCTCGAGGCCGCGCACGCTCCCGATCACGGCCCGCGCGCGGGCGCGGCCGAGCACGCCCGTCGCGAGGCCCGAGAACTTCTCCTCGATCAGGGTCCACGGCATCGGCCGCTCGGGCTCGCCGAGCGGCTGCTCGACGCGGGCGTGCATCTCGCGGCCGTCGATCGTCACCGCGACGTCCGCCCCCGCGAGCGGGACGGCCTCGTCGGCGGTGACACGCATCCGCGCGGCGAGGGCCGCGACGCGCTCGTCTCCCACCTGGTCATAGCTCGTCCAGTCGACGCGCCCGTCGAGCCAGGCGACGGCGGCCTGGAAGTAGACGCTGAACTGCCCCTCGACCACGTTCCTCGGGCGCACCTTGTGCGGGAGCGCCTCGCCCACGATCTGGACAGCCTTGGGCGAGAGCCGGACGTCGAACGACGCGCGCGCGCGCGCGTCGGCGCCGGCCGTCTCGCGGAGCGAGAGCACGGCGTCGATCGCGCCGTGGGTCAGGCGGCAGGACGGGTACGGCTTGATCGCGGTCTCCGCGAGCACCCACCGCTCGCCGAGCCCCTCGAGGAGGCGGTCCGGGCGCGGCGCGTTGCTGTACCCCGCGAGGAGGCCGTAGCGCCCGTCGATCGCCCGCGCCGCGCCGACGACGCCCGCGCGCGCCAGCGCCAGCGAGACCAGCGCGTCGCGGGCGGCGAAGCCCGGGTGGAGACGCTTGGTCCAGGCGCCGTTCTCGAGGTACTGCATGGAGCCCGCGGCCTGGCTCAGCGCGATCCCGAACGCGCTCGCGATCTCCGCGGCGCCGAGACCGAAGAGCTTCGCCCCGGCGGCGACGGCGCCGAAGATGCCCGCCACGGGCGTGATGTGGAAGCCACGGTCGTACGCGGTCTGCCCGAGCGCGCCGCCCACGCGGCACGCGACCTCGTAGCCGGCGGCGAGCGACTCGAGGAGCGCGCGGCCCGAGGCCGCGGTCTGCTCGGCGGCGGCGAGCGCGGCCGGGATCACGGGCGCCCCCGGGTGGAGCGCGCCGAACAGGTTCGTGTCGTCGAAGTCGAGCGTGTGGGCGAAGGCCCCGTTGAGGAGCGCCGCGTACTCCCAGGGATAGCCGCGTGCTTCGCCGACGACGGTCCCGGGGCCGGGACGCGGGGCGAGAGTCAGGACGGCGCGACGGAACGGCTCGCTCGACTCGGCGCGGGCGGCGGCGAAGGCCGCGAGGCCGACGAAGTCGAGCAGGCACTGCTTCAGGCGATCGACCGCGCCGGCGGGGACCTGCTCGTATGTGAGCCCGGCGACGAACTCGGCGAGGGCGAGGCTCCGGTCGAGCGTGTCACTCATCCGGCGCGTCCCCTCCCGGCGCCGCCATCACCTGCACCACGCCTGCCGCCGCCAGCGCCGCGATCTCCGCCTCCGGGAGCCCGAGCTCCTTCAAGATGCGCGCGGTGTGCTCGCCGAGCGCCGGCGGCCCCAGCGTGTTGACCGACTGGAGCTCGGAGAACTGCGGGGGGAAGTCGAAGACCTTCACGTTGCCGGCGGTGCTCGGCACCTCCTTGACGAGCTCCCGGAACCGGATGCGCGGGTGCTCGAGGGCCTCGCCGAGGTCGTTCATGGCTCCGGCGGGGACCCCGTACTGGTGGAAGCGCTCGAGCCAGTACGCGCGGTCCTGCCCGGCGATCGCGCCGGCGACGATGGTGTCCAGCGCCTGCTTGTGCTGCATCCGGAGGGTGTTCGTCGAGAAGTCGGGATGGTCGACCAGCTCCGGATGCGTGATGGCCTCGCAGAAGCGTTCCCAGAGCTCGCGCGCACCGGACCCGGCGGCGAGGATGACCGCGCGACCGTCCTTCGCGACGTAGGGCCCGTAGGGGGTCATGGTGTGGTGATGGAGCCCCACGCGCGCGGGAAGCTGGCCCCGGTACCAGTACATGTACGGAAAGTAGCCGGTCCAGGTCAGGACCGCGTCGAAGAGCGCCACCTCGATCTGCTGGCCGCGCCCGGTGCGCTCGCGGTGGAAGAGCGCCTGGAGGATGGCCAGCGCGGCGTACATCGCGCCGGAGATGTCGCAGACGGACAGCGAGATCTTCGCCGGCGCCTCCGGCAAACCGTTGGTGAGAATGAGACCGGTCTCACCCTGGACGATGAGGTCGAGGGCGGCGCGGTCGTGGTACGGCCCGTCCTGGCCGAAGCCCGAGACGCGGCAGACGATCAGGCGCGGGCTCGCCTCACGGAAGCGCTCCCAGCCGAGGCCCCAGCGCTCGAGCGTCCCCGGCACGAAGTTCTCGATCACCACATCGGCGCGGCTGACGAGCGCCAGGAGCAGGTCGCGACCGCGCTCGCTCTTGAGGTCGAGGGCGACGCTCTCCTTGCCGGGGTTCACCCACGCGTGGCCCGAGCACATGCCGCCCACGATCGTGTCCCAGTGCCGGATCAGGTCACCCGTCCCGGGGCGCTCGACCTTGATGATGCGAGCCCCCATCTGGCTGAGCAGTCGCGTCGCAAAGGGGCCGGCCACGCCCTGGGTGAGGTCGACGACGGTGATGCCGTCGAGCCCGGCCGCCATCACGCGCCTCCGTTCCCGTCGGCCGTCGCCCAGGACGCGCGCTTCTTCACCAGGATCGTCCGCTCGCCCTCGACGACGGGCGTCCCGCCGTCCTTCCATCCCGTGAACCGGTAGCGGACGATCCCGGCATCAGGACGCTCCTCGCTCGCGCGCACCTCGAGCACGTCGCTCCGCGCGTAGAGCGTGTCACCCGCGAAGACCGGGTTCGGCAGGCCGATCCCGGTCATGCCGAGGTCCATGAACGCGTTCTCGCTCATGTCCTCGCTGGTGAGGCCGACCACGATCGCGATCGTGCACGGCCCCACCACCAGGCGCTCGACAAAGGCCCCGCCCATCATCTGCTGGGCGTACGGGAGATTGAAGTGCGCCTGGGCGGTGTTCATGGTCATGTGGGTGACCAGGTAGTTGTCCATGTTCGTCACCGTGCGCCCGCGCGCGTGCTCGAACACGTCGCCCACCTGGAAGTCCTCGAAGTAGTTCCCGGTCCCGGTGATGCCCATCTCAGCGCTCCTGCAGGATGCGGCGCGCGATGATCTCCCGCTGGATCTCGCTCGTCCCCTCGCCGATCGGCAGGAGCCCCGAGTCGCGCCAGTAGCGGTTCACGGAGTACTCGCGCGTGTAGCCGTAGCCCCCGTGGATCTGCACCGCGTTCCAGCACTGGCGGTGCGCCATCTCGGAGGCGAAGAGCTTCGCCATGCCCGCCTCGACGTCTGCGCGCTCGCCGCGGTCGAACTTCTCGGCGGCCAGGTACCCGAGCTGGCGCGCCGCCTCGATCTCGGTGGCCATGTCGGCGAGCTTGAAGCGCACGGCCTGGAACGTCGCGATGGGTTTCCCGAACTGGACGCGCTGCTGGCTGTAGGCGAGGGCCGCCTCGTAGGCGGCCTGGGCGAGGCCGATGCACCGGAACGCGAACTGGATGCGCGCCACCTCGTAGCCGTGCATGAGCTGCTTGAATCCGCGGCCCTCGACGCCACCGACCAGGTTGCCCTCCGGCACCTCGAGGCCGTCGAAGAAGAGGGCGTACGTGTTCATCCCGTGGTAGCCCACCGTGCGGATGCGGGTGCCCGTGAGGTGCGGCGGCGCGAATTGCTCGCCCGGCTCCTTCTCGATGAGGAAGAGGCTGATCCCGCCCGCCTTCTTCTCCGCCGAGGTGCGGACGTAGGTGAACAGCACGTGGGCCTGGTTGGCGAACGTGCAGAACATCTTCGAGCCGTTCACGACGTAGTGGCCGTCGCGCCGGCGCGCCGTGGTCTTGATATTCGAGGCGTCCGAACCCGCCTCGGGCTCGGTCCCCGCCGACGCCGTCTGGCGCATCCCCGTGGCCATGCCAGGGAGGAAGCGCCGCCGCTGGTCCTCCGTGCCTGCCTTGTACAGGATGTGGCCGCAGAGCACGTTCCGCGCGATCACGCTCCCCACGGAGAGCCAGCCGCGCGCGAGCTCCTCGGTGACGACGCAGAGGCTCAGGGTGTCGAGGCCGAGCCCGCCGTAGTCCTTCGGGACGAGCAGGCCGAAGAAACCCATCTCGGCCATCTTCTCGAGGAGCGGGGTGGGGATCTCGGCCTCCTCGCGGTCGAGGGCATCCGCGATCGGGACGACCTCCTTGTTGGTGAAGTGGCGGGTCAGGCGCTTCAGGTCCTCGTGCTCGGGTTTGAGAAATCCCATGTCAACGGCCCTCGCTCTTCGTGGGTTCGCGTTTCCTCGACAGGTTGCGGCGGCGGTACTCGAGCACCAGCTCGCCCCGCTGGTTCACGGCGCGGGTGCGCCACTCGACGATCCCCCATCCCGGACGCGACCGCGACTCGCGCCGGCTCAGCACCTCCGAGCGCGCGGAGACGGTGTCCCCGGCGTAGACGGGCCGGTGGTATCGCAGGTCGTCCACGCCCAGGAACGGCCCGCCCGCCTCCGAGAGGTCCTCGACGGTGAGGCCGAGCGCGGTGGTGAACACCAGGAGCGGGTTCACCACCATCCCCTCGTAGCCGAGCCGGCGGGCGTACTCGGCGTTGAAGTAGATGGGGTTGTAGTGCATGGTCAGGTTGTTGAAGAGCAGGCTGTCCTCGACGGTGAGCGTCCGGCCCCAGTGGTGCTCGAACACCCGCCCCTCGGTGAAGTCCTCGTAGAAGCAGCCGCGCGGAACCCGTTTCACCGCCATCGCCGTCGTCCTCAGTCCCGGGCGACGCACTCGGCGACGAGCGCGCGGACGGCCGGGAGCGTCTCGAGGTTCCACACCATCTCGCTGATCCGCTTGGCCTGGACGTCGGGAATCGCCCGCGTGGCGTTCAGGAAGAACTTCGCCTCGATCTCGCCCGGCGTGAGTGGTCGCTCCGGCGCGCCGCGGCTCACCGGCTCGCGCCGGACGAGCCGGCGACCGTCCCTGAGCGTGATCCGCACCTCGCCCGGGAAGTGCTTCGGGTAGTCGCTCTCGGGGTCCGGCGGGCAGAAGGTCTTCGCGGCGAGCGCCAGGACACGCGGGTCGTCGAGTGGCTCGTCGTAGAGCGCGGCGACGTCCACGCGGCCCTTGACGAGCGCCAGCGCGACCACGTACGGGACGCTGAAGAGCGCGTCGTAGAGCGTCGGCGGCGTGATGCGGCGGACGCGCGGCTCGGCGACCAGCGGCTGGAGCCGGTCCGTCAGCGGGCAGTCGATGCGCTCGATCGCCTCGACGCGCACCCCGGTCTCCCGGAGCGCGAGGGCCGCGTCCACGAACGCGTGGATGAAGTGGCAGCACGGGTAGGGCTTGAGCGCGATGCCGCGGCTCGCCCATGTCGTCCCGAGATCGCGCACGGGCGACCGCTCGCCGTCCGGCACGCTGCCGAGATGCGAGGCGAAGAAGCCCTGCGGCCCCTCGAAGACGGTCGCGGGCCCGCGGAAGCCGTGGCGCCCGAGCGCGGCGGCGACCAGCCCGCTGTGCGCCGCCCAGCCCGGGTGCAGGCGCTTGAGCCACGACTCCCTGAGCTCCAGGATCCCCGCCGCCTGGCTCCCGCAGAGCCCGAGCGCGTTGACGAGCGCCGCCTCCGGGTCTCCCGCCAGACGCGCTGCCACCGCCGCGCAGGCGAACGTCCCGCAGAGCGCGGTCGGATGGAATCCGCGGTCGTGGAAGGCGCCCGGCGCGGCGCCGGCCAGGCGGCAACCCAGCTCCAGGCCCACGACGACCGCGAGCAGCATGGAACGCCCGTCGGCCCCCGCGGCCTCGCCCGCCGCGAGCGCCGCCGCCAGCGCGGGCGCGCTCGCGTGGTACACGGCCTCGACGTGCGTGTCGTCGAAGTCGAGGCCGTGGGCGAGGGTGCCGTTCACGAGCGCGGCGGAGGCGGCGGGGAGCCGCGTGCCGAACCCGAGCGCGGTGCTCTCCTGGCCGGCGCCGAGCGCGCACCCGGCCCGGTGGATGGCGGCGCCGAAGTCCGTCCGGGACGACGCGAGCGCGATGCCCAGGGTGTCCAGGAAGTGCCCCCGGGCCAGCTCCAGGACGTCGTCCGGAACGTCTCGCCACTCGAGGCGGAGGGCGAACGTGGCCAGGGCTTCGGACATCGTCGTCATCGGCGTCTCCTCCGGCGCGCGGGGCTCAGCGGACGGCCTCCGGCCTCTCGAGGGTGGAGGGTCGGCGCAACCCATCCTGCACGGCGGCGATCACCATGTCCCTGATCCGCACGAGGTGCGCCTCGAGCTCCCGGACCGCCCGCGGGAGGTCCCGGTCGAGCAGCGCGAGCAGGAACGCCTCGTGATCCTCGGCGACCTTCCGCACGCGCGGGACGCTCACGCTGCCGCCGGGGTTCCGGTAGAGCGTGCTCGCGATGTAGACCTGCTCGCGGAGCTGGTGCGTGAGGTCGATGACCCGCCGGTTGCCGGCCGCCTCCAGCACGACCATGTGGACCTCGATCGAGAGCTGCTCGATCTCCTGGTACGACGCGCTCTCGATCCGCTCCTGCTGCTCGCGGACGCGATCGAGCAGGCGCCGGAGCACGTCCTCGTCGAGCTTGGGGAACGCGCGCCGGAGGGCCAGCGTCTCGATCGCAATGCGGATGTCGAAGCGCTCCTCGACGTCTCGCGGGGAGGGCCAGCGAATGAACGCGCCGCGATGCGGAACGATCTCCACGAGGCCGTCACGCTGGAGGCTCCCGAGCGCCTCCCGCACCGGCGTCCGGCTCACGCCGAGCCGCTCAGCGAGCGCTTCCTCGCCGAGGAACTCCCCGGACACGAACTCCCCGGTCAGGATCCACGCCTTCACCTGGTCGTAGACGAGGTCCCGGAGGAGGCGTGGCCCCCGGAGGCGCTGCGGGCGGAGCGATCGTGGTGGCGCGCGGCGCTTCACCGGCGCGTGGCGTGCTGGATGCTCTTGCCGCATGCGGCTGTATACAGTGTACACGGCGATGCTGTCAAGCCTCAAAATGTCCCTGCGACACACGACGCGCCGGAAAGACGGCGAGGCCCACAGGTACTGGCCCTGGTGTTCGTGGTCGACGGGGGGCTCCCGGCCCCGGCGCGGCGCCGGCCGCTACTTGGCGTCCTTGAGCGACAGCCAGGCGCCGATGATCTGCTCCGAGGACAGCGCCTGGAAGGTCACCCGCTTGTTCACCCCGTAGAGGTCCATCTGCTGGTACAGCGGCAGCACGGCGCCGTCGTCCAGCATCAGCCGCTGCCCCCTGGCGTAGATCTCCTGGCGCCGCTTCGGGTCCACGGTGGTCTGCGCCTCGTCCATCATCCCGTCGAAGTCCGGGTTGTGGTTGTTCGCCAGCGGGTTGCCCGAGCGGAACAGCGGGGTGAGCGTGCCGTCGGCATCCCAGGTCGTGTTCCCCCAGCCGATGAGGTACATCGGGTTCGCCTTGTGGATGTAGACCATCTGGTTCAGGTAGGTCGTCCACTCGAAGGTGCGCACGCGGGTGCGGATGCCGGCCCTGGTCAGCTGGCCCCCCACGGCCTCGGCGACTTCCTTGTCCTTGAGGTAGCGCCCGTCGGGCGAGTTCAGCGTGAGGTCGATCCCGTTGGGAAACCCGGCCTCGGCGAGGAGCTTCTTCACCCGGTCGGGGTCGTGCTTGACGGGGGCGAGCGCCTTGTCGAAGCCGAAGTGCTTGCTCGTGAGCGGCGTGGCCGTGCGGATCGCCTGCCCCTCGAGCACGGTCTTGATGATCTCATCCGGGTTGGCG
>JACPCX010000189.1:0-25293 GCA_016184305.1 Candidatus Rokuibacteriota bacterium | reverse complement strand
GCGCGGGTGCTCCTGGAGTTGACGGATGTCCGGGCCAGCTACGGCAAGAAGCAGGTGCTCTCCGGCGTCAACCTCGCCGTGAACGTGGGAGAGATCGTGGCGCTGATCGGCCACAACGGTGCCGGGAAGTCCACGACGCTCAAGACCGTCCACGGCCTGCTGCCGACCGGTGGGGGGCACATCTCCTTCGACGGGCGCTCCATCGCGCATCGCACCGTGAACCGGAATGTCCAGACGGGGATCAGCCTCGTGCCGCAGGGCCGCTTCGTGTTCTCGGACCTGCCGGCGAGCGAGAACCTGGAGGTCGCGGCCTTCGTGCTCAAGGTGGCGGCGGAGGAGATCCGCCTCCGGATGGCGGCGGTGTTCGAGCTGTTCCCTGCGCTGGCCGAGAAGCGCCGGGAGCTGGCGGGGGCGCTCAGCGGCGGGCAGCAGCAGATGCTCGCCATCGGGATGGCCCTGATGCAGAAGCCGCGGCTCCTGCTGCTCGATGAGCCGTCCATCGGCCTGGCGCCGGTGCTCGTCCAGCAGGTGATGGAGTCGGTGGTCAGGATCCGGGACACCTTCAACAGCTCGGTCTTGATCGTCGAGCAGAACGTGCGGCAGGTCCTCCGGGTCTCCGAGCGCGTGTTCGTCATGAAGCTCGGGAAGGTGGTCCTGGAGGCGCCCTCGGCCGAGCTCCTCTCGCGCCAGGATCTGTGGGATCTGTTCTGAACCGGGACCGGGTGGCTCGTTCTCGCTGAAGGGGGGGAACACCAGTGGCCGAGCGGCTTCGATTCGGGATCTACATGGCGGTGGCGGACCCTCCCGCCGGCAAGGCGCTGGTTCGACGGGTGGAGGAGACGCGCCGGGAGGCCGAGCTCGCGGAGCAGTGCGGCTTCGATTTCTGCCTGGTGGGCGAGCATCATCAGGATCCGGACGGATTCCTGCCGTCCCCTCTCCTGCTGCTGGCCGCCATCGCGGCGAGGACCGAGCGGCTCCGGCTCGGGACGGGCGTGCTGCTGCTTCCCCTCCAGCACCCCTTCAAGGTCGCGGAGGACGCCGCCACGCTGGACGTCATCTCGAACGGCCGCTGCATCCTGGGCGTGGGGGCGGGATATCAGCCGCGGGACTTCACGCCCTTCGGCGTCCCGGCGACGCAGCGCGGGTCGCTGCTGGACGAGGGCTTGCAGATCATCCGCGCCTGCTGGACCGAGGAGGCGTTCAGCTTTCGGGGACGACACTTCACGCTCCAGGATGTCAGCCAGCGCCCTCGGCCGGTGCAGAAGCCCCACCCGCCCATCTGGGTTGGCGGCTCGAGCCAGAAGGCCCTCGAGCGCGCGGCTCGATGGGGAGACGCCTGGGTGACGGATCCGCTGCAGCACCTGGCCGTCCTCAAGCCCCAGCAGGCGGCGTACCGGAGGCTTGCCGAAGGCCAGCAGAGGCGCCCGTGTACCGTCCTCATGCGGGACGCCTGGGTGGCCAGGACTCGCCAGGAGGCCTACGAGGAGGCAGCGGGCAACATGCTTCACATGTTCCGCTACTACTGGAGGAACAAGGCCTTCGTGGATGAGCTGGACCCGGCCTTGCAGGGCGTCGTCGCCGAGTCAGACGTGACCTTCGACCGGATGGCCGAGGACCGCATCCTTCTCGGGTCAGCGGCGGATTGCGTCGCGCAGATCAAGCGCTGGCAGGAGGAGACCGGCGCAGAGTGCCTCGTGCTTCGGCTCCGGCAGGCGCACGCCGACGGGCCGCCCCACGAGAAGATCATGTCGGCGCTCAGGATCTTCGGAGAGGAAATCATCGGGCAGTTTGCATGACACGATGTTCCCCGACAGCCCTCGCCCATCCCGCCCCCGGGGCGGCGAGGCCGGCAGGACCCAGGAGGGACCAGCGGTGGCGACGTACAAGGACATCTTCTACGAGAAGAAGGACCACGTGGCGCGCATCACGATCGACCGGCCGAAGCAGTACAACGCGTTCACCGGCGACACGCTGAAGGAGCTGACGCTGGCCTTCGAGGCCGCCGGCGGGGATGGCGAGGTGGGGGTGATCGTCCTCACCGGGACCGGCGAGAAGGCGTTCTCCGCCGGGGGCGACGTGAACTGGGAGAAGGAGGGGGGGCTCGAGCGCCAGATCCTCGAGCCGTACCTGATGCACCAGACGGTGTCTCAGTGCCCGAAGCCCGTCATCGCCCGGGTGAACGGCTACTGCATCGGCGGGGCCAACCACCTGGCCTACTTCTGCGATTTCACGATCGCGGCCGAGCACGCCATCTTCGGCCAGAACGGGCCGCGGGTCGGCAGTCCTGCCTGCGGCGCCATCGTGAGCTACCTCACGCGAGTGATCGGCGCCAAGCGCGCGCGGGAGATGTGGATGCTCTCCCGCCGCTACAGCGCCAGGCAGGCGCTGGAGATGGGGCTGGTGAACGCCGTGGTGCCGATGGAGAAGCTGGACGAAGAGGTGGACAAGTGGTGCCAGGAGCTCCTGGCGCTTTCACCGACGTGCCTGAGGATCCTCAAGGCGTCGTTCGTGGAGGAGTTCAGCTACCTGTCCGGGCAGGGAGACCAGCTCAGGCGATACCTGACCAATCGCGAGTTCTGGGAGGAGGAGCAGCAGGAGGGCGCGCGCGCGTTTCTCGAGAAGCGGCCCGCTGACTTTTCGAAGTTCCGCCGTGCGGATCGCTGACGGATCAGGGGGGATGTTCACCCGGTGTGCGGGCAGGGAGAGACGCTCTTGACGAGCGGCGTGAGCTGGGACCAGGAGGTGGATGTGCTGGTGGTCGGGGCGGGAGGCTGCGGCCTCGTGGCTGCCATCGCCGCTCACGACGCGGGCGTGGCCAAGGTCGCCGTCGTCGAGAAGTCCGCTCGCCTCAGCGGCGACACCACGGTCAGTACCGGCTCGGTGGCCGCCGCCGGCACCCGCTTTCAGCGGGAGGCGGGGATAGAGGACTCGGCGGAGCTGATGCTCGAGGACTTCATGACCCTGACTGGCCCGCACGAGATGACCGACCTGTGTCGGGTTCTCGTGCAGGAGTCGGCTGGGCTGGTGGAGTGGCTCGTGGACGAGGTCGGGGCCCGTCTGGCGATCGTCACGGATTATCGCCATGTCGGCCACTCCGTTCCCCGCCTGCACGGGCCGAGATCGCGCAGGGGCCAGGACCTGGTCGACGACCTGACGGGCGCGGTCGAGAAGCGCGGCATCCCCATCGCGCTCGCGAACCCCGTGCGTGACCTGGTCGTGGACGACGCGGGCGCCGTGATCGGTGCCGTGGTCGAGGGCGATCGGACACTGGAGACGCGGATTGGCGCCCGCAAGCTGATCCTGGCGACCAATGGGTTCGGGGCCAATCCAGAGATGGTGCGCACGTACTGCCCGGAGATCGCCGGTTCCCGGTACTTCGGCGGGGAAGGCAGCACCGGCGAGGCCGTGCTCTGGGGGCGTCGGGTCGGCGCCGCGCTCGCGAACATGGCGGCCTACCTTGGCTACGCTGTCGTGGCCTACCCGCACGGCTCCCTCCTGTCGTGGACGACCATCGAGAAGGGCGGGGTCATCGTGAACGCCGAGGGGGAGCGGTTCGGCGATGAGTCGGTCGGCTACTCGGGATTTGCCGGCAAGGTGATGCGGCAGCCGGCCCCGACCTTCGCGATCTTCGATGAGCGCATCCGCGAGATCGCCGCGCGAGAAGAGGAGTTCCGCACGCTCCTCGAGATGGGCGGCGCCAGGAGCGCCACGTCGGTCACAGCCCTGGCCGCCGCGGCCGGGCTCGCCGGGCATCGGCTCGATGCGGCTCTGACTGCGTACAATGAGGCCGCGCGGGCCCACACGCCGGACCCCTTTGGCCGCTCCAGCTTCGGCTTGGCTCCTCTCGAGCCGCCCTATTTCAGCTGTCGCGTCGTCCCGGGTCTCTTCAACACCCAGGGGGGACTCAAGATCGACATCGCGGGCCGCGTGCTCCGCGCCGATGGGCGGGCGATCCCGAACCTGCTCGCCGGCGGAGGCGCTGCCGCTGGAATCGCCGGGCACGCAGGCGGCGCTGGCTACGCCTCGGGCAGCGGCCTGCTCGCTGCGCTCGGCGTCGGCCGGCTCGCCGGCCGCACGGCGGCGCGCGAGATCCAGGGTGGCGTCTGATGGGCCGTGCCTGCTGCCCCGTTGCCGGCGGGAGCGTTGAGGTCGCCTCCGACCCGAGCCCGCGTTTCGTCGGGACCTGGCCTCAGTAAGGGAGGAATCTCGTCATGGCGAAGAGGGTAGCCGTGATCGGCACGGGCATGACGCCGTCGGGTACCAGCGCCATGCCCTCCTGGGACCTCTTCGCGACGGCGGCCAGGGAGGCAGTCGGAGAGGCGGGCCTTCCGCTCTCGCGCATCGAGGCCCTGCACCTGGGCAATGTCTACAGCGACTTCACCGAGGCCCAGACGAACATGGCTCCCAAGGTGCTGTCGGCGATGGGGGTCGAGAGCCTCATCCCCTGCGCCCGGTACGAGGCCGCCTGCGCCAGCGGCAGCATCGCGTTCCGACAGGGGTACCTGAACATCCTCAGTGGCGTGTACGACGTCGTGCTCGTGGGTGGGACGGAACGCCTCCGTGCGGTGCCCGGCAGTGTCGTCCAGCAGGCCATGGCCACCTCCATGGACCTGACCGAGCGGAACGCCGGGCTGACCTTCGCCGCCTACTGGGCGTATGTGGCCAGGGCCTATGCCCGAAAGCATCATCTCGCCGAGAGGAGACTTCAGGAGCTGCTCGCGCACATCTCCGTGAAGAACCACTGTCACGGCGCCGTGAACGGGAAGGCCCACCTTCAGCGGGAGGTGACGCTGGAGGACATCATGAGCAGCCCGCTGGTGGCGCCGCCGATACGGGTCATGGACTGCAGCCCGTTCTCCGACGGAGCGGCTGCGCTCGTCCTCGCTTCCGAGGACATCGCCAGGAACTGCGCGAAGCCCGTCTGGATCGCCGGCTCGGGCCAGGCCTCCGGCGGCTTCTCGATCGCCGACCACGCGGATCTGTCGGTCAACCCCGCCATCGCCAAGGCCGCCGCCGACGCGTTCCGCCAGGCGGGCCTGGGCCCGGCGGATGTCGGCGTCACCGAGGTGCACGATTGCGTGAACATCCACGAGGTCGTGTGCCTGGAAAGCGCGCGGTTCTTCAAGGAGGGCGAGGGGATCCACGCCGCGGAGGAGCGGCGCACGTACTTCGATGGAGATGTCCCCGTCAACCTGTCGGGCGGCCTCAAGGCGCGGGGGCATCCCGTCGGGGCCACCGGCGCGTATCAGCTCTGCGAGATCGCGAGGCAGCTCCGCGGGGACTTCGAGGGGAAGCGGGCCCGGAACCCCGAGGTGGGGCTGACCGTCAACGTGGGCGGCACCGGCACCGCGGTGACGGTGACCATACTGCGGAAGGAGTGAGCCCGGCATGGCACAGACGCCGGAACAACCGTTCCCCTGCAGCTTTCGGTGTCGGAGTTGCGACTACACGAGCGCGGTCGCCAAGGCCGTGTGCCCGCGCTGCGGGAGCGGCGGGGGAATGTCCCCGGAGCCTCTGACCGGAGGCCACGTGGTGGACTTCGTGCCGGTTCTGTTTCCCCCGGAGAACCTGAAGGGCCTGGGGCGCTACGTCAGCGTGCTCGTCAAGCTGGACACCGGATGCCAGGCCTTCGGGGTGTTCCGTGGGGACCCGGAGCGTATCCAGGTCGGCACCCCGATGGTCGTCGCACAGGTCGACGCGGAGCCGCACGTGCCGTTCTTCGACGTGGCCTGACCGGACCCGGACACCGAGGAATGCTGCACCAGAACCTCGCCTACCTCCTGGAGAAGCGGCGGGAGGTGTCCCCGCAGGCCATCGCCGTGGTCGAGGCGCACAGCGACAGACGATACACCTACGAGGACCTGTGCCGCCGCGTGTGCGCGCTTGCCCATGCGCTGAAGGCCGCAGGGCTCCACCGGGGCGACCGCCTCTGCTGCCTCACGGGCAACACGGTCGAGTACCTCCAGCTGTTCTTCGCGGCGGCCCGGCTGGGCGCATCGGTGAGCCCCATCAACTACCGGCTCTCCGCGGCGGACGCGGCGAAGATCCTCGCGGATGCCGACCCGAAGGTCTTCGTCTTCGACTCGATGTTCGGCGACCTGGCGCGAGATCTCGTCCACGGCGACGGGCGACCCAGGACGGTCCTGCGCTTCGGCGAGGCGGGCCACGGCTGGGCCGAGGACATGGAGGAGCGGGTCGCCCGATACCCGGGCGACGGCGGGGAGATCGAGGGGGACTCGGAGGACCCCTTGCTCCTGCTGTACACGGCGGGCTCCACGGGAAGGCCCAAAGGGGTACCGCTGAGGCACACGCACCTCTTCTTCAATGCCATCAACTGGATCATCGACGTCGGCATCAGCAGGGACGACTATGGCCTGACCGTCATCCCCCTCTTTCACATCGGGGGCCACATGCTGTGGACCCTGCCTCATCTCATCGTGGGGGGGAAGGTGCTCCTGCAGAGGCGATTCGAGCCCGAGGCCACGCTGCGGCTCTTGGCCCAGGAGAAGATCACGAATGTGTTTCTCCTGCCGACGATGCTCAAGATGATGCTGGCCGTCCCGAATTGGGCGGAGTACGACCTCGGGAGTCTGCGCTTCATCGGGGCCGGCGGCGAGCCCGTCCCGGAGAAGATCACCCGGGCGTTTGCCGGGATCGGCATTCCCGTCCTGAATGCCTATGGCCTGACCGAGACGTCGGATGGGACCACCGTGCTGCGACCGCAGCATGCCGCCATGAAGCCCGCGAACTGCGTCGGGAAGCCGTTGACGATGGTGGACGTCCGTATCGTGGACGAGGCGGGCGAGGATGTTGGACACGGCGTCGAAGGTGAGCTGCTGCACCGGGGTCCGTCGGTGGTCGATGCCTACTGGAAGCGGCCGGAGGAGAGCGAGAAGGCCTTCGGGGACGGATGGTTCAGGACCGGCGATCGAGCCGTCCGCGATCGAGAAGGCTTCATTTACTTTCTCGGCCGGAAGGACGACCTGATCATCACCGGCGGCGAGAACGTGTATCCGGCCGAGGTCGAGGAGGTGATCCTCGGTCATCCGGGCGTCGCGGACGTGGCCATCATGGGAATCCCGGATGAGCGTTGGGGCCAGGCCATCAAGGCGGTCCTCGCGCTCAGGGAGGGAGGGACCGCCAGCCAGGAGGAGATCTTCGAGTACCTGAAGACGAGATTGAGTCATTTCAAGCTGCCGCGCATCCTCGAGTTCACCGACGCATTGCCGAAGATGGGAAGTGGCAAGCTCGATCGCGTCAGGATCAGGGCGCTCTACGGAACCGCATCGGGGGCTGGCGGGCAAGCCGCTCCACGGGCGCAGTGACGGGGACGCCATCGAGGCCCTGCATGGCTGCTGTCACCAGCGAGACACGAACCCAGTGAGCGGGGAGGGCACGCGATGAAGAGGGGACGCGTCAAGGCGGTGTACCGGGCTGGAATGGCCGTGGCGGTCAGCCTCGGCGTGGCGGCCTTCGCGTGGGTCCCGCGAGCGGAGTCCGCGGAACCGATCACGATCAAGATGGCCTCGTACGGGGGGCCGAGCTATCCGATCCGGATTCACCTGGAGACCGTCAAGGAGATGCTCGAGAAGCGCTCCAATGGGCGCATCAAGGTGGACCACTATCCGGCAGAGTCCCTCGTCAAGCTGGCCAAGGCCTTCGATGCGGTCATCGATAACGTGGTGCAGATCGCGCTCACCTCGGCCGCGTATGAGCCCAAGCGGATGGCCGTCGTGGCCGCTGTCGCGAACTCCCCCTGGAACTGGGACGCCTACAAGTTCGGGGAGCACTACCGAGAGCCGGGCAGCTTTTACGACTTCGCGGCACCGTATTTCGAGAAGAACGGGCTGAAGCTGATGAGCTGGCCGAACGTCCCGCACGGGGAGGTCTTCTCATCGAAGCCGATCCGGAAATTGGAAGACTTCAAGGGCAAGATGCTGAGGACGGTCAGTAGCCTCAAGGACCCGCTCAAGCTGCTGGGCGCGGAGCCCATCTTCATCCCCACCTCGGAGCTCTTCAACGCCATCCAGCGCGGGACCGTGGACGGCGGGACGCTGGCGATCTCCAGCATCTTCAGCGAGAAGTATTTCGAGGTGGCCCCGCATATCCAGATCGCCAACCTCTACACGGGCTCCCTCCCGGTGATCATGAATCTCAAGTTCTTCAACGGCCTGCCTCAAGACATGCGGGCACTGGTCTGGGAGACGTTCGTGGAGGCCGACAAGCAGTACTACCGGAGGATCAGGCAGGACACCACCGAGGTGATCAACCAGCTCAAGAGCATGAAGCCCAAGGTGGAGGTCTACGAGGTCCCCGCCGAGGAACTTGCGCGGTGGAAGGCGGCCCTGAAGCCGTTCTATGACGAGATGGCAAAGACGTGGGGGGCGGACTGGACGCGCTTCGAGAAGATCCGCGAGACGCTCAAGTGACGCGGGCGTCCTCCGGGGGCGAGCGGATGGGAGGGCTCCGCACGGTGCCCGCGACGATCGAGCGGCTGAGCGAGGTCCTGGCGCGGATTGCCGGTGTCGCGCTGCTCGGGATGATGCTGGTCGTGTGCTACGGGGTGGTCATGCGCTACGCCCTTCGGTCCCCGGTGGCGTGGGCGAACGAGTTCGCCCGCTTCAGCTTCCTGCCCGTGGTCGCCCTGGGCCTCGCCTACGCGCTCCGGCACGGCGCGCATGTGGCGACCGAGGTCTTCACCGGCGTGCTCTCCGCGCGCGCGCGAAAAGGCCTCCACCTGCTGTCGGTCACGCTCTTCGTCGCCTATGGGGTGCTCTCGTGCTGGGCTGGGTGGCGGCTCGCGTCGATCGCATTTGCCCAGGGATTGCGCTCCGACGAGGCCGAGATCCCCCTGGTTCTGGTCCAGGCAGTGATTCCGATCGGGTTCCTTGCGCTGAGCCTTCAGGCGCTCGTGCAAGCGGGGAAGGCTCTTCGTGGGGATGCGCGCCAGACGCGGCCGTCGAATGGCGCACATCCACGGTGAGCGTATCCGTGAGATGCAGCGTCCCGACTCGGGGAAAGGGCGCGAATGGACTGGTATGCCTTCGCCGGCCTCCTAGCGTGCCTCGTCGCGGTGTTGATCGTGCTGGGCGTGCCGGTGGCGGTGAGCCTTGGCTTGACGAGCGCCCTCTTCCTTCTGGGCGAGCTGGGCCTTGATCGAACCCTCGCGGTCCTCGGAACGGAATTCTTCGAGTTCTGGACGAACTATCCGCTCATCGCGGTGCCGCTCTTCATCCTCATGGGCGAGTTCCTGTTCGTGGGAGGCACCGCTGACGACATCTTCGATATCGCCTCCAAGTGGCTGCAAGGCATTCGAGGCGGACTCGCGATCGTGACGATCGGCGCGGGCGCGATCTTCGGCGCCCTGAGCGGGTCCAGCCTGGCGGCGGTCTCCACGTTCGGGATTCTCGCGCTTCCGAAGTTGCTCGAGCGCGGGTACGACAAGCGCCTGGCCGTGGGCGCGGTGGCCTCGGCCGGCGGCCTCGACCATCTCATTCCCCCGAGCATCCTCATGGTCCTCTACGCGTCCGTGACCGAGGTGTCGGTGGGGAAGATGCTGATGGCTGGATTCATTCCGGGGTTGATCCTGGCCGGGGCCTTCGGGCTGGTGGTGTGGGGCTGGGTGTGGTGGACGCCGCAGGCGGCGCCCCGCGAGCCGGCGGTGTCGTGGGCGGAGCGGCTCGGGGTGCTTCGCAAGGCCGGCGTGCCGCTGCTCCTGGTGCTCGCGGTCCTGGGGTCGATCTATCTCGGCGTGGCGACGGCGACGGAAGCGGCGGGAATCGGGGCCCTCGCGAGCCTCGGCGTGGCCATGGCCCGGCGGAAGGTCACGGTGGAGCGTCTGTGGCAGGGGCTCCAGCACACCGTGCAGACGACGGCGTTCATCATGCTCATCGCCGTCGGCGGGAAGCTGCTCAGCTGGGTGCTCACGTATCACCAGATTCCGCAGCGGCTGGTGGACGTTCTGGTGCAGGCGGAGGTCAACCGGTGGGTCCTGATGATCGCCTTCCAGCTGATGTACATCGTGCTGGGCATGTTCATCGACCCCGTCTCGATGATCATCGTCACCATGCCGGTCCTGGTCCCTGTCCTCACTGCGCTCCACTTCGATCTCATCTGGTTCGGCGTCCTCTTGATGGTGAACATCGAAATGGCCCTGATCACCCCTCCGGTGGGCTTCAGCCTCTATATCCTCAAGGGCCTCGCGCCCGAGGATGTCACGTTCAACGACGTCATGGCCGGGTGCCTGATCTTCGCGCTGGCCGACCTGGCCGTGATCGCGATCCTGATGGTCTTTCCGGAGCTCGTGCTGTGGCTGCCTCGGACGATGGGGTGAGAGAACATGAGAATCTGGTATCAGAGCTATAGCGCGATCGGGTTCGACCCGCGGTGGAGCTACTACGAGGAACACCTCACGCGCTACGTGCGCGAGGTTGCGCGGCCGACCACCGAGGTGTCGGTGCATGGCGTCCCGCTCATGGTGGACAAGATGGTCAACTCTCGCTACCTGCAGTACCTGCACTCCAGGCAGATCCACGAAAACGCGCTGGAGGCCGAACGCCAAGGCTACGATGCCTTCGTGCTCGGGGGGATGCTGGACCTCGCCTACCACGAGCTGCAGGAGCTTCTCACGATTCCAGTGATCTTCATCGCGGAGACCTCGTTTCACGTCGCGTGCCTTCTCTCGCCCAACTTCTCGGTGATCGCGCCCAACGGCGCGGTGTTGAAGGGGATCGAAGGGAGAGTTGAGGACTACGGACTCGGGAAACGGTACGTCCCGGGCGTTCACCTGGGCGGGATGCCTCTCGAGGACATGGTGGCGAGCTTCGCGGACCCTGGGCCCGTGCTGCAACGGATCTCCGAAGCAGCGCTGGAGGTGATTGCGAGGGGGGCGCGCATGCTCATTCCCGGTTTTGGCGCGCTGAACGTGTTCTTGGTCGCCCAGGGTGTCCGCGAGTGGGGAGGGATCCCTGTTCTGGACAACACCGCGGTGCTCATCAAGATGGCCGAGGCGCGCGTCGACCTGCATACGCTTGGAACGAGACCAGGGAGACGCGGCCCGAGCGCGGCCCCCTCGAGGGAGGACGTGCGGGCGGCGAGACGGCTCTATGGACTCGACTAGGGACGCGTTGGCGATCATGAGGCCTGCGGCTCGGGCGCACCGGCAGGCTGTGGGGAGGGGCGATGGGAAACGGCGCAAGGATCTGGGCCCAGAGTTGCTCGGCGGAAGGGGATGCGATCTGGGGCGTCTATCAAGAATCCGTGAAGAGGCACGCGCGGAGGATCGCCCGGCCTGAGACGGAGATCGAGTTCCACGGCGTGAGGACCACCTTTCCGGGTATCGACCACCTTGACAGCGCCGAGCACCTCGCCACCCTCGAGGTGATCCGCAATGCGATCCAGGCCGAGCAGCAGGGGTATGCGGCCTTCGTCATGATCAGCACCATCGACGCGGGCCACCGGGAGGTTCGCGAGCTGACCGACCTTCCCGCCGTCTTCATCACCGAATGCGCCATCCACTTGGCGTGCCAGCTGGCGGGAAGGTTCGCCTTTCTGACCCACAATCGGAAGATCCTGGAAAAGATGGAGCGGATCGCGCGCGGCTACGGTCTGGGCGAGCGCATGGTTGATGGCGCGTCCCTTGATCTGACCTATCGGGATTTCCGGCGGATGTACGAGGATCCGGAGCCGGTCCGGGCGGCTTTCGTGAGCGAGGCCCGAAAGGCGATCGGCCGGGGTGCGGGGATTCTCTTGCCGGCCGGGAATCCCGTCAACATGTTCCTCCTGGATCACGGGGTGAGGACGATCGAGGGGGTGCCTGTTCTCGACAGCTTCGGCGCGGCGGTCAAGACTGCGGAGATGCTCGTGGATCTCGCGCATATGGGGATCACGCGGGGCGGGTCGCCGGGAACCACGGAACAGAGAGAGGGACTTCGAGCACACTACATGTCACCTCGCTAGCGGTTGTTCCGCCTCGGACGCGCGCGGGGACACCCGGTGGCGCGACGGCGCGTGAGGCGGGCACACGCATGCGCGTGCGCCGTGACGGGACTGCGGCGAGGCTGCGGGTGCGTGCTCCGAGGTAGAATGCGGCAAGGGCGCGGCCCCCAGACGGGCATGTGTGCTCGCGATCAGCAACGACGCATCGTGTGAGGACGGGACCTCGGGGATGGCATTCCCTTCGGCCCGCTCCTGGAAAGGCTCGGGAGCATGACGGCGAATCCATCGAAGCCCTGCGTGGCCGTGGTCAAGAGCGAGGATGTCAGTGTCGGCGTTCGCCGAGCCATCGAGCAGGTCGAGGAGGCGGAGGGCCTGCGAGTCAGGGGCACCGTGCTGGTCAAGCCGCAGTGGGACTACTACTCCCTCGGCTGGGATGCTGGCCTGAGGGAGCCGCCGGCGGGCTGGAGCGAGGCCGGCGGCCTCTTCCAGCCGTACACGGACCCCCGGGTGGTCACGGCCCTGGTGCGGCTGCTCCTGGAGCGCGGCGCCGCGCGAGTCGTCGTGGGCGACGGGCCGCTGCACGAGACACCTGCCAGGTGGTTTGCCGAGCGGACGGGCATGGACACGGTGGTCAGGGAGGCGGGGGGGGAGCTCGCGTACTTCGACGAGGAGCCCCTTGTCGAGATCGCCGTGCCCGACGCGCGGGCCTTGCCGAAGATCCAGCTCCCCAGGGTGGCCCTCGAGTGCGACCTGTTCGTGAACGTTCCCAAGCTCAAGACACACCCGATGCACGGATTGAGCGCCGGGTTCAGCAACCTCTACGGCCTCCTGCCCCACGAGGAGAGGCATCGGATCCTGAAACAGCCGCAGTTCTCCTTCGCGATGATCGACGTGATGAAGCTGCTCCGGGAGAAGGCCGTGACGGTGGTGGATGCGGTGATCGCCATGGAGGGCGATGGCCCTCGGCTCGGCAATCCGGTCCGGATGGACGTGGTGCTGGCGGGGCGCGATCCCGTGGCCGTGGACACCATCGCGGCGATGGTGGCGGGGTTCGATCCGATCGAGGGTCCGCTGGAGGTGATCCCCCCGGCCCGGCATGCCGGTCTGGGGGTCGGGGACCCCTCGATGATCGAGATCAGGGGCGAGAGCGTCGCCGAGGTGGCTCGGCCGCTGGAGCGGACCGCGCACCCGTGGATTCACCCGAGCCCCAATGTGAAGACCTACGCCGGAGGGGACTCGTGCGGGGCCCGACCCTGGATCCAGTACACCCCGATGCCCTGGGAGATCGAGTCCGGGAAGCGCTACGCCCTCGTGCTGGGCCGCACGCCGAGCATCCCGAAGGACCTGGACGCCGATGAGGTGTGGGTACTCGGGGATATCACGCTGAAGTCGGTGAAGGTGAAGAAGCTCGAGGCCCGGGGCATCCGCGTCAGGGTCATTCCCGGCTGTCCTCCCGTCCGGCTCAAGGAGTACCTCAGGCTGCACAAGTGGGAGTACCCTGTCGAGAAGGTGCGCTGCAAGTACGAGTGCTGCGCCTCGATGCGAGGCTGAGCTCGAAAACCCTCGTGACTCCCATGGAGGATGCCGGACGATGACGAAGAAAGGGCTGAACGGGAAGTCTGTCGTCTCGATGGCGCAGGACGCCGACCCCCACCGCGCCGTGGCTCGCGCGCTGGACCTGATAGGCGGCGCAGGCCACCTCCTCCGGGGCGCCAGGACGGTGCTGATCAAGCCCAACGTCGGCTATTACTCGATGGGCGTGGAGACCGGGCTCAAGAAGCTCCCGGAAGGCTTCGATCCCGAAGGGAACTTCCTGCCATCCACAGACAAGCGGGTGGTCGGGGCGCTCGTCCGGCTGTTCAAGGAGGCGGGGGCGGAGCGGGTGGTGGTGGCGGATGCGCCCGTTCACGAGACCGACGGGGCATGGGTCTTCGCGCGCACCGGGCTGACGGAGGCGGTCACCGCCGCGGGCGGCGAGATGCGCGACCTCGCGCTGGAGCCCAAGGTCGAGGTCGAGGTGCCGGGCGGAACGGTGCTCAAGACGATGAAGGTACCGAAGGTGGTCATGGACGCCGATCTCTTCGTGAACGCCCCCAAGCTCAAGACCACGCGCGTCGGGCTCCTGACCCTCGGCTTCAAGAACATGTTCGGCGTCCTCCTGCACGAGGACCGCCACCCGTATCACCGTCTCCCGGAGCACTACTACGTCCTCGCCGACCTCATGAAGCTCGTGAAGGGCCGCGACCTGACCGTCGTCGACGCCGTGATTGCCATGGACGGCTTCGGGCCGAGGTTCGGAGATCCGGTCCAGATGGACCTCATCATCGCCGGCCGCGACCCCGTGGCGACGGAGGCCGTTGCCTCCATGGTCGCCGGCTTCTCGCCCGCCGAGGGCCCCATCGAGGTCCTCCCGGTGGCCGAGCGCGAGGGCCTCGGAACCCGTGATCTCGCCGGGATCGAGGTGAGGGGGAAGCAGATCCAGGAGGTCCGCCGGAGCTTCAGGCGGCCGCCGATGCCGTGGCTCAACCTGGACCCGCGGGTGAAGACGTACCCGGGCGGAACGTGCTGGGGCTGCGGCCTGTGGATGCAGTACAGCCCGGTGCCCTGGGAGATCGAGGACGGGCGGACATACGCCCTCGTCACCGGCCAGGAGCCCGTCCTTCCGGACCGGATCGACGCCGACGAGGTGTGGCTCCTCGGCAACTGCGCCGTCGAGTCCGTGAACATCGGGAAGCTGCGGAAGAAGGGGCACAAGGTGGTGGTCCTGCCCGGCTGCAACCCGTATCGCCTGGAACCCTACCTCGAGCTTCACAAGTGGGAGGCGCCTTACTCGCCCGTATGCCGTCACGCGTGCTGCCGGCCCGGCAAGGTCGTGAAGCCCGCGTCGTCGCCCCGCGCGTGACCGGAGGTGAGCACGCAACACCCTCGTCTCGGCCCCGCGGCTTCGCCTCTCGCCGCTTCGCCGCTGGCCGAAGGACGCGCCGGAGCAACGCTTCGTCTTTCCGAGACCCAGGGCGTAAGATCACCCGGCCCGGCGCCCGGGTCTCCGCCTCCGGATGCTCGACGCAGAGGCGCATGTCCATCTGCCAGCCAGGGCGCATCAGGGGGCACAACGTCGAGCGGGCCATCACCGAGGGCCAGTTCCGCGCCGACCTCCACGATCGGCTGAGCGAGGTCGTGCTCGCGGTGCCGTTCTTGCGCGACCGGCGGGAGGACGTCCCGCTCCTCGTGGAGCACCTCCTCGGGGTGTATGGGCGGCGCCACGGCATTCGCGTTCCGGGTACCGCTCCGGGGAGCGCTCCGGTTCCTCGATCGCTTCCCCTGGCCCGGCAAACTGCCCCGGCGGCGTGGGGGCGGCGGTTTGACACCCCGCGACGGCACCGGTTGGCGCGAGAACCGGAGTATCATCGGCCCGGTGTCCACGAGAATGGGGGGCGGGACCGTTCCCGGACATCCGCCTTCGCGGCTGACCGACGTCAGGAGCCGTGACTCCTGGGCAGGCTCACACTGAGCAGGACGAGGGGTTCATGTCTGGACGAGGAGGTGCGAGGTGGCCAAGTTCGAGACCGTGATCAAGGAAACCATTGCCCGGGGGGCGCGGAGGCAGGTCCGGCTTGTGGTGCTGCCGCTCCGGCGAGATCTCCTGCGACTCCGGCGGAAGATGGGGAGACTGCAGGGGGCAGTGGCGGGATTGCGCCGGAGGGCGGCGGGGTGGGAGCGCCTGATGAAGGCCGCGCCCCCCGTCCCCCAGGTGTCGGAGGAGGAGGCGAAGGCTGCGCGGCTCTCGCCACGCCTGATTCAGAGCCTGAGAAAGCGCCTGGGGCTCAGCCAGATGGCCCTGGCGCGGGTGGCGGGGGTCAGCGCGCCTGCCGTGGCGCACTGGGAAGGCGGAGAATCGACCCCGACCGGCCAGAACCGCGCCACGCTGGTGGGGCTGCGGAAGGTGGGGAGGCGCGAGGTGAAGGAGTTGCTTGCGCGCAGAGTGAAGGAGACGGCGTCCCGGAGACCTCGCGTGCGCCGGCGCGCGAAGAAGAGGGCCCGCCGGGGGGCGAGGAGGTAACGCGGCACCTGAACTCGCCGCGACGGAGGTCGTGGTGCTCCACCAGCTCAGGCGGATGGGAAAGGATAGGGCGATGGCCGGATTCCGCTGCGTCAAGTGCGGCAAGGTCGCGATGGCCCAGAAGGTCTGCTGCGGCAGGCCGATGAAGAAGGCGTGACGATCAGGGCGTCGTGAGCCCGTGATAGGTCACCGGAAGCCAGTTCCCTGTTCATGGCGTATGATCTCGCGACCGTCCGCCACATGAGTCACCGCGTCGGGGTGATGTACCTCGTCCCGTCGGGCTGCCGATTCCATCCCCGGCGGCCGGATCCGGTCCCCGAGTGCGCCACGGAGGAGCCCCGGCCGACGGAGGTCGCTGCCGGCGGCGTGGTTGCCTGCCACCGGTACGGGACGGGCTGGGTGCCGGCGTCGGCTCGGAGGTTGACGAGCGAGTCGAATCGGCCTGCTGCGGCACGGCCGGCGCACGCGTCGTGCGGCGGAGAGCGGGAGGGCTGACGCTCGTGCACGTCGTGGTCTGCTTCGCGCCGATCGTGGATCCGAAGGTGCCGTCGGATCGGCTGGCCCTGCGGGAAGATGGGTGCGGGCTTCGCACGCAGGGCGTGGGCGGGATCCTCGGCCCATTCAACCATGATCCCGACGCCGCGATCTTCGACGTGGCCGAGCTCGGCGCCGTGGGCGACTGGCAGGAGCTGCTCCCGGCCCTGGTCCGCCAGCTGAAGGCCGTCTGCTCTGCCGGCACGGCGCATGTGGAGATGGAGGGATAGGATGCGGGACCGCAACGCGGACCTGGTGGTGGTCGGCGGAGGCCTGGCCGGCGTGGCCGCTGCGCTCGAGGCGGCGGATGGCGGGACCAGCGTCCTCCTCCTGGAGAAGATGGCCGAGGTCGGCGGCTCGTCGGCATTGAGCGGCGGCTGTCTGGCGTTTGCCGGCACCGACCTGCAGCAGGCCCAAGGCATCGAGGACTCCGACGACCTCCTCTTCAGCGATCTGCGCGAGGTCGGCGCCTTCGAGAACGACGAGCACATCGTCCGCGCCTACGTCGCTCACCAGCTCGACACCTACCAGTGGCTGCGGCGGCAGGGGGTCGAGTTCAGCCCGGTGATCGAGGTGTCCTCGGGACAGTCCGTGCCGCGCGTCCACACGGTGGACCCCGCCGACGTCGTCCGCCTGCTCGCGCGCCGGGCCCGCGCGACCGGACGCGTCGAGATCCTGACCGGGATGTCGGTACGCCGGCTCCTCCGCGACTCGACCGGAGAGCGAGTCGAGGGAGTGCGCGCGGAGGGCGGCAGCGAGGTCCTGTCGGTGGCCAGCCGGCATGGCGTCATCCTGGCCTCGGGCGGGTTCAGCCGAAACCCGGAGCTCATCCACCGCTTCGCGCCGGGCTACGACAAGTGCCTTCTGCTCGGCGGTGAAGGCAATGTCGGCGATGGATTGCGCATGGCCTGGCAGCTTGGTGCCGACGTGCGCGACATGCCGTACATCAAGGGGACGTTCGGGAAGCACCCGGTCGATATGGCCAACCTCAACGCCCTCCTCGCCGTCTACAAGGGAGCGATCGCCGTCAATCAGGACGGCCAGCGCTTCGTCGACGAGTCCATCTCGTACAAGCTCCTGGGAGACGCCTGTCTGCGCCAGCCTGACGGCTGCGCGTACCAGATCCTCGACCAGGCCATCTTCGAGCAGGGCGAGAACCGCGTGCGGATTGTCGACTTCGAGCGGCGCCTCGACGACGGCCTCATGATCAAGGCCGACACCCTGGAGCAGCTGGCGGCACGGATCGAGGTCCCGCGCGAGGCGCTACGGCGCACGGTGGCCGAGTACAACGGCTTCGTGGACGCCGGGAGCGACCCGAAGTTCGGCCGGAGGCATCTCGTGCACAAGCATGGCGCGCTCTGCCGGATCGAACGGCCGCCGTTCTACGCCTTCCCCTCCACGACGGCCATCTTCGGGACCTACTGCGGCCTCCGCGTGGACGCTCGCATGCGCGTGATCGATGTGTTCGGCGCGCCGATCGCGGGGCTCTTCGCGGCCGGCGAGGTCGTCGGGGGGCTCCACGGCGGCGCGTACATGACGGGCTCGGCGCTGGGCAAGGCGGCCATCTTTGGACGGATCGCGGCCCGGACGGCCACGGGCGGGGCGTGAGGCGGACGGGCTGGAGACGGACATGAGCGGCAGAGGGTCGATGCTCGCGGGTCCGAAAAGGAGATCGCCGCATGACACCTGAGAGTCACGACTTCGATGTCGTCGTCGTGGGCTGCGGTGTGGCAGGGCTGTCGGCAGCCGCGACGGCCTCCGAGTCCGGGTTGCGCGTTGCCATCCTCGAGCGCGCGCCCCGGGCGGAGCGTGGCGGCAACAGCCGGTACACCGAGGCCTACCTCCGGATGAAGAGCCTCGACGAGCCCTCGGACGACTTCGAAAGCCATTTTGCGGCGAACGCCGGCGGGCACCTCGACCCGTCGCTGGTCGCCCTCACGACCCGCGACCGGGAGAGCTGGCCCCCGCTCGTCAAGGCGATGGCGTTCACCGATCCCGACGTCATCACGACCTTCGCCGAGAACGCCGGGCCGACCCTGCGCTGGCTCGAGACGCTCGGCGTCCGCTTCGAGCGGCTCCCCACGGTCTTTCTCACCACGAGCACGCAGCGGCTCATGCCGATCGGCGGGGGCCTCGCGCTCGTCGAGACGCTGTCAAGCCACCTCGAGGGGGTCGGCGTGCCGTTCTTCTACGGAACGACGGCGCGCGATTTGATCCAGGCCCCTGACGGCGCGATCACCGGGGTGCGAGCGGTGGGCGCGCGCAACCGGCTCATCGAATTCCGCGGCGCGGTGGTTCTCGCGTGCGGCGGCTTCCAGGGCAACGCCGAGATGATGGCCCAGTATGTCGGGCCGCGGGCGCTCTATCTGCGCCCCGTCGCCCGCGGGGGCCACTACAACAAGGGCGAAGGCATCCGGATGGGGCTGGCCGTCGGGGCGGCGCCGTGCGGGGATTTCGGCAGCTGGCACGCCGAGCCCATCGACCCCCGGTCCGGGATCTCCGAGCCGGCCATCTTCGCGTATCCGTACGGCGTGCTCGTGAACCAGCAGGGGCAGCGGTTCGTCGACGAGGCGTCCGCCACGGTGGACGCCACCTACGAGGCGGTCACGCGCCACATTTTCGCGCAGGTGGGCGGAATCGCCTACATGATCGCGGATGCGAAGCTCTCCGACGTTCCGAACTATCAGCGAGCGCTCCGCACCGATCAGCCGGCGATCGAGGCCGGCAGCCTTCGAGACCTCGCCGGCACGCTCGCGGTTCCGGCGGCGGCGTTCACGCAGACGCTCGAGGCGTTCAATGCGGCATGCCGCCCGGGGACGTTCAAGCCGCTGGAAGTCGACGGCCTGGCAACCGAGGGAATCGCACCGCCCAAGTCCAACTGGGCGCGGCCGATCGATCGGCCGCCCTTCCTGGCCTACCCGATGATCTCGTCCAACGTCTTCACCTTCGGCGGACTGAAGGTCACCCCCGACGCCGAGGTGGTGAACAACGACGGTGAGGTGATCCGGGGTCTCTACGCCGCCGGGGAAACCATGGGCATCTACTACGGATCGTACGCCGGCTCGACCTCGGTCCTGCGCGGCCTGGTGTTCGGACGGCTGGCCGCCCGGCACGCGGCACAGCTCGCGCGTGCCGGGCGGTGACGACGCTCGTTCGGGCGCCAGGGGGGTCGGGCGGACGCCAGGCCGTGGCGCCCAGAGGAGAGAGCCGATGAACCCGAGGAAAGCGTTGCGGGCGCTGGTCGAGCAGTCGCGCTACACGATCATCCCTGGCGCTTTTGACGCGCTGAGCGCCCGGCTCGCGCAGCTCGCGGGCTTCGACGCCGTCTACTTGACCGGAGGCGGGTACTCCCGGGCATGCGGCTTCCCCGACATCGGCCTGTTGACGCTCACCGAGAACCTCGCGTTCGCGAACCGATGCGTCGAGGCCGTCGACATCCCCGTCATCGCGGACGCCGATAACGGCTATGGGAACGCGACGAACGTGATCCGGACCGTGCGGGAGTTCGAGAAGACGGGGGTCGCCGGATTTCACCTGGAGGATCAGGTCAGTCCCAAGAAGTGCGGCCACTACGAGGGGAAGGGGGTCATCAAGGCCGAAGAAATGGTCGGGAAGATCAAGGCGGCGGTCGACACACGGCGCGACGGCGACATGCTCGTCATCGCGCGGACCGACGCGCGCGCAGTCGAGGGGTTTCAGGCGGCCGTCGACCGCGTCAACGCCTATCTCGAGGCGGGGGCCGATGTGGGGTTCGTCGAGGCCCCCGAGACCGCTGACGAGGTCGCGAGTCTCCCCCGGCTCGTGACGAAGCCCCTGGTCATCAACATGTTTCACGGCGGCAAGACCCCGTCGATTCCGGCGCGCGAGCTGGAGCGGATGGGGTACCGCCTGGGCATCTACCCGTCGCAGTCGCACCGCGCGGCCATCCGGGCCGTGCAGGAGGTGCTGCAGGTCCTCAAAGAGGACGGCGACACGATCCGCATCGAAGACCGCCTGGCCAGCTTCAAGGACCGGGAGCGGGTCGTCAACGCCACCTGGTGGAGCGACCGCGAGCGCCGGTACCTCGCAGACTGAGGCGGGGGGACGAGCAGTTGAGGAGACGGGGACCACCCTGCTAGACTCGTACCATTTCCCGGGAGGTGAGATATGCCACGCTATCCGGTCACCATGGAAGTCAAGGAGATCATCGCGGACCTGCCGCCCTGGTGCCCTGTCCACAAGGTCGGCGACAAGATCGTGATCACGAACGGCTGTGTAGAAGGGAAGATCTGCCTGCCGGTCCTGTCCCAGCAGAGCGCCCGGCTCTATGGGCTCGTCAATGGCATGTCCTCGGCCAATGTCATGGCCTATCGCTGCCCTGATCGGGGCAAGGTGGTCTTCGAGATCCGCCGCGATCCCGACCACTGGTGGAAGGACGCCCAGTCGCCCCTGACCGAGGCCGACGTCAAACCGCACCTGCCCTAGCACGCTGTGGAATCATGAGCGACGACGCCCCGAAGAGCGCGTACGAGCTGGCGATGGAGCGCCTCCGGCGAAAGGACAAGGAGGCCAGCGTCGAGGAACACCCGCTCACCGCCACGCAGAAGGCCGCCATCGCCGAGGCCCGCCAGTTCCACCAGGCCAAGGCCGCCGAGCGCGAGATCCTCCACCAGGCAGCCCTGGCCGCCGCCCGGATCCACGAAGAGGTCGACAAGCTGAACGATGAGCTGCGGCGCGACCAGGAGCGGCTGGCGGGCGATCGCGACCGCAAGATCGCCGAGATCAGGGGAGAGAGGCCTGCGTAGAATCTCCTCATGCTGCTCTCCCGGGCCCCTTACGTGTACCGGTTAGCCTCCGTGACAGGAGGCGCCATGCCGGCATTCCTGATCTCGCTGATGACGGCGGTGCTGCTGGTGACGTTTCCGGGCCCGGCCCCGGCCGCCTCGCCCGCAGACGAGAAACTTCCGACCGACCCCGCGCTCGTCACGGGCACCCTGCCCAACGGGCTCGCCTACATCATCCGCCCGCACAAGAACCCCGAGGGGCGCGTGGGCATCTGGCTCCACGTTGCCTCGGGCTCACTCAACGAAACAGAGGCGCAGCGGGGCCTCGCCCACTATCTCGAGCACATGGCGTTCAACGGCACCGCCAACTTCCCGCCGGGCTCGGTCGTGCCCTTCTTCCAGTCCCTGGGCATGGCCTTCGGACGCGACCAGAACGCCTTCACGGGCTTCGACCGGACCACCTACACGCTGACGCTGCCGGGCGGGGGACGCGACCTCGTCGAGAAGGGGCTGCTGTACATGGCGGACATCGCCACGCGCATGAGCCTGGAGCCCGCCGAGATCGACAGGGAGCGCCAGATCATCCTCGAGGAGAAGCGCGCGCGCTCGAGCGCGCGCCAGCGGGTGCAGGACCAGTTCTTCGAGCGGCTGGCTCCGGAGTCCACGCTCGGACGGCGGCTGCCCATCGGCATCGAGCAGACGATCAACTCGGTAACGCGCCCGGATTTCCAGGACTACTACTCGCGCTGGTACGTGCCGAGCAACATGACGGTCATCGTGGTGGGCGACACGGACCCCGCCATGGTCGCCCAGGTCATCGCGCAGCAGTTCGGCGGCGGCCGCGCCGTGCCGAAGCCGGCGCCCCGCGATGTCGGAGTCAAGCCGACGGCGGGGCAGCGGGTCATCGTCGTGACCGATCCCGAGCTGACGCGGGCCGCGGTTTCGATCGCAAGGATCGCGCCGCCGCGGGGCCCGGCGACGACGGTTGGCCGGGAGCGGCGCGAGCTGGTCGAGCGCATCGGCATGTGGGCGTTCGATCGCCGGACGAGCGCGGAGGTCGCGGCGGGCCGCGCCTCGTTCCTCGCGGCGAACGCATCGATGCGGGAGTGGCCCGGCACGATGCGGATGATCACCCTCGACGCCTCGGGCCTGCCGGGGACGTGGCGGGCCATGCTGAAGGACCTCGGGATCGCTCTCCAGCGCGCCCGGCTCCACGGCTTCGCCGAGCGCGACGTGCAGGACGCGCGCGTGGCGCTCCTGGCCGATGCGGAGGAGGGCGTGCGGCGGGAGGCGACGCGCCCGGCGCGCGAGGTGCTGCGCCAGCTCCACGGGGATGTCACCCGCGGGAGCCGGCCGATGTCGGCCGCCCAGACGCTCGCGCTCCTCCAGCGCCTGCTGCCCGGCATCACGGCCCGCGAGGTCTCGAACGCCTTCGCCACCGCCTTCGACCCGAGCCGCGCCCTCTTCGTCGCCGAGCTTCCCGCGAGCGACGGCGTGGCGAGCGAGGCCCAGTTCCTGGCGCTCGGCAGGGCCGCCGTCGCCGTCACACCCGGCAAGCCGGTCGACGGGACGCGGGCGACGACGCTCCTGGCGGCCCCGCCTCGCGACGGCGCCGTGGTGGAGAGCGTGCCGCACGCGGCGAGCGGCGTGACGTCACTGTGGCTCGACAACGGCCTGCGCGTGCACCATCGCCACATGGATCAGCGCAGGAACGAGGCGAGCGTCGCGATCACGCTGGCCGGGGGGCCGATCCAGGAGACGGCGGCGAACCGCGGGATCACCGAGGCCGCGCTGCGCGCCTGGGACCGCCCGGCGACGAGCAGGCTGTCGAGCACCCAGATCCGGGACCTGATGACGGGAGCGAAGGTGCGCGTGCAGGGCGCGGCGACCGGCGACACCGTGACGCTGGCGGTCTCCGGCGATGCCGCCGAGCTCGAGCGCGGGCTCCAGCTGGCCTATCTGCTGCTCACCGATCCGCTCATCGAACAGCCGGCCCTCGAGCAGTGGAGGGATGCGGAGGCGCAGCGGATCACCCAGCGAAAGACCCAGCCGATGCAGGTGCTGGTGGATACGAGCGCGGCGGCCATCTATCCGCGAGACGAGGTCCGGCCGAAGTCGCTGACCGTCGAGCAGGTGCGCGCGATCACCCGCCCGGACGCGCAGGCGTGGCTCCGGCGCCTCATCACGGAGGCGCCCATCGAGGTGGCCGTGGTCGGCGACGTCGACCGCGAGACGGCCACGCGCCTCGTGGCGCGGTACCTGGGCGCGCTGCCCGCGCGGCCGCGCATCGGAGACAAGACGCTCGCCGATCTCCGCGCCATGGGCCGCCCGCAAGGGCCGATCAGCGTCGGCGAGTCGGTCCAGGTGCTCTCGCCCCAGGCCGCCGTCCTCGCCGGCTTTTTTGGGGCCGACCTCCGCGACGTGCGCGACACGCGGCTGCTCAGCCTGGCTGCGCGCGTGCTGACCACGCGCATGACGAAGACCCTCCGCGAGGACAAGCAGCTCGTCTACAGCATCGGCGCGTCCTCCGAGCCGGGCGTGGTCTATCCGGGGTTCGGGCTCTTCGCGGCGATCGCCCCGACTGACGCCGGCAAGGCGCCGGCGCTGGCGGCGGCGGTGGAAGAGATGTATGCCGAGTTCGCCAAGGACGGGCCGACGCCCGACGAGCTGGCCGTGGCCAAGAAGCAGACGGCGAACTTCCTCGACGAGACGCTCAAGACGCCGAATTTCTGGCTGAGCAGGCTCTCGACGCTCGACTACCGCGGGCTGGGCCTCGACGATCTCCTCGACGCCCCGGCCCAGTACCAGCGCTTCACCGCCCAGGAGGTCCAGGACGCCGTCGGCCGCCATAACCGGCCTGACGCCCGCTTCCGCTTCGTCATCACCCCGCGCTCCTGAGGGGACTCTGAGGACACCATGTACGAGGTCTATGCGCTCAAGTACTCGGAACGGGACACGACGAAGTGCCAGTTCTTCTACCGCGAGGCGTCGCACGAGAAGCTCACGCTCCACTACTTCGTCTGGCTGATCCTGGGCGGCCCGCAGCCGGTCCTCGTGGACACCGGCTTCTTGGACGACGAAGCCACATCACGCGGCATGCGCAACTACGTCACCCCGGCGTCGATGGTCGAGCGCGCGGGGGTGAAGGCCGCCGACGTGCCGATCTCGCTCATCACGCACCTCCACTACGACCACTGGGCGGGCCACAGCCTCTTCCCCAACGCGGAGTTCTGGATCCAGCAGGAAGAAGCCGCGTTCTGGACGGGAAAATACGGCGGGACGCCGGCCTTTCGGGGGTCGGCCAACGTGAATGCGCTGGCCGGGCTCGTGACGCTGAACTACGCCAACCGCGTCCGGTTCCTCGACGGCGACCGAGAGGTGTTCCCCGGGCTGCGCGTGCACAGGGTCGGCGGCCACACCGCGGGGCTGCAGCTGGTCAGCGTCGAGACCAAGCGCGGCACGGTTGTCCTCACCTCGGATGCCTCGCACTTCTACCACAACGTGGAGACGCGCCAGCCCGTGCAGATCATCACCAACCTGCCCGAGATGCTGGAGGCCTTCGAGACCATCCACGCGCTGGCCGGGAAGGAGAAGCTGATCGTCGCGGGCCACGACCCGCTGGTCGCCGACCGCTTTCACCAGGTCGAGCCCGGCATCATCAAGATCGCCTGAACGCCAACCGAGGAGCCAAGACATGGCCACGCCCGCGGCCGCATCGCCAGCGAGGGAGGAAGTCCGCGGGAGTGTCCCCGAGCTCATGCTGCGGGCCCGATGGAAGAGCGCGCTCAGCAGGACGTGCTCGCCGATGTAGGCCAGGATCAGGTTCGTCGAGATGGGCGCGGTGAGCGAGAGCCGGCTCTCGCGCCACTTGCGCTCCACGTCGTACTCGCGCGCGTAGCCGAAGCCGCCGTGGGTCTGCATGCACGCCTCGCCTGCGTGCCAGGCCGCCTCGGCGGCCAGGAGCCGGGCGATGTTGGCGTCCTCCCCGCAGGGCCGCCC
>JACPCX010000104.1:0-6447 GCA_016184305.1 Candidatus Rokuibacteriota bacterium | reverse complement strand
CGTATGCGCCCGTATTTCGAGACGATGGATGCGCTCGGCAAGCCGCTCAAGCAGGCCGACATCGAGGAGATGGCAGAAAACCGCGACCAGATCGCGGCGATGCTCAAGGAGCTGGACGCCGAGGTGAGCCGCGTGAAGAGCGCGGGGCTGCCGGCCGCGAAGATCCACGAGCGGGGCGAGATGACGGTCTGGGACCGGATCGAGTACCTCGTGGATCCCGGGACGTTCTGTCCCCTGCACACGCTCTACAACCCCCGCCAGAACGAGGAAGGTGTGACCGGCGTCGTCGATGGGCTGGCGCGGATCGGCGGCAAGTGGTGCGTCGTCATCGGGTTCGACAACAAGGTCATGGCCGGGGCGTGGATCGCCGGGCAAGCCGAGAACCAGCTCAGGGTCGCTGACCTCGCCAAGCATCTCCGGGTGCCCCTGGTCTGGCTGGTCAATTGCTCGGGCGTGAAGCTGACCCAGCAGGACGAGGTGTATCCCGACCGCCGAGGCGGCGGCACCATGTTCTTCCGGCACGCCGAGCTGGAGCAGCTCGGCATCCCGGTCGTGGCTGGCATCTACGGGACGAATCCGGCCGGCGGGGGCTATCAGAGCATCAGCTCGACGATCCTGTTCGCCCACAAGAACGCCAACATGGCGGTCGGCGGCGGCGGGATCGTCAGCGGCATGAGCCCCAGGGGCTCCTTCGACGAGGCCGGGGCGGAGCAGATCATCGCCGCCGCGCGCCGGTTCACGGAGGTTCCCCCGGGGAGCGCCCGCATTCACCACGACGCCACCGGGTTCTTCCGGGCCGTGTTCGAGACCGAGACCGAGGTCCTTGACGCGCTCAAGGACTGCGTGGCCCAGATCCCGGGTTATGCCCCGCAGTTCTTCCGGGTCGCCGCGCCCGCCGAGCCGAAGTACCCGCTCTCCGACCTCGCCTCGATCGTCCCCCTCAACCAGAAAGCCGTCTACAGCTTCGAGGACGCGCTGGCCCGCCTCGTCGATGGCAGCGAGCACCTGGAGTTCCGGCCGGGCTTCGGCCCCGAGGTGTACACCGGCCTGGTCAAGGTCGACGGGTTCCTGCTGGGGGTGATCGGGAACCGGCAGGGCCTGCTGGGAATGAACTACCCGGAGTACACCTCCGAGTACATCGGCATCGGCGGCAAGCTCTATCGCCAGGGCCTGATCAAGATGAGCGAGTTCGTGACCCAGTGCGGGCGGGATCGGGTGCCGATCATCTGGTTCCAGGACACCACCGGCATCGACGTCGGGGACACGGCCGAGAAGGCCGAGCTGCTCGGCCTGGGCCAGTCGCTGATCTACTCCATCGAGCAAACCGCCCTGCCGATGATGCTCGTGGTGCTCCGGAAGGGCACGGCCGCGGCCCACTACATCATGGGCGGCCCCACGGCCAACAACCACAACGCCTTCACCCTCGCCACGCCCGGCACCGAGCTCAACGTGATGCACGGGGAGACGGCCGCCGTCGCGTCGTTCTCCCGGCGGCTCGTCAAGGAGCAGGAGGCCGGGCGGCCGCTCGGGCCCGTGATCGATCAGATGAACGCGCTGGCCCAGCAGTACCGCGACCAGTCCCGGCCGATCTACTGCGCGATCCGTGGATTCGTCGACGAGGTCGTCCGGTTCGAGGAGATCCGCCGCTACATGGTCGCCTTCGCCGGCGCCACCTACCAGAATCCGCAGTCCATCTGCCCCCAGCACCACATGCTGCTGCCCCGGCTGATCCGGTCCCAGGTCGTCAAGGGCCAGGAGCGCCCCAAGAAGGCACGCTGAGCGGCGACGCGCTGGACCGCCTGGGCAGGCGCCCCGCCCCCCCCCCGCGCCCCGCCGCGCCATGCCGGGCACCCCGCGCATGCCCTGGAGGAGGAGACCGCATCGGTCCGCGTCACCGGTGTGGGATAATCGCTGGCGTGAAAAGGCGGATCTTCCTGGCGGCGACCATGGGAGCCGTCGCCGCCGTCTTGCGCGCCTCCCGCGGCGCGCCCGCAGAGCCCGACGGGCGGTTCGACCTCGCCGCTCTCCAGCGCGGCTGGCGGGCGCGGGTCAGGAGCGTGGCGGCCACGGGCAAGGTCCCCCTCATCGACATCGAGTCCTCCTACAACCCGGGCGACTTCGATGTCCCCGGCTATGCCCGCCGCATGGACAGGCTGGGTGTCGCCATGATCGCGCTGTCCCCCGAGATCGGCCCGGGCGGCTTCGCGCAGGGCCGGCTCTGGCATGACGGCGCGCGCAGGCTCGTCCAGACAGATCCCGAGCGCTACATCCCCACGACGACGGGCGGGGTGTACCCGGCGTGGACCGAGAAGCCGAAGGAGTTCCTCGACGAGCATCTCAGGCGGGCCGCCGAGGACGGCTACCCGCTGCTCGGCGAGTTCGAGTTCCGCCACTACCCGTCGCCGCGGCAGGTGAAGCGGCGGGAAACCCACCGCGATGTGAGCATCCCGATCAACGGCGAGCACGGCCACCGGCTCTTCCGGTTCGCGGAGCAGACGGGCGTGCCGTTCCAGATCCACTACGAGATCGAGGACGCGCTGCTGCCCCCGCTCGAGGAGATGCTCGCCGCCTACCCGCGGGCCAAGGTGATCTGGTGCCATCTCGCCCAGATCCGCTATCAGGAGCGCAGCACGATCTACGGGCCGGCGTACCTGCGGCGCCTCCTCGAGCGGCACCCGGGCCTCCACGTGGACACGGCCTTCGGGGACGCCTACTCGATGTACCCGGTAAGCGGCCAGCGGCACGCGCGCGTCTGGGACGACTGGGGCCGCGTGCGGCCGCCATGGGTGGAGCTCATCGCCGACCACCCCTGGCGCTTCCTCGCCGCGCTGGACCTGGGACCGGACCGGATGAACGACCTCGAGGACAAGGTGGGCGCGCTCCGCACATTCCTCGCCGCGCTCCCGAAGCCGGCCCACCGCGTGGTGGCGTACGGCGCCGCCTGGAAGCTCCTGTTCGGCGAGCAGATCGAGGTCTGACCGACGACCTGCTGCCCGGGCTCCCGGAAGCGTCGGCGCGGCCCACGTCTCGACGCGCGGCGGCTCGCGGCACCCGACGATGACCGGGCTGGCGGGCCCACGATCGGCCAAGGCGGCGGAGGCGGCCGGTATCTTCACGCGCCCGCCGGCAGCGGCCGTCGCTCGACGATGTCCAGGATGATGCGGGCCGCCCGGGCGCTCGGGCTCGGCCCTCCGTAGCCCAGCCGGCGCAGGGCCTCGCGCCCCCCCTCGCGCTGCGCCGCCCGGCCCGCCTCGTCGGTCAGCAGCGCCGACACGGCCTCGGCGAGCAGGTCGGGACGGCATCGCTCCTGGAGCAGCTCGGGGACCGCCTGACGGTCGAGCAGGATGTTCACCAGGCTCACGTGACGAACCCGCAGCAGGCGCCGGCCGATCAAGGCCGTGAGCGGGGACACCTTGTAGGTGATCACCGCCGGCAGGCCGGCCAGCGCCAGCTCGAGCGCCACCGTCCCCGACGCGGCGAGGGCCACGTCCGCCGCGGCGAAGGCGTCGTACTTCTCCGCCCGGCCACGCACCACCAGGGCGCCGAGCCGCTCAGCCGCCCGCGCCACCTGCCCCGCGACGGTGTCCACCGTCGGGATCACCGTGCGCAGCCCGGGGTGCCGGCGGTCGAGGAGCCGGACGGTGCGGTCAAAGACCGGCAGGAGGCGGGCCGTCTCGCTCGACCGGCTGCCCGGGAGCAGGCACAGCAGCGGCGCCGTGGGCTCGATGTGATGGCGGCGGCGGAAGGCTGGCCCGTTCCCCCGCTCGGCTCCGCTCTCGACGACCGCGTGGCCGACATGCGTCGCGGGCAGGCCGACCGCCTCGAAGTAGGACGGCTCGTTCGGCAGCAGGCACAGCAGGTGGTCAAGCCGGTGCGCCAGCTGGCGCGCGCGCCCAGGCCGCCAGGCCCAGACCATCGGGGCCACGTAGTGGATACGGGGGGTCCGCGACCCCGCCGCCTTGAGGCGCTTGGCGACGCGCCCGGTGAACCCCCAGGAATCGATGGTGACCACCGCGGCCGGCCGGAGCCGCTCGACGTCCGCCACCGTCTCGCGGACGCGCCGCAGGATGCGGGAGGCCTTCGGCAGCACCTCGAGCAGGCCCATGACCGCGACGTCGGAGAGCGGAAAGAGACTTCGCAGCCCCTGCTCGGCCATCTCCTCGCCGCCGACGCCGGCGAAGCCCACCTGGCCGCCGACCTGCTCCCGGAGGGCCGCCATCAGGCGCGCGCCGAGCAGGTCGCCGGACGGCTCGCCGGCGATCAGGTAGATGAGCGGCGCCTCGGTCATCCGGCGCCGGCGAGGCCCGAGCGGCTACGCCGCATCCTCTCGCTTCGCCTGGCAGATCCCCCGGGGGGACTCGGCGCGCATGAATGCCACGACCTCCATGAGGCCAACTCCTCGATCGTGCCGTCGGCGTCGCTGCCCGGGGCCGGCTGGGCGCCGGAGATCTCGGCCAGCCGCCCCACGGTGAATGGGCCGGCGGCCTGGAAGAAGCGCGGGTCGGCCATCCTGTTTCCTCCCCGGGCCGCCGGCGTGACCGGCGGCTTCCGCGGCCTCATGGGCTCGCGGTGGTGGTCGGTCGGGCGGGCTGGACGCCTCTTGCCGGCCCGGCGCTACCGGTTGCCGCCCGAGCGCCGCTTGATCGTATCATCGGAGCGCCCGCACGAGCCCTTCTCCCGGGAGATGCAGAAGTGCCTGGATGCTCGGGAGGCAGGTGGCGTGCTCCATCGCCGCCCGGCCCGGGCGGCAGTATTGACGCGCCGGCGGCGGGGCTGCCCACCGCGTCGATGGCCGAGGTGATGTGATAGCCTCCCGAGAGAACCCGAAAGGAGCCGCCCCGTGACCGTCAAGCTCGGCCTGTTCACGATGCCCTTCCACCACATGCCCCGGCTGAGCCAGCACGCGGCGGCGAGCGCTCCGCCGGGCTCCGGTGCGGCCGCCGGCCGCGCTCGAGGAGAGGACCGCTGACGCGATGACCGACGGCATGCCGGGACCGACCTCACGCACGTACTTCTCCCAGCGGCTGCGGCTGCACTCCGTGGACTGGGGCCATCCGGACCGGCCGCCGCTGCTCCTCCTCCACGGGGGACGCGACCATTGCCGGAACTGGGACTGGACCGCGGAGGCGCTCCGGGGCGACTGGCACATCATCGCCCCCGACCTCCGGGGGCATGGGGACAGCCAGTGGTCGCCGGACGGCAGCTACACCATGGCCGGCTACATCTACGACCTCGCCCAGCTCATCCACCAGCAGCGGCTGGCGCCGGTCACGATCATCGCCCACTCCCTCGGCGGCAACATCGCGCTCCGCTACGCCGGCATCTACCCCGATGCTGTGGCCAGGCTGGTGGCCATCGAGGGGCTCGGCCCCTCGCCCAGCGCGCTGGCCGAGCGCGGCGCCACGACCATCGCCGCGCGCATGGACGAGTGGATCCGCGAGCAGCGCGGCCTCGCCGGACGGCTGCCCCGGCGCTACGCGTCCATCGAGGACGCCTTCCGCCGCATGCAGGAGGAGAACCCGCATCTCGCCGCCGCGCAGGCGCGGCACCTCACGGCCCATGGCGTCAACCAGAACGAGGACGGCACCTATAGCTGGAAGTTCGACAATTACGTCCGCGCCTGGCCCCCGTACGACATGAGCGGCCGGGACATCGATCTCCTGTGGTCCCGGATCGCCTGCCCCACCCTGCTCCTGTACGGCAAGGAGAGCCAGTCCGGGAACCCGGCCGAGGACGGCCGCGCGCGCCCCTTCCGCCACGCCACCGTCGCCGGCATCGACGGGGCGGGCCACTGGCTGCACCACGACCGCCTGGACGAGTTCCTCCGCATCGTCCGCGAGTTCCTCGGGCGCCCGCGGCCGGGCTGACCCGCGGCCCCGCCCGGGGCCCTGCCTTCGGGAGCCCGCCTCGACCGCGGCGCGTTGATCGCGCGGTGTCGCGCGGTATGCTGTCGAGACGGCACACACGGAGGGCGAGATGACGGAGTCAGCGGACGTCGTCGTGATCGGAGGCGGGTGCGAGGGGACCAGCACCGCCTGGCACCTCGCCCGGGCGGGAGCGGGCCGCGTGCTGCTCCTCGAGCGGCACGACCTGGCTGCCGGCGCGACCGGCCGATCGAGCGCCATCGTGCGGACGCACTACACTCACGAGGCGCTGGTGCGCATGGCCCTGGCCGGACGCCGCGTGTTCGAGCGCTTCGCGGAGATCGTGGGCGGCGAGGCGGGCTTCCGGCGCACGGGCTTTCTCGCGCTCGTCGGACTCGACGACGTCGCCGCGCTCCGCGCCAACGTCGCGATGCACCGCGCGGCCGGCGTGAGCGCGCACGCGCTCTCGCCCGACGACATCCGCGCCCTCGAGCCGCGCCTGGGGCTGGACGGCGTCGACGCCGCCGCCTGGGAGCCCGACTCGGGCTACGCCGATCCGCACGGAGCCACGCTCGGCTACGCG
>JACPCX010000188.1:0-25681 GCA_016184305.1 Candidatus Rokuibacteriota bacterium | reverse complement strand
TGCTGATGTAGGAAAAGAGCCGATGCTCGATCTTGTTCCATTTGCTGGTTCCCGGAGGAAGGTGGCAGACGGTGATGGCCTTGCCCATCGCATTGGCGAGCTTCTGGAGCTCCCACTTCCACAACCGGACACGGGCTCCGTTGCTTCCCCCAGAATCTGCCGTAATGAGCAGTTCCTTGGCGTGCGGATATCTCGGTCGCCCCATGACCTGCCACCACCGCCGAATCGTTCTGACCGCAAAGCTCGCCGTATCGTGATCAATGCCGACGCTGACCCACCCGACGTTGCGTGTGAGATCGTAGACCCCATACGGGGCAGCCTTGCCGCTCTCCTCAATGAGAAAGTCATGCACCCGCACAGGCTCCGGCTCCCCTTTCGGCCGCCATTCCTTGCCCGTGTTTTTGAAATCTCCGACGAGTTCCTTCTTCTTGGTATCCACGGAGATGACGGGTTGGCGGATGCGCTGAAATCGTCGAACGTGCTCGTTGATGTAGCGAAATTGCCCGTCCCGATCGGGATGACGCTTCCCTTCCTCCACCGACTTGCGATTCGCCTGTAGACTGTACTCCGCCTCTGACAACAATGCGGCGCCCATTCGGTGGCTGGTCGTGTGTCCCATCGCCTGGAGTTCGGCCGCCAGCTTGCGCAGACTCTTGGACGTCCAGCGCAACGGCGATTGGGGGTCGCCCGCAACAGCGGGCTCCACCAGCGCCTCCAGGTCTGTCCTCAGTGTCGGATCGTTCTGCGCCGTGCTCTTGCGCCCCCCACCGGGCCTGCGAATATGAGCCGCATCCAGTGGTTTCTGGGCGAATGCTAATTCCTTGATCCCACGACTGATGGTCGAGCGCGAGATCGCAACGGCGCGCTCCACACACGCGATGCCGCCATGTCCTATCGCCTTCGCCTCGGTCGCCGCCCACAGTCTCCGACTGCGTTCGTTCAGCGCAGGCGCGAGGGCTGAGTACTTCTGCCGTAGGACCTGTCGTTCCACGAGAGAAAGAATACATTGTCGCGATCAGAAACCCACTCAGTTATTTCGTTACAGTTCCTTAGCCTCTGGAGTATCCAGATCGACGCCAATCACGAAACCCATGTGGCTGTCTTCCTGGGAGACCTCGGCCGCGACCTCCCGTACGAGGAGCGTCTCCATTGGAAGCAGTTCAACGTACCTCCTCAAGGCGAGATCAGCGAGACGAACTATCGTCGGAGCTTTTTGGCGCAGTTTGCTCCTCCTCAGGCCCCGGATCTGATCTTTCGGGCAGCGTACGAGCGTCTCAACACCTCCTGGCGTAACGTCATCGGTTGGCTCCTCTTTCTCGCCCCGGATCCGGCCGACGAGTATTTGTTGGCCACCGTCCGGGTGCCGGTGACGAACTCGCAATCGAAACTCGATCAACAAGTCCTTGTGCTTACGAAGCTCTTGATTGACTCGCTCAATGAGCAGGCTTTGGTTGCCCAAGCGGGGCCTGGGCAGAAAGACGAGAAGGGCATCACGAAGTTCGAACGGTTCCTTACTGCCAGGGGCTTCCCTCAGACGGCTGTTGTAGTCCAGTTCCTGCGAGATCTCCAGGCCCTTCGCTCCGCAGATGCCGGGCATCGCAAGGGTGACCGTTACGACAAGATTCTCGCAAAAGTGAGCGCAGGCGGTCAGAGAAAGCCGGAGATCATGGAGCACCTCTTACGTGAGGCGACAGCGGCTCTTCGGGCGCTTGGTGACCATTTCTGCCGTGCTCGAACGTCGGAGGGGTCTGGCTAACAGGCCACTCGATCGGACCGGCTTCCCCGGCCGCTCACCGGCGGCGTTCGCCAGAGCAACGCAGCGCCAGACATGCGCTACGCTTGAAGCGGAGTCAGGAGGAGGCATGCGGAACGAGTTCACCGCGGTAGTGGAACGGGACAGACGCTGGTACATCGCCTACTGTCCGGAGATTCCGGGCGCGAATGGCCACGGCAGGACGAAGGCGGCAGCCTTGAAGAGCCTGAGCGACGCCATCGCCCTGATTCTTGAGGACAGGCGCAAGGACGGCCTGCGGGGCATACCCGCGGGGGCGACCCGAGAGAAGGTGGTCGTCGGGTGAAGCGGGGCGACCTGCTTCGCCGCCTGAGGAAGCACGGGTGTCACTTGAAGCGGGAAGGCCGGGCGCATTCCCTTTGGACCAATCCTACGACGGGAGATCTCGAGACCGTGCCCATGCACACCGAGATCTCGGATGTGCTGGCCCGGAAGATCTGCCGGGCCCTTTCGGTACCGGAGATTGGCCGGTGAGCCTGGCGAACAACATGGTGGAGCGGACCGGCCCAGAGGGGCCGGCCGCTCACCATGCCCGATGGCGCGGACGCTTGGCGCCGCGCCATCGGGGGCGGCGGATTGACAGCCGCCTGACGGGCGACTGGAGCGGACGGTCGGCCCCGCGAGCAAGCTCGCGGTTCCTCCCGCCGCTCATCCGCCGCCCCCGTTCGCCGCACTACGGAGACCGACGCGCTGCGGTATGATCACGAGGGGAGGGCGCTGATGATCCGCACAGTCGAAGCCGTAGTCGACGCGAGTGGCAACGTTCGCCTGCTGGACGACATCCAGCTCCCAGGACCGCGCCGCGCGCTCGTCACAATTCTCGACGATGCGCCAGGGAGTGACGAGCGCGCGCTCTTGAGTGAGCGGGCACTTGCTGACTGGAGCCGGCCCGAGGAGGAAGCGGCGTGGTCACACCTTCAGCCGGCGGGATAGTTCTCGTCCGGTTTCCGCTCTCGGATCTCTCTCAGCCGAAGCTGCGTTCCGCAATCGTCCTGGCCGACGCCGGTCGGCATGACTGGATCCTTTGCCAGGTCACCAGTAACCCCTACGGCGACCCGCGAGCCGTTTGGTTGGCGGCGTCGAGCTTCAGCTCGGGCTCCCTTCGTTTCGACAGCCACGCCCGGCCCGGCAAGCTGTTCACCGCGAGCCGAGAGTTGATGGCTGGTCAGGTCGCCACTCTGAGCTCGGAGGCCCGCGAGCAACTCATCGAAGCGGTCGTCAGGATGCTCCGTGGCGTGAATACCCTTGAAGATGGCGAAGCGTGACGGGCGTCGAACCACGTCGTTCAGCCGACGGCCCGCGGGCCGCGGCTGACGCCGGGCGTTCGGCAGACTGACGACCACGCATGAACGGGTACGGACCCAGCCATGGTGAAGTTTGAGTGGAGCGCCGCAAAGGCGGCCGCGAACCTCAAGAAACACCGAGTACACTTTCAGGAGGCGGCAACGGTGCTGGAGGACGCACTCTCGACCACGTTCCCCGACGAGGCACACTCCACGGACGAGCGGCGTTTTGTTACGATCGGCGTATCCGACCGTGGGAGGCTTCTCGTCGTCGCACACACAGAACGAAATGACACCATCCGCATCATCAGCGCCCGCCGAGCAACGAGGCGCGAGCGAGCATTCTATGGGCAAGGCAAAGCGACGGAACAATAACGACCTCCTGCCCGAGTACGACTTCGCGTCGATGAGGGGTGGCGTACGCGGCAAGTACGTCGCGCGACTCCGCAAGGGGAGCAACTTGGTCCTCTTGGAACCCGAAGTCGCTGCGGCGTTTCCCTCGCCCGACGCCGTCAACGAGGCTCTGCGGGGAGTTCTCAACACTGCACGCGCTGTCCGCGGCAAAGGTGGGCTGCCGAACAGCGCGCTCCAGCCGCCGAGCCGCGCGCGACGCCGGGTGAAGAGAACGAGGCCGCTGCGTGCGGCTCGCGGCTGACCGCGGACGTTGATATTACTTCCACTGTCAAGAGCTACGGGGACCCTCGGATCGCGGGGGCCGTTCGTGTTTGGGCCTTCCCGGGGGGTTGCTCGAGCCAGCGGAAGAGACGGAGCCTGTCACTGCGACGGGTGATCATGCTGAGATCCGTGGGTTGGCTACCACCGTACAGGTGTCCGTCGCGGCGCCTGCTTCGCTCTCGGGGCGAGGGTCGGGGCCTCATCACGCGATCGAAGAGTGCGCCGATACCGGGGCCGCGCCTCCGCCGATGGCTCGAGATCGTGATCAGTGGCTCGGCGTTCCGTCTGCCTCAATGGGGCGCCCCCCGTCAGGAGGCGGCCAGCGGGACGAGGCGCGCAATGGCCCAGACGAAGGCCGCCATCTCGCGGGCCATGGCCACCACGACCTGGGTGACGGGCTTCCCCCGGGCGGTCAACTGGCGATACCGTCGGCACAGGCGCACCTGCGCCTTCCAGCCGATCGCCTGAACCTCGGGCGGCAGCTTCTCCAGCCGGAGGTGGAGGGGCCGGCTCACGTTCGCCGGATACCGATAGGTCCACGCCCCTTCCACCCGCGCGCGCCGGGCGTGGCTGTTCCCCGCCTTGGTGATGCCCCCCTGCTGGCGCCGCGCCCCCGACGAGTACTCCGAGGGGGTCAGCCCGAGATCGCTCATCAGCTGGCGCAGGCGATCGAACCGCGTGAGGTCCCCAAGCTCGGCCAGCACGATGACGGCGCCGGTGAGCTCCACGCCCCGCAGCGCCCGGATCGCCTCGACCCCCGGGGACAGCCGCCAGCCCTTCACCGCCTCGTGCAGCTCGCGCTCCACGCGCTGCAGTCGCTCCTGCTGCTCGCTGACCGCGCGCACGTACTCCTGGAAGGCGTTCCAGTTCGCCCGGCCCTCGTAGCAAATGTCCTGCCGCAGCAGGAACGATTTCAGCCGGCGCTTGCTTCGCTGGAGATCCTGCATCGTGTCGTCCCGGCCGCGGCTCAAGTCCCGCAGCCCCTCGTCTTCGATCCCGGGCACGTCGATGGCACTCAGGTCGCCGCTGCGCATCAAGCGGGCCAGCGTGATTGCATCGCGCCGATCCGTCTTCACGCGGTCTCCCGCCTTGCGCGGGATCAGCGACGGCGCCACGACCTGGCAGGCCAGGCCCTTCCCGGTGAGGTCCCGATACAGCCAGGAGCCGCATGGCCCCGCCTCGTAGACGAACACCAGCGGCGCGCCCTTCGACTCGAGCCGCCGGATCAGCGTGTCAATGTCGCCCTGCCGGGTCCCGATCGCCCCCGCGACACCACCTCGGCGGCGCGGTCCGCCGGCGCATAGGCGACGGCGATCGAGCCCTCGTGAACATCGAGCCCGACAAAGAGCGTTGTCTGGCTAGACTCGTCCATGGCTGACCTCCACGCTCGTTGTGTGCCCCGCGCACAGGGCGGCTCTGGCCCGTCCAGGCTAACCCGCGAAGAGCGCTGGGGGTCAGCCTCACATCGTGGAAGTCATACTGTCTAGGCACAGCATCAACCACCCACAGCCGGAGCGCTCCACATGAGCATCCCGAGATACGCAATTCACGACGCCTACGTGGTAGCAGAGCTAAGATCCCAGTACGAGGCGGCCGATGTTCAAGGGCGCATCACGCTCCTTGAAGGCCTCTATCGCAGCCCCGAGTATCGCGACGATCGACTACCGTACGAGCTGGCCCTGCTCGCCGTGAGCGATCCGTCCGTCGAGGTCCGGCGATGGATCGCCCGAAACGCACGCCATCTCGACTACCGCGAGCGGGAGACCTTGGCCCCGGAGGTCTACTTGTTTCCCGATCGGCTGAAGGTCTTGGACATCGCAAGTGAGTTCGTGAGCCAACCTGCAGGGTACCGGCTCCCCGACAGGAACCTCCTCGTGCGCCTCAAGGATGATCCCGAGCCCGTGGTCAGGGCGTCTCTGCGAGAGAACCCCTGCATCCTCGGGCCTCTCTCGTTGCCGGATGATTCGCTCCGGTGGTTTCGCGATTCGTCTCATTCCGAGCGCCTTGCGCTCGTGCGTAATGCCGAAGTTCATCCGGGTCTCATCCTTCAGCTTTTTGACCCAGAGGACCGACAACTTGGCATCGAACTGCCGGAGCGTTGCGAGTTGTGCTGGGCCTTCCTCACTAACCGCGCGATGATCGAGCGGATCGTCAAGGGTGCTGGACTCAAGGGGCACCCGATGCCGCTTCATGGCTCGACGTTCTACGAAGCGAACAGATTTCTCACGTCGCTGTGGGGGCGCGCTGTGCGATGGCCCGATAACTATCTTCAGATGGCCGTCTACCGCCACGTGCCCGCTGACGACCGTGCAAAGGCGACGACGTACCGCGCGTGCCGCTTGTCGCCACTCCGCGCACAGATCGTCTGCGCCTGTGATCCGGACGACCACGCTGAAACGTTGGACGTTGCCCGGAGGGACTCGGACGACGAATGTCGGGAGCTGGCGTACGCGCGGATCGGGACGCTGAACGAAGACGAGATCGAGTCTCTCGTCGCCGGGAATGATGTCGCGGCGCTCAAGGGCCTGGCCGACAACCGAAGCCTGCCTGCGCCCGTCCGAGCAAGCATCCACCAACGGGCTCGCCAGCAGCTACGCGAGATCGGCGAGGACACTGAGCTTTACGAAGACCGAGATCTGGACATCATGGCAACCGAGCCGGAGTGCAGCGACGGTTTCGGGTCGCGCTTGGAGCGTCTCGCCGAGAAGCTCGAGGAGATCGACCAGGGTGTGGCAGGCGTGAAGCGCTGTCTCGATCGCCTCGAGGAACGCTCCGGAGTGATCGAGCGATCTGTCGATCGTCTGGAACGGCTACCTGAGCGGCTGGACCGAACTGACGACGCCCTCCAGGCGATGCGATCGACCGTCGAGGGATTGTCAGCACGTTTGTCGTTCCCTCAGCTCGCCGTCTTCGGTGTCATCGTCGCGATTGTCGTGACGCTGATGATCAGGTGGTGGCGATGAAAACGACACTCGTCGATCGTGTGGCCGAATGGTGCCGAGTTCGCTCACGAGCGCATCCGCCTGCGTGGCTAACGAACCGCTTCAGCGGACCGGCTGCGCCGGCCGCTGAGCGGCGGCGTTCGGCGGCGGTGAACGTGCGTCAGCCATCTCGATGAATCCGAACAACCGGCAGGTGTTCTTGCTTGGTGCCGGCTTCAACGCCGAAGCGAACTCCGAAGTGGGACCAGTGTATGGGGAGTCGATTTACATCGGAAAACACGAAATCCATTGCGCGTATCCGCTGCTTGGTGACCTCGCTCAGGTCTGCTTCGACCTTTCGTCACCTCCGGTTGATAAGTCCATCGAAGGCCTGTTCCAGGAATCGCTGGCGAAGCGCGAGTTCGAGCCGCTCCGGCGACTTACACATTCTGTGATGAAGTCCGACTATTACCTCGTGCCCCGGCTGTTTCCCTCGCCCGGCGCTGCGCCAAACTCCTACTCGAAGTTTTTCACGCGCTTTCGCGGATCCCAGTTTCTCACGTTCAACTACGACTCACTTCCCGAGCTCTTCCTCCTTCGTCAAGGAGACTGGTATCCGCACGACGGCTACGGCATGCCAGTGATTGCCGAAGTCGCGGCTGGCCACGATCACTTGCTCGGCAGGTCCTCGATCTCTCTTGTCTTGCACCTGCATGGCAGCCTCTGCCTCTACACGTCAAGTTTCACCTTCGAAACAACTCCAGGCGAAAGCGTCGCGTGGTACAAAACATTGCCCGCCCCGAAGTTCCTCTTCGATCCGGATTCGATCTCCCCCCTATTCACGCCGCTCCAGCGGTTACCGCCAGTTCTCGGCTACGAGCCAATTGAGCGCCGAGTCGTGGCGCCGGTTCCGGACAAGACCGAGGGGTTGAGAAAGGAGTTTAGCGATTCGGTCTACAGTCGGGCGGCAGAGGTGCTCGCAACCTCCACGATGCCTCTCGTCACAATCGGCTATAGCTTCAACCCTCACGACCGGGCGTCCTACCAGCCGATTCTTTCTACGCTTAGATCCCGTAACAGCAAGCTCGTTCTTGTCTGTCCCGATGCCGCCGCAATCCACACTCGGCTCTCTAGCGAATACCCTGAGCTTCAAGTCGAAGCCATTCCAAATACCTTGAAGTCGTGGGCCGACGCAGACTTCCCGGGAGCGCCTTGATCGATTGATCTCATCGCCGAACCGCCCAACAGAGCGCTCCAGCGGACCGGCTGCGCCGGCCGCTGACCGCTGGCGTTGGGCCGCTCATCCCGGTAATTGACCGTGCGCGCCATTCTGGCCATATTGGGGCCTCATGCGCTACGAGGTCATTCTGGCCCCGGAGGCGGCGACCGGTTACGGAGCCCTGCCGGCTGGGGTGAAGTGGCAACGCTCTGATGGACATCCGGGTCAGCAGGCTGCCGGCAGACGCTTGCGGGCCTTTCCGGCGCGGGCCGCTCGCGTCGGAGCGCAGGAGAGAGGCCGCTGATCGGCGACCATCCAGCTCTGGCCTCGCAGGGGGAGAGCGGCCGGCCGAGATCGCCAGCGCCGCCCCTGTCAGGGGCCTGTCAGAGCCGATGGCCGAGGGCGGCGGCGTCCTGCATGGCCTCGAAGGCCGTCCGCGGCATGACGCAGTCGCCGATCTCGAACACGGCGGGCCCGCCGGGGAGCGCCTTGAGGGCATCTGCGAGGCCGCTCACCGCGAGCATGGGCCGCGTCGGCACCACGAGGTCGAGGGCGCTGAGCCTTTCCACCTCGCCGAGCTTCCGGAGCACCGCCCCGCCGGCGGAGAGCGCCTCGACGGTGGTCCCGAGCCGGATCGACACGTTCGCGCGCGCGCGCAGGTTGGCCACGTACTGCCAGCGGGGCCTGAGCCCCAGCTCCCCCGCAAGCTCGCCCCCGGGCTCGGCCACGACGACATCGGCCCCGCGCTCCGCCAGCACATGGGCCACGCCCACACCGAGGAGCCCGCCGCCGATGACGAGCGCGCGCCGCACCGGGCCCGCGGGGCGGCGCAGCACGGTGAAGGGATCCACGGCCGGGCTGTCCATGATGCCCGCGATGGGCGGCACGCCCGGCCTGGCGCCCGTGGCCACGACGACGGCATCGGGCGCCGCGGCGAGCACCACGTCCACCGTCGCGTCAACACCAAGCCGGATCGTGGCCCCCGCTCGCGCGGCTGCATCCACGAGATAGGCGGCGAGCCCGGCCAGCTCTTCCCGCCCGGGCACGAGCCGGCTCATGAGCACCTGCCCCCCGGGCTCGGCCGCGCGCTCGAGCACGGTCACCGCATGCCCGCGCAGCGCCAGCACGCGCGCCGCCTCGAGACCGGCGGGCCCCGCGCCCACCACCACCACGCGCTGCGGCCCGGCCGCCCGGCGCACCGTGTATTCCCGCTCGCGGGCCGTCCGCGTATTCGCCAGGCAGAGGACGGGCTGGTTCTGGCCCAGGAGGTCGCTGCACTTGAGGCAGGCCACGCAGTAGCAGATCTCCCGCTCCCGCCCCTCGCGGCTTTTCCTGGGCATCTCGGGATCGGCGTGCAGCGCCCTGCCGAGCGTCACGAAGTCGGCGTCGCCTGTCTCGAGGATGCGCTCGGCCACATGCGGGTCGCTGATCCGCCCCGCGACGCTCACCGGGATGCTCACGGCGCGCCGGATCTCCCGCGCCAGCGGCGCCAGGCACCCCTGCTCCATCTCCATCGGCTGCACCATCCATACCGCCGACTCGTAGATGCCGGCCGTGACGTCGAGGCCGTCGATGCCGGCCGCCTCGAGCCGCGGGGCGATGCGGCACATGTCCGCCAGCGTGAGCCCGCCCTCGACGTGCTCCTCCGCGGAGAGGCGGTAGAGGAGCGGCGTCCCGGGCCCCACGGCCTCGCGGACCGCCGCGATGACGTCGAGCGGAAAGCGCAGGCGCCGCTCGAAGTCCCCCCCGTACTCGTCCTCCCGCTTGTTGGCGTAAGGCGAGAGGAACTGGCCGACGAGATAGCCATGGGCCCCGTGGACCTCGATCATGTCGAAGCCGGCGGCCACCGCCCGGCGTGCCGCCTCGGCGAATTCCCCGACGATGGCGGAGATCTCCGGCACCGACAGGGCGCGCGGCATCTCACCGCCCGCCAGCGTCGCGCACGGCACGGGGGATGGCGCCACCGGCTGAGTGCCCGTGACGGCGGAAGAGGTCTCGCGCCCCGCGAATTCCAGCTCGGCGCCCACCAGGGCGCCGTGGCGATGGCAGACCTCGACGAGGCGCCGGTAACCGGGCACCAGCGCGTCGTCGTGGATGCCGAGCTGGTAGAGGTGATTGCGGCCCGCGGGGTGCACGTACATGGACTCGAGCAGGATGAGGGCGGCGCCGCCGGCCGCGCGCGCCTCCACGTAGTCGATGTAGCGCTGGGTGACGGCGCCCGCCGCGGTGGCGAGATTCTTCTCCATGGGCGCCATCAGGATGCGATTCCGGAGCTCCAGGCGCCCGATCCGGCCAGGCGCGAAGAGGCGGGGGAAGGCGGCCATCAGGCCGTCAGCGCGCGGGCGTGTCGCGGCCGCTGGTCTGCTGGACCTCCGGCATGTCGTAGGGGGGTGACGCCACCACCAGGAAGACGAGATCCTCGATGCCCGTGTTGAAGATGCCGTGGTGCACGCCGGGCGGGATGTGGATGAGCATGTGCGGCTCCACCAGATGCTTCACCCCGTCCAGCTCCACGATGCCCTTGCCGCGGAGGATGTAGTAGAGGTTCTCGGCCACCTCGTGGACGTGGACCTCCGCATAGCCGCGGGGCTGATAGGACGAGATGCGGAAGTCGAAGTGCTTCGTGTCGGCATTGGTGGGATGCACGAGCATCTTCGAGAAGGCCTGGAAGTGCTTGGGCGGCAGCTCCCAGAACGCCTCCTCCATCCGCATGATCTTCGCCTGCGGCTTCTGCCCCGGGGCCGTCGTCATCGCGTCTCCTCCTGTGGGAGTCGGCGGGCGCCGAAGGCGGGCTCGCCATGAGGCAGGGGCGGCAATTGCCAGGTGCCCATTGCCGGCGGTTTGATGTCACGATCCACGTGCAACTCCAGCACGAAGGGCTTGCCCGCCTTGATCCCGTGCTCGATGGCGGGGGCCAGGTACTCGACGATCATCTCGCCGCCATTGCGCATCGCGCTCACGCCGCGGACCGTCGCGCGATGTCGAGGGCCTCGCCCTCCCGGACGATGCAGACCTTCTCCGCGATGCCCTCGAAGAAGTAGCCCGAGCCGCCCTCGCTCACGACCTGGAGCAGCGCGCGACCGTCCAGCACGCGGATGCCGCCCATCACGCGCACGCCGCGCTGGAAGAAGGGCCGCGGCCAGGCTGAGGCCGTGGGCCCCGCCAGCACCACGCTGCGAGCGCTGGCGGCCGCCGCCAGCAGGGCGTCCAGTCCTCCCTCCACCAGCGCCGAGCCCGTGATGACGACAACGCTGGCGGCGCCGAGCACCGCGAGCGCCTCCGCGGGCGATTTCCAGAAGGGCAGCTCGTCCCCCTTGAGCGCGTCGCGGTGCTTGTCCACCACCCAGAGCCGGGCCACGCGCCCCTTGAGCGCCTTGATGAACGGCACGAAGGCGCCAACCATCGCGACGCGGTCCTCAGGGCCGACACCCGCGGCCTGGAGCGCGTCCACGCCAGGCAGCAGCGCCCCGCCGGGCACTCCCGCCCGCGCCATGGCGCGCGCCGAGAGCGCATTGAGCACGGCCACCCCCACCGCGCGCCGGAGCGAGTTGGTCTCGGCGGCCTCGCGCGCGAGCGCCCAGGCGTCTTGCCCCGCGAGCCGGCCGGCCTGGGGCGCCGCCGCCGCCGAGCGCGGGCAGCACACGGTGTCAGCCTGATCCCGCGGCGTGAAGGCCACCCCTGTCTCGCCGGTGGCGAGGGCCACCGCCGTGTAAAACACGCCGACCCTCACGTCGCTCACCGCTGCCGGCTCGCCCCGGAGGACTTCTCTCAGGTCGGCCAGCCATGCCTCGATCACGTTCATCCGCTACCTCCTGGCTCTGGCGATCTCGCGCAGCTGCTGGGCGGCCTCGATGGCGGTGGCGGCGTAGCAATCCGCGCCGATCTCCCGGGCAAAGCGCCCCGTCACCGGCGCTCCGCCGATCACCACGCGGAGCCCCGCCCTGAGCCCCGCCTCGCCGAGCGCGGCGATGGTGCGCCCCATGCTGGGCATGGTCGTCGTGAGCAAGGTCGAGAAGCCGACGAAGGCAGGCTGATGCTTCTGCACCGCCTCGACGAAGCGCGCGGGCCGGACATTGCTGCCGAGGTCTATCACCTCGAAGCCGACCCCCTCGAGCATGATACCAACGAGGTTCTTGCCGATGTCGTGGAGATCTCCCTCCATGGTGCCGATGACGATGCGCCCGAGGGGCTCCACCTGTGCTTCGAGCAGATGCGGCCTGAGCACCTCCACGGCCGCCTTCATCACCCGGGCGGAGAGGAGCATCTCGGGGATGTAGCAGTCGCCCTGCTCGAAGCGCCGCCCCACCTCGTCCATGGCGGCGATGAGCCCATCCTGGAGCAGCGCGCCCGCCGGCACGCCGTCGGCCAGCGCCTCCCGCACGAGCGGCAGCACCGTGTCCGGCTGCCCCGCCACCGTCCCGCTCCGGATCGCCTCGATCCGCTCCGCGCTCATCGTCCCCTCGCCGCCTCCTCAGGCGGGCAGCGCCGCCAGATGGCCCTCGGCGATGCGCTCGAGCTCCCGCCTCTGCTCCTCCGTCACGCACGACGGAGCCTCCCGGGCGAGGATCTCCCGCAAACGGTGAGCCGCCTTCTCCTCGATGGTACGACTGCCCTGCCGCTCCCACGCATCGCGCTTCGAGCGCGTGGGCAGACGGCTGTGGCGGATCTGCTCCTTGAAGTGCCGCAGCGTGTGGTCGGTGGTGAGAAAGTCGCCGCTGTGGCCCACCTCCTGGATCAGCCCGAGCGCCAGGGTCTCGTCGTTGACGCCGATGCCCCGGGTGAAGCGCCGGATGGCGCCGATGATCTCGTCGTCGATCACGAGCATCTCGGCGGACATGCAAAGGGTGGACTCGAGGTTGCCCGCGCCCCAGACGATGTTGACGCCATGGGTCGCATGCGCGAGACCCGTCTGCATCTTCTCCCACGCCGCCTGGCCGTCAGGCAGCATCGCCTCGGTGGACATCCACGACGCCGACGGCAGCCCGTGGAAGCGGGCCAGCTCGGCGCCGGCCGCCTGGAGCAGCGCGTTCTCGGGCGCCCCGGTGAGCGCCACGGAGGTGGACATGTCCAGCACGTGGGCGAAGCCGAGGTTGTAGATCACCGGGCGGCCGCGCTCGAGCAGCTGCGCGATGACGATGCCGCTCAAGGCATCGGCATTGGCCAGCACCAGACAGCCGGCCAGCGTCACGGGCGCCGTGCCACCGCCCATGGGCTCGGAGTTGATCATGAGCGGCAGCCCATGGCCCGCCGTGTTGCGGAAGACGCCGAGCCCCGTGGCCGACCAGTGCAGCGGGCTCACGATGCTGTAGCCGAAGGAGACCAGCGGCCGCTGGCTGAGCGGCGCCCCGCCGCCGGCCAGCACTTCCGCCATCTCGACGATGGCCGTGGCCCCGGCCGGGGTGAAGATGCAGGGGCGGAGATGCTTGGCCGTGTTGGCGGCCATCACGCTGAAGCCGACCACATCGCGGGCGGCAGGCGGCACATCCGCCACGCTCGTGCCGACCATCCCGTCCACCTGGGGGCAGGCATCGGCCACGCGCGTGAGCATGGCGAGGTCCGCCGTGAGGAGATCCCGGCGCCCGCGCCCCTCGGCGAGATGCAGCGCATTGCCGGTCCAGAAGACGGCAGGACCGCCCGGGCCAAGCTCGGCGCCGCCACCCTTGCGATCGGCGAATCGCGCCGTCTCCGGGCAAGTCCCCAGGCACTCGCCGACCAGCCCCCGCGGCAGGCGCACCGTGTCGGCGTCACCCCCGTCGCGGGCCCCGTGACGGCGGAGCAGCGCCAGGATCCCCTCGTCGTCCACCCGGATGCCCAGCGTCTCCAGCACATCGAGACTGCCGGCGTGGATGCGCGCGCACTCCTCAACGGTCAGGATGGACATGGTCCGAGCCTCATCGGAGATGCCATAGGCCGCCATGATACCGCGCATCCGCGCTCCGACGCCTCGCGCGGTTCAGGTGGGGGCACGAGCCGCTCACACGGCCGGCTGGGCGTAGGCGACGGTGCGCCCGCCGTAACGGCGCACGCGGACATTGGCCTGCTCCGCATGCGCGGAGAAACCTTCGAGCAGGCAGAGTCGCGAGCAGTATTCGCCGACAAACGCGCTCGCCTGGTCGGTCAGCACCCTCTGGTAGGTGCAGGTCTTGAGGAACTTGCCGACCCACAGGCCGCCCGTGTAGCGCGCCGCCTTCCTGGTCGGCAGCGTGTGGTTGGTGCCGATCACCTTGTCGCCGTAGGCGACGTTGGTGCGCGGCCCGAGGAAGAGCGCCCCGTAATTGGTCATCCGGGTCAGGAAATAGTCCGGGTTTCTGGTCATCACCTGGACGTGCTCGGAGGCGATGCGGTCGGCCTCCCGGACCATCTCGTCGTCATCGTCGCAGACGATGACCTCCCCGTAGTCCGCCCACGCCTGTGAGGCGGTGTCCGCGGTCGGCAGGATCGTCAGCAGCCGCTCGACCTCGCCGATGGTCTCGCGCGCAAGCTTCTCCGAGGTGGTGAGGAGGATCGCCGGGGAGGTCGGCCCGTGTTCCGCCTGGCCGAGGAGGTCGGTCGCGCAGATCTCGCCGTCCACGGTCTCGTCGGCGATGACCAGCGTCTCGGTCGGCCCGGCGAGGAGATCGATGCCGACGCGCCCGAACAGCTGGCGCTTGGCCTCGGCGACATAGGCGTTGCCCGGCCCCACGATCATGGCGACGGGCGCGATGGTCTCGGTGCCGAGCGCCATGGCGGCCACCGCCTGCACGCCGCCGAGGACGTAGATCTCGTCGGCGCCGCCCAGGTACATCGCGGCGACGATCGCCGGATGCGGCCCGCCCTTGAACGGCGGCGCGCAGGCGACGATGCGGCGGACGCCCGCGACCTTCGCGGTCACGATCGACATATGCGCCGAGGCCACCATCGGATAGCGCCCGCCCGGGACGTAGCAGCCGATGCTGTTCACCGGGATGTGCCGGTGCCCCAGGATGACGCCGGGAAGCGTCTCGACCTCGAGGTCCAGCAGGGTCGCCTTCTGCTTCTCCGCGAAGTTGCGCACCTGCGCCTGGGCGAAGCGGATGTCGTCGAGATCGCGCCGGGCGAGCTGGGCGATGGCGCGCTCGATCTCCTGCGCGGTGAGCCGGAAGCTTTCGGGCGACCAGTGGTCGAGCCTCTGGGAGAGATCCCGGACGGCGACGTCGCGGCGCGTCTCGATGTCGGCGAGGATCGTCTCGACCGTCTCGCGAACCTTCGTGTCGGCGGCCTTGATGGCGCCCGCATCGATCCCGCGCTTGAGGTGGCGAGCCATGACGTCCTCCTGTCGCAAGTTGAGCGTGGATGAGATGAGGCCAGCCGGGACCCATACTGGCATTGACGCGCTCAGGACGCAAAGCGAGATCTGCGACCCCGCGAAGATTCAGCGTGACCTCGGCCGATTCCTGGAGTATGAACATGTCCGACGCAGCCGAACCGGAGGGAGGAGCCTCGATGGACCGAAGCCAGCACGGACGCTCGCTACTCGCCCGGTGGGAGGCCGCGAAGCCCACCAACTTCTACGAGGACGATGGCTATCTGAGGATGGCGCTCCGCCGCCGTCTCGGCAGCGAGCGCCTCGCCGCGGTGGCGCCCGCGCTCCGCCAGGCCGGCGCCGACTCGGCCGGCTTCGTGAGCCAGGCTTCGGGCGAGCTCGACCGGCCCGAGCACCTCCCGCGCCTCGAGGGCTGGAACAGCATCGGCGAGCGCTCCGCCGAGGTCATCTTCCACCCGGCCCACCACGAGGTGGGTCGTCGCGTGTGGCGCGCGGGCACCGTGGCGGTGCTGGGTGAGCCCGGCAACATGACGCTCCACGCGGCCTTCACCTATCTGTTCGGGCACAACGGCGAGGTCCCGCACCTCTGCTCGATCGCCTGCACCGCCGGGATCATCAAGGCCATCCAGCGCTGCGGCGCCGACTGGATGAAGGAGGAGTGGCTGCCGCGGCTCCTCGACCGCGACTACGATCGGCGCTGGCACGGCGCGCAGTTCCTCACCGAGGTCCAGGGCGGGTCGGACGTGGGCGCCAACGCCTGCGTCGCGCGTCCCGTGCCGGGCGAGGACGGCGTGTGGCGCCTCAGCGGGGAGAAGTGGTTCTGCTCCAACGTGGGCGCCGACCTCTACGCCGTGAGCGCGAGGCCCGAGGGCGCGCCCGAAGGGACGCCGGGGATCGGGCTCTTCGTGGTGCCGCGGCGGCTTCCGGACGGGCGCCCCAACGGCGTCCTCATCCGGCGGCTCAAGAACAAGCTCGGCACACGGACCTTGCCGACGGCCGAGCTCGACTTCGAGGACGCTCGCGGCTACCCGGTGGGCCGGCTCGAGGACGGGTTCAAGCTCCTCATGGGCGTGATCATCAACACCTCACGCCTCGAGGTGGGCATCGGCGCCTCGGGGATCATGCGCCGCGCCTGGGTCGAGGCCTGGCACTACGCGCGGGTGCGCGAGGCCTTCGGCCAGCGGCTCGTGGATTTCCCGGCCGTGCGCCAGCAGCTGGCCGAGATGCGGGTGCTCGGCACGGCGGGGCTCGCCGGCACGCTCTTCGTCGCCGCCCTCGAGGACCGGCTCACGCTCGCCGGGACGCACCCCGAGGAGGACGCCGTCTTCCGCACCGCGGTCAACGTCAACAAGTACGCCTGCTCCATCGACGCCGGGCTGGTGGTCCACCACGCCATCGAGATCCTGGGCGGCAACGGCACCATCGAGGATTTCAGCCCGCTGCCGCGCCTCTATCGTGAGGTCCCCGTGCAGGAGAGCTGGGAGGGCCCGCACAACACGCTCATGTCGCAGGTCCTGCGCGACTCGGTCCGGTCCAAGATGCACCACGCGCTGCTGCGGCACGCGCAGGACCTGCTCCTCGGCGCAGAGGCCCCGGCGCTCGCGGCGACGCGCGACCGCGCGCTGACCGCCCTGGACGACGTGCGAGGCGCGATGGACGGGTTGCTGCGAGGCGATCCCCAGGAGGCGGGCTACCACGTGCGCGGCCTCGTCACCCGCATGGCGCGCATCGTCCAGGTGGCGCTCTTGCTGGACGACGCCCAGCACGACGGCGGAAACAACGGGCTCGGCTGGCTCCCCGCGGCGGCCCAGTTTCTCCTCGACCGCCACGTGGTGCCGGGCTACGACCCGCGCGAGGACCCGGGCTATCCGGGGCTGATCCGCCAGATCCTCGAGGACTGAGCGGCGCGGTGGCTTCGGTCAGCCCTCTCACATCAAGAAGACACCCTTGCCGGTATTCTGCTTGTCGAACAGTGTGTACGCCTCGTCCGCCTGCCCCAGCTTCCAGGTGTGCGTGAACAGCGTGTCGACATCGATCTTGCGGTCGATGACGAAGCGCGCGCACTCCGCCTGGCCCATCGCCGAGAACGTCCAGGAGGCGATGATGGTGAGCTGCTTGCGCAGCATGTCCGGGCTGACATCGATGGTCACGTCGTTGCCTTCGCCCACGAAGCACACCGTGCCCCAGACCCCGGCGCTGCGCACCGCCTGGATGCGCGCCTCGGGCGACCCGGAGGTATCCAGCGTGCAGCGCGCGCCGTAGCCGCGCGTGAGGTCCTTGATGGCGGCGATCGCATCAGTGGACCCGGGATCGATCACCTCGTCAGCGCCGAATTCCTTCGCGCGCGCCAGCCGTTCGGGGCTGATATCGAGCGCGATCACCCGCGCCCCCATCGCCTTGGCGAGCTGGGTGGCGGACAGGCCCACCGGGCCTTGGCCGAAAATGGCAATCGTGTCGTTGCCCGACAGGTTCAGCCGCCGCAACGCGCCATAGGCGGTGCCGGTGCCGCAGGAGATCGCCGCGCCAGCCTGGAACGACAGCTCGTCCGGCAGTCTGACCAGCGTGTTGGCCGGCACGCACATATATCGGGCGTGCGCGCCATGGGCGTTGTTGCCATACACTTCCACCGGCACTTCCTGGCACAATTGCGCCCAGCCGGAGCGGCAATGGTTGCAGACGGTACAACCCTGGTAGTGGTGCACCATCACGCGGTCCCCCACCTGGGCCCAGGCCTTGGTGACACCGGGGCCGACCGCGGCCACCACGCCGCAGGGCTCGTGGCCCATGATCACGGGACCGGTGATCTTTGCCGAGCGGAAACTGGTCGCCGCCCCCTTGGCCCGGCGGTAGCTTTTCAAATCCGACCCGCACATGCCGGACGCTTTGATTGCCACCGCCACCTCGCCCATGCCGGGGGTGGGATCGGGAAATTCGATCGTCTCGGTCGTCCGGTCGCCCGGGAATGTCACGCCTTTCATGGCGTCCTCCGTTGCTTCCTTGCGGTGCTCAGGCTCCCGTCTTCCCCGCGCGCTGGAGCGTCTTCTCGCCGAACCCTTCCTGCAGGGACTCGCCTGTGCCGTACAGCTCGAAGCCGGGGCCGAAGTCCTTGTCCTCCCAGCCACGGTCGCTCGGGTCCCAGACGTACGGCAGGGTCAGGATCTGCCCCGGGGCCCAGAGCGTCTCGAAGGCCTTGAAGGCGTCGAGCAGGATCCGGCGCTGAAGCGGCGCATCCTCCGCCTTCCCCGTCTCGTGGTTGAGCGGGAAGTTGATGAAGACCGCCCGGGGCGGTTTCACCGCGAAGGTGATGTCCCAGGCCGAGCTCATGCAGAGCGTCGGGATGCCGGCTCGCTCGATCTCGCGCGCGATCAGTCCGACGGACTGATGGCAGACGGGTCAGACGGGGACGCACAGCGCGGCCTCGGCCCCCATGGCCGTGAGCGCCGCGATCATCTTGGGCGCGCGTTCCTGGATCTCGCGGCGATGCGAGTACACCATGACGAAGCTGAGCGCGCCCGCGAGCTCGCCGATGACACCCGTGGCCTCCAGCTCACGCAGCCGGTCCATGGGGAAGACGCAGTTCGGATCGCGGTCGGCGTCGGCATCGCGGTAGCCGTGGTGGTGGATCTTCAGCTCTCGCAGGTCCACGCCCTTCGGGAGCACCCGGAACGAGGTGTCGTTGTCCACGAAGGGCTCCTGGCCCGGGAGGTAGAAGCCGCCGGAGGTGATGACGGCGAGTCGGCAGTCCCTGATCGGCTTCGCGAGCGGCGTCCACGGCGCCTCCGCGTTGATCGCCCACTTGTAGGGCGCGAAGGCGGCGTAGCGTTCCTGGGTTCGCTGGATATAGGCGATGGGCATGAGATCCTCCTTCAGTCTGTGCTTCCTCGTTACCAGAAGCGGCCCGGCACCGCAAGCCCCGCGTGGGCGTGCCCGGACGCATCAGCCAGTCGCCGTAAACATACGGGTGCCCGCCGGGGATCTTGATGATCCCGACGTTCTCGATGCCCGCCCGGCGCAGCACCTCCGCCGTGGCCTCGGCCGAGCGTTGCATCTCCTCGGGCGGAAAGCCGCTCGCCGACATGCTCGGGATGCGCCCGAGATCTCCGAGGTTGCGCGTGAATGCCTCGACGTGGCGGTCCAGGTAGCCGGGCGCGCCGCGGATGGCGCCGTTCCCGTCGCTCATGATCGCTTTCCCTCCGGCCGGGTCGGCCTTTGCCAGCATGGCGCAGAACGACGCGCGGACGCAACCGCGAAGACGGGCGCGCGTGATATAGTGGCGCGGCTCTACTCGCATGCTCCCACGCCTGCGCGACCGGGTGTTCTACGGCTGGTGGATCGTCGCCGCAGGGTTCGGCCTCGAAGCCCTCATCGGCGCCCTGGTGTTCCATGCCTACGGGGCCTACGTCGTCCTGCTGCGGGAGGAGTTCGGCTGGAGCAAGACCATGCTCTCCGCCGCCTTCTCGATGGCGCGGGCGGAGAGCGGCATCCTCGGTCCGGTCCAGGGCTGGCTCACCGACCGCTTCGGCCCGCGAGCCCTCATCCGCGTCGGCATGGTGATCTTCGGCGTGGGCTTCCTCCTGTTCAGCCAGTTCACATCCCCGCTCGGCTTCTTCGTCACCTTCTTCATGATCGCGCTCGGCTCGGGCCTCGGCGGCTATCTCCCCATCAGCGTCGCCATCGTGAGCTGGTTCCGGCGGCGACGCGCGCTGGCGCTCGGCATCAGCTCGATGGGCATGGCGGTCGGGGGGTTCCTCACCCAGCTCGTGGCCCTGTCGCTCACCCGCTACGGCTGGCGGTGGACGGCTGCCGCCTCCGGCGTGCTGATCCTGCTGCTCGGCCTGCCCATCGCCCAGCTCGTGCGTCACCGCCCGGAGCCCTACGGCCTCCGTCCCGACGGCGACCTGCCCGAGACTGCGCCGGCGCCGCCCGGGCGCGCCCCGGCGGGAGGGCACGGAGCCGCCCACGCCGCTCCCGCCGACTTCACCCCGCGCGAGGCCATGCGCACGCCGGCCTTCTGGCTCATCTCCCTCGGCCACGGCTCGGCGCTCCTGGTGGTCTCCGCGGTGCTGGTCCACCTCGTGGTGCACGTGACCGAGCGCCTCGGCTATTCCCTGCGCCAGGGCACCGCGGTCATCGCCCTGATGACCGCGATGCAGGTGGTTGGTCAGCTCGGCGGCGGCTGGGCCGGCGATCGCTTCAACAAGCGCGCCATCATCGTGGCGTGCATGGCCGGCCACGCGGCGGCGCTGCTCCTGCTCGCCTCGGCGACGGCCTTCTGGATGGTCCTCGGATTCGCCGTGCTGCATGGCCTGGCCTGGGGGATCCGCGGCCCGCTGATGGCTGCCATCCGGGCGGACTATTTCGGCAGCGGCTCCTTCGGCATGATCACGGGGATCTCCTCCATGATCGTGATGCTGGGAATGATGGCCGGCCCGCTGATCGCGGGCATCCTTGCCGATCGGACGGGGAGCTACGAGCTGGGCTTCACGGTGCTGGCGACGCTCGCCGGCGCAGGCTCCATCTTCTTCGTCCTCGCGCGGCGCCCCGCCCCTCCGCCGCGCTCACGCGCGGCCTGAGCCGCTCCAGTCGGCCGCCAGCCGGTAGCCGACACCGGGCTCCGTCAGCAGATAACGAGGACGGGCCGGCTCGGCTTCGAGCTTGTGACGCAGATGCGCCATGTAGACGCGGACATAGTGGGCCTGGTCGGTATGCGCCGGCCCCCAGACCTCGCGAAGCAGCTGCTGGTGTGTGACAACCCTGCCCGCGTGGCGGACGAGCGTGGTCAGCAGCTTGTACTCGATCGGCGTGAAATGTACCTCCTTGCCGGCGACGAACACCTGGCGGCGCAGAAGATCTACGTGCAGGTCATCGACCGTGAACGGTGTCTCGTCTCCCTCGCGAGTGGCGCCGGCGGCATGACGGAGCGCCACGCGGATCCGCGCGAGGAGCTCACCGGCACCGAACGGTTTGCTCACATAGTCGTCGGCGCCGACGTCGAGGGCCATCACCTTGTCTCGTTCCTGGCCCCGCGCCGACAGGACGATGATCGGGATGGCCGTCCATTCGCGGAGCCGGCGAATGACGTCGAGGCCGTCCATGTCTGGCAATCCCAGGTCTACGATGACGACGTCCGGCTGGCGGGAGCCCACTTCCACGAGGCCTGCCGCGCCCGTCGTCGCCTCGAACAGCCGATAGCCTTGGCCGGTCAGGGTGGCCCGGAGAAAGCGCCGGATCTGGGGCTCGTCTTCGACGAGGACGACGGCGGGGTCAGGCATCGGCGGGCACCGAGGCCGGTGGAGTGCCCGTCACGGGGAGGGTGAAGAGGAACGCGACGCCCCCCTCCGGAAGGTTCCGTGCCCACATGCGCCCACCGTGTGCCTGGACGATGCCCCGGCAGATCGCCAGGCCGAGACCGGCGCCGCGACGATCGTTCGAGGCGGCCCGGTAGAACTTCTCGAAGACTCGATCCTCTTCGCCCCCGGGCAGGCCCGGCCCGCCGTCCGCGATCTCCACGGTGACCTGACCATCGGTGGGGGTCGCGAGGATCCGGATGGCGGTGTCCGGCGGAGTGTACTTGACCGCGTTGTCGAACAGGTTCACCAGGACCTGCTCGATGAGCACGTCGTCGATTGGCACGAGCGTCAGGTCGCGCGGGATGTTCACCGTGACAGGACGGGAGCCGAGGGCCGTGGAGAGTCGTCCGAGAGCTGCCCCGATCACCTCCTCGAGCGGATGCCACTCGCGACGGAGCTGGAGGGCACCCGACTCCAGCCGGGTCATCTCCAGCAGGTTCTGGACGAGACGATTCAACCGGTAAGCTTCGTCGCGAATCGACTCCAGCAGCTCCTGCTGCGTTCGCTCATCCAGGCGCGATCCGCTCTCGATGATGGTGGTCGCAGCGCCCGTGATCGTGGCCAGTGGCGTGCGGAGGTCGTGGGAGACCGATGTCAATAGCGAGCTCCGGAGCCGCTCCGTCTCTGCGCGCACCCGTGCCTGCTGGGCTTCATCCGCCAGGCGCGCGCGCTCGAGGGCGAGCCCGGTCTGGTTGAGAAACGTCTCGAGCTGGCGGCGGGGCTCGGACAGGGTGAACACGTCGGGGTGCCGGGGGCCAACCCTCACCACCCCGAGCGCCCCCTGGTGTCCCAGGAGGGGAACGTAACCCGCACCGGCAGCCGGGCAGGTGGCCGTGCCGAGTCCAGCCGGCTGGCCGTGCTCGTAGACCCAGCGGCCGAGTGTGGCGTCGTCGGGTTCCATGGGGCAGCTCCTCTCATGCCCGACGGTCTGGAGCCGACCGTCCGCGCCGGGCAGCAAGACCACGACCTCCGCCTCGAAGACGTCCTCGATATGTCGCGCCGCGATCTGGACGAGCTCCTCGACGGCGCCTGTCTGCGCCAGCTCCCGGCTCATGGCGTAGAGGGCGGCCGTGCTGTGCTCGCGCCGCCCGGCCGCTTCAGCCTGCAGGCGGATCCGGACAGTCAACCCGCTGATGACGAGGCCCACGACCAGCATGACCGCGAATGTCAACACGTGCTGCGGGTTGGAGACGACGAACGTGAGATACGGCGGCACGAAGAAGAAGTCGAAGGAGGCGACGCTCACGACGGACACCACGATGGACGGACCACGTCCGTACTGGGTCGCGATGACGACGATTCCCAGGAGATAGGTCATGATCAGGTCCGCCAGATCGAAGAAGGGGAACATGACCCACGAGACGGCCGTGGCCAGAGCGACGGTGGCCACGGCCTGCAGGTATCCCGCCTTGATCCAGCCCGGAGTGGGGCGACGGGCGGCGGGTGTCGCGACCTCCCTGCTCACACCCCCAGTGTAACGCCCTTCGGCGTGGGGCGGGATCGCGCGGACCGCGGGCGCGACACGGCCAGCGGTCGCGACCGGATCACGCGAACACCGATCGCCCTCTCGGCGCAGGCACAGGACTCCGCCTGATCGAGCGCGACCCGGTTCGCGCGCACCCACCACGCCATGGTGCCGAAGACCGCGAGGACGAACCCCCACGGGAGCAGGCTCCGGATCATGGGCGCTTCCACCGTGGACTCGATCAGCGCGACTGCCGAGGCAGCCAGCGGCACGATCGTGTAGAGGCGGCCCCAGTGCGGATGCACCCGCCGAGTGGCCGCGTCGCGAACCTTGTGCATGGCGTGTCGGACTCCTGGCACGAGCCTGCCATATCCCGTCGTAAAGGCGGCGTGAAGAAGCCAGCACGGGCCGTTAAAATCGCGTAAAAATCGCGGGGCCTCGGCGCGCAGCGCCCATGCCGATGTAGAGTCATCCGCATGATGCGCGACGGCTGGCCCGGGCGATGAAGAACACCCTTCTCAAGCGCTGGCTGGTCGGCGCGCCGATGCCCATCGCCCAGGCTCGCCACGAGCGGCTCTCAAAGACCGTCGCCCTCGCCGTCTTCTCGTCGGATAACCTGTCGTCGGTGGCCTACGCCACCGAGGAGATCCTCCTGGTCCTCGTGCTGGCGGGCCCCGCCGCCGCCCATCTCACGATTCCGATCGGCGTGGCCATCACCGCACTGCTGACCGTTGTCGTCCTGTCGTATCAGCAGACCCTGCACGCCTATCCCAGCGGCGGCGGGTCGTACATCGTGGCGCGCGCGAACCTGGGGGCGGCGCCGGGCCTGGTGGCGGCGGCCGCCCTGCTCATCGATTATGTGCTCACGGTGTCGGTCTCGGTGGCGGCCGGTGTGGCCGCCATCACCTCCGCGGCACCGGCCCTGTTGAGCTACAAGGTTGCCCTTGGCGTCGTCTTCATCGCGGCCATCGCCTTCGCCAACCTGCGGGGCGTGAGGGAGTCAGGCCGGGTCTTCGCGCTGCCGACGTATCTCTTCATCGCGACGTTCGGCGTCCTCGTCGCCACCGGCATCTTCCGCTGGCTCAGCGGCGATCTCCGCCCGCTGCCGACACCCCCGCCCGCGGCAACCACCGCATTGACCTGGTTCCTGGTCCTCCGCGCGTTCTCCTCGGGCTGCACCGCGGTCACGGGCGTGGAGGCGATCTCCAACGGGATCCCCGCGTTCAAGCCGCCCGAGTCCCGGAACGCGGCCATCACGCTGGCGTGGATGGCGGTGATCCTGGGCACGCTCTTCCTCGGCATCACGGTGCTTGCCCGGGCGCTCGGCGTGATCCCCGGCGAGGACGAGACCGTGGTGTCCCAGATCGCCCGCAGCCTCTTCGGCGACGGGCTCTTCTACTTCCTCATCCAGGGGTCCACGACGCTGATCCTGGTCCTGGCTGCCAACACCTCCTTTGCCGACTTCCCTCGGCTCTCCTCGCTCCTGGCCCGGGACCGCTACGCGCCCCGCCAGTTCACCACCCTCGGGGATCGGCTGGTCTTCTCCAACGGCGTCGTCATCCTCGCGGCGCTGGCCGCCCTGCTCATCGTCCTCTTCCGCGGCGAGACCCACGCCCTGATCCCCCTCTACGCCGTGGGCGTCTTCATCTCCTTCACCCTGTCCCAGTCCGGAATGGTCCGCCACTGGCTCACGCACAAGGGGGGCGGATGGCGGTGGCGCCTGGCCGTCAACGGGGTGGGCGCGCTGGTCACGGGCGTCGTCACCATCGTCTTCGCCGTGACCAAGTTCACCCACGGCGCCTGGATCGTGGTGGTCCTGATCCCCGTGATCGTCCTGGGCTTCCTCGCCATTCACCGTCACTACGAGTCGGTGGCCGAGGAGCTGTCGCTCGACCGCCTGGCCGGCGAGCCGCCCGTGAGGAACACGGTGCTGGTGCTGGCCGGCGACGTCCACATGGGCGTGGTCAAGGCGCTGCGCTTCGCCGAGACGCTCGCCGATCGTCCCCGCGCCGTCTTCGTCGAGACCGATCCGGCCCGCACGGCCTGGGTGGAGGAGCGGTGGGGCAAGGTGAGCGGCGGCGTGCCGCTCATCGTGCTGACGTCGCCATACCGGTCGGTGCTCGGGCCCCTTCTCGACTACATCGACCAGGTCCAGCGGGAGGGGCCCAACTCGGTGGTCACCATCGTGATCCCGGAGTTCATCCCCCGGCGCTGGTGGCAGCACCTGCTGCACAACCAGACCGCGCTCCTCGTCAAGGGCGCCCTGCTGTTCCGGCGCGGGGTTGTCGTGGTGGACGTGCCCTTCCACCTGAAGACGTGACCGCCCCCGGGCGCCCCGGCGCAACATCATCGCGCGCATGATGGGGCTGTAGGCCCCGACAACCAGCGCGACGCCGGCCTTCGCCCGGTTCGCCGTCACCGGCATCCCCCTGGGTCCCCGGTCCGACGAATCCCACTCGCCCGCTCGTGGGCCTCCTCCCGTCATGTGAGCGGCCTCCCCGCGCCGGGGCATCGTCGTCTCGCGGCTCTCGCGTAGACGTGTCCCGCGGAGACGGAGTAACATAGCGCATGTCTCTCACACGCCGGGACACCCCGTTCCGTGAGGCGATGAAGTCGCTCCTCGTGTTCGACGGAGCGATGGGATCGCTGCTCTACGAGCGCGGCGTGTTCGTCACCCAGAACTTCGAGCAGCTC
>JACPCX010000221.1:0-1543 GCA_016184305.1 Candidatus Rokuibacteriota bacterium | reverse complement strand
CGACACGCGCCTCTCGGGTGACGCCGCGATCTCGTGCGCCAAGTGCCACGACCCGAAGAAGGGCTGGGGCGACGGCCAGGCGCTCTCCACCGGCTATCCCGGCAGCGAGTACTTCCGCAACACCCAGACGATCCTGAACGCCGCGCACTACCGCCGGAGCTACTGGGACGGGCGGATGGACGGCCGTGACCTCGCGACGCTCGTGCGCGACCACCTGACCGAGGCCCACTTCATGCAGGCCGACGGCCGCCTCCTGATCGAGCGGCTCCGCCAGGTGCCCGAGTACGAGGCGATGTTCCAGAAGGCTTTCGGCGGCGAGCCGAGCTACGGCCGGATCCTCAACGCGGTGACGGCGTTCGTCGGGACCATCACGTCGCAGAACGCGCCGCTCGACCGCTACCTCAAGGGCGAGGCGGCGGCGCTCTCCCCGGCGGCGCAGGAAGGGCTCAGGCTCTTCCAGGGCAAGGCGGGCTGCGTCGTCTGCCACGACGGCGCCCTCCTCAGCGACCAGAAGTTCCACGCCCTCGGCGTGCCCGAGAACCTCGCGGTCTTCCGCGAGCCGCTCCGGCATATCAGCTACCGGCGCTTCCTGAAGACGCTCGGCGCGCCCAACTACGACAACCTCCGCGAGGACGTCGGGCTCTACGGGGTGACGAAGGAACCGCCCGATCGCGGCAAGTTCAGGACGCCGTCGCTCCGCGAGGCGGCACTGACGGCGCCCTACATGCACAACGGCAGCCTGCCCACGCTCGAGGCGGTGGTGGAATTCTACAACGGCGGCGGCGGGAGCCACCCGAACAAGAGCCCGCTGCTCCGACCGCTCGGCCTCGGCGACGGCGAGAAGCGGGCGCTGGTGGAATTCCTCAGGGCGCTCACGGGCGAGCCCGTCGTGGTCGAGCCCCCGGCCCTGCCCGAGTACAAGCTCCGGACCCTCGGAAAGAACTGATGGCCGGCCGAGAGGAGGCACGCATGCGACGCTCACGCGGAACGAAGCTGATCGTGCTGGTGGCGGCCGCCCTCGTCGGGGGGGCGCTGTCGGTCACGGCCGTCACCGCCCAGTCCCAGAAGTTCCCGGCCCTCGGCCCGCTGCCGCCCGTGCCCGTGCCGCGGGACAACCCGATGTCGCCGGCGAAGGTGGAGCTCGGCAGGCTCCTCTTCTTCGACCCGCGCCTCTCGGGCGACGCCTCGACCTCCTGCGCCTCCTGCCACAATCCCGAGTCGGGCTGGGGGGACGGGGCCGACGTCTCGCGCGGCTATCCCGGCACCCAGCACTGGCGCAACTCGCAGACCGTCCTCAACGCCGCCTACTACGCCAAGCTCTTCTGGGGGGGCGAGGTGACGAGCCTCGAGGGGCAGGCCGACGCCGCGGCGAGCGGCAACGTCGCGGGCAACGGCGACGGCATGATGATGGAAGAGCGGTTGCGCCAGATCCCGGAGTACGTCCGCCGCTTCAAGGCCGTCTTCGGCACCGACCGCCCGCTGATCGGCGACGCCTGGAAGGCGATCTCCGCCTTCGAGCGGACGCTCGTGTCGAAGGCCGAGA
>JACPCX010000220.1:0-1547 GCA_016184305.1 Candidatus Rokuibacteriota bacterium | reverse complement strand
GGGTTCAGCCGCTCCAGCCGCCGGAGGGCGATGGCCTTGCGTCCCTCGCGCGATCGGGGCTCCTCCCCGCGGGCCAGGCGCCCCTCGTCCTCCACCGTCTCCTGCTCGAAGCGGGCGTCCTTGACCTCGACGATGAGCACCCGTCCGGTTCCCGGCCGGGCGCCGCGCTTGCGGATGACGAAGTCCGGCGTGTAGCGGTGCCACCGGCCGTCCTCTCCGCGATACTCGACATGGAAGTCGGTCTTGGCCGGGTCCGTGATCCCACCCGTGAAGTACACATCCTCCACGTCGCCGGGATGGAGGTTCAGCTCGCGCAGGATCACCTCGAAGAAGTCGCGCTCGGGATTCGAGTCGAAGTTGTACGGGTCGTAGTGGAAGCCGAAGCCGGCCGGGTTCTCCCGCACCTCACGGCCGCGCAGCAGCAGGTGCTCGCGGTCCCTGGGATAGCTGATCTCGGCGGTGTAGACCTCGCCGCCAGCCGCGTCCCTGTCCTTGCTGAACCCCTCGGGCCGGACCAGGGCCAGCGCCCAGTCGACGCGCTCTTCCCTCACCGCGTAGCGCCGCGTCTGCTCGGCGACCTGTCGCGCCAGCTCGGGGAGATGCGCCACCGGGAGATCCTCGCCCTCCGGATAGAGCCGCCCCAGCTCGTCTAAGACGGCCCAGAGATCCGCGTGGCATGAGCCGGCGAGGGCGACCGCCGCCTCGTAGCGCCCTACCGTGTCCGGCTCGGCTTCGACGACCACGATCTCGCCCACCTGCTGGAGCAGGCCGCGCCGGCCCGGGCGCTCGACGATATCGAGGACCGCCTTGGTGAGGACCGGCTCGGGGGCCTCCACAGCCGGACGCTCCAGGCGAAGGGGCTCCGCGCCGGCGGCGAGCGGCACGACGGTGCGCACGAGACGGGTGAGCGTCACCGGCGGAAGGTCCAGCTTGCGCAGGACGAGACGGGCCGAGCGCAGCTCGCGCGCCGCCCGATCCAGGTCGGCGATGGTCTCGCCATACGTCTCCTGGAGCTGGCGGTCGAGAATGGCCCGGTTCTCGCGCGAGAGGTAGATGCGGGCCTTCATGGCATTGCCCGGCACCTGGCGCAGGCACCGGCTCGCGGCCTGCAATACGAAGTTGTTGCTGGTCTTCAGCTTGCGAGCCAGCGCGCAGGCGAAGAGGCTGGGGCAGTTCCAGCCCTCCGTGCCCTTGTTGACCAGGAGGATCACCCGGTGGGGAGCGGCCGGGTCGTTGAGCCGGTTGAAGGCGTCCACTTCCTCCTGCCTGGACTCCGACGTGTTGCGGAGGCAGACGGCCGGACTCTGGCCGACCCTGCCCATGGCAACGTCCACGGCCGGACGGAGCGCCTCCAGATCGTCAGTCTGCGGGAAGTAGATCGCCAGCTTCGCCGGCGCCCCATTCGGCAGGGACACCTCCCCATAATCCCGGAAGAAGTCCTCGATCACGTGGCTCACGTAGGCTTCGGCCCGTCCCTCGAAGTCGAAGGCCTGGATATTGCCCGAGACGTCCTTGAGGATGCCGTCGCGGATGCCCTCGGAGAGCCC
>JACPCX010000187.1:0-26363 GCA_016184305.1 Candidatus Rokuibacteriota bacterium | reverse complement strand
GGGGATCGGGTCGTCGAGCACGACGTCGAAGGCGGACAGGCGATCGGTCTGGACGATGAGCAGCTTGTCCTCGCCCACGGCATAGATGTCGCGCACCTTGCCGCTATGCAGGAACGGCAGGCTCTTGATGTCGGTTGTCAGCATCGACGCGCCGATCGCCGATTCACGAGACCAGCCGCCTGAACTTCTGGAGACACCGCACCTCGCGCGGCGGCGTCTCGAGCTTGCCGCGCTGGGTCCAGGACACCTCGGCGACGTAGCAGTCCCCGCGCGAATCGGTGACGAGGCCGTGCGGGGCGACGAACTCGCCGGGCTCTTCTCCCGCGAGCTGTCCGCCGAAGCGGCAGACGCGCTGGCCCTTGCTGTCGAGCACCGTGACCCGCGGCCCGATGTTCGGCGTCTGCGCCGTGACCGGGTTGCCCGACCCCAGCTCGCCCACGTAGACGTGATCGCCGTCGCGCCGGTCGGTAAAGAGGCCGCAGGGCCGGTGCAGGTTGTTCCACTGCCCCTGGTAGTGGCCCGCGCCGTCGAAGATCTGGATCCGGTGGTTCTCCCGGTCGGCCACGTAGACGAGGCCGCCGGCGTCGGTCGTCAGGTTGTGCGGGAGGTTGAACTGGCCGGGGTCCGTGCCGGGCTCGCCCCACGAGAAGATGTGGCGGCCATCGGGCGAGTACTTGTGGACGCGCGAGTTGCCGTAGCCGTCGGAGATGTAGAGATCGCCGCTCTTCGGGCAGATGGCCACGTGGGTGGGGCGGTTGAACGGCTGGCCGCCCTGGAGCGTGCTCGGATTGTCGGGGTCGCCGATGGTGAGGAGCAGCGTTCCCTCCGGCGTGAACTTCCTGATCGTGTGCTGGGCGTCGTCGGTGAGCCACACCATGCCGCCGGCGTCGATGATGATGCCGTGGGCCCGGCGGACGAGCCCTTCTCCCCAGGAGCGGAGGAACCGCCCGTCGCGGTCGAAGACGATGACGGGGTGCTCCCCGCGGGTGAAGACGAAGACATTGTCCTTCGCGTCCACGGCCACGCCCGCGGCCTCGACGTAGCGCCACCCCCCGGGCAGCGCGCCCCAGCCGACGACAGGCTCGAATCTCATCGCGACGCCTCCATGCCCTGGGCCAGGCGCTCGAAGCGGCGCCGCAGCGGCTCGCGCCCCTCCTCGTGGGTGATGACGTAGAGGCGGTTGGCGCGGACGGCGCGCAGCACGCGCTCGGCCACGTGCTCGGGCGAGAGGGAGCGGCCGATCAGCTCCACCTCGCTGCCCGGCGGGCTCTGCGGGTTCTGAAAAGGTGTCCACAGGCCGGGAGTGTGGGCCCGCCGCCGGAGCGATGTCAAGAGTGTGTCGCCAGCACGACTCTGGTATCCTCCGTACGGCGCCGGCGGCAGAGTCGCGGCGCCACTGGAGACGAGACCATGGACTACCGCTTGCCGATCACGGTCGTGCCCAGCCGGTACGACATCCGGATCGAGCCCGACCTCGACGCCGCCACCTTCAACGGCGAGGAAACGATTGCCGTCACCGTGCGCGAGCCCGTGACGGAGGTCCTGCTCAATGCCGCCGAGCTTCGCATCCTCTCCGTCACCGCCCGCGATGCCAGCGGCGGCGCGGTGGAGGGGAGCGCGGCGCTGGACGAGACCGCCGAGCGCGCCCGGCTCACCTTCCCCTCTCCCCTTCTTCCGGGCCAGTGGCGGCTCACGCTGCGGTTCACCGGCACCCTCAACGATCGGCTGCACGGCTTCTACCGGAGTACCTACAAGGACGCGGCCGGCGTCGCGCACGCGCTGGCGGCCACGCAGTTCGAGTCCACCGATGCCCGCCGCGCCTTCCCGTGCTGGGACGAGCCCGCCTGCAAGGCCGTGTTCGGCGTGACGCTCGTGGTGCCCGAGCGGCTGCAAGCCGTGTCCAACGCCGCCGTCGTCCGCGAGGAGCCGACGGGGGATGGGCGCAAGATCGTCACCTTCGCCGACTCCATGAAGATGTCCACGTACCTCGTGGCCTTCGTCGTCGGCGACCTCGAGGCGACCGCGCCCGTCATGGTGGGCGGGACGCCGCTGCGCGTCTGGTGCGTGCCCGGGAAGCAGCGCCTGGCGCGTTTCGCGCTGGAGGCCGGCGCCTTCGCGCTGGCGTTCTTCGAGCGGTACTACGGGGTGGCGTACCCCGGCGACAAGCTCGACATGCTGGCCATCCCCGACTTCGCCGCGGGCGCGATGGAGAATCTCGGCGCCATCACCTACCGCGAGACCGCGCTCCTCGTGGACGAGGCGGCCGCCTCCCACACGGAGCTCGAGCGCGTGGCCGACGTGGTGGCGCACGAGGTCGCCCACATGTGGTTCGGCGACCTGGTCACCATGGCCTGGTGGAACGGCATCTGGCTCAACGAGGCCTTCGCCACGTTCATGGAGATGCTGGCGGTGGACGCCTGGAAGCCCGAGTGGGAGCGCTGGATCAACTTCGGCGTCTCGCGCGCGGCCGCCATGGGCGTGGACGGCCTCCTGTCGAGCCGCCCCATCGAGTTCGAGGTCCGGGCGCCGCGCGACTGCGAGGCCATGTTCGATCTCCTCACCTACGAGAAGGGCGCGTCGGTCCTGCGGATGCTGGAGCAGCACCTGGGGCCGGAGGTGTTCCGGGACGGCGTCCGCCTCTACCTCGAGCAGCACCGCCACGGCAACGCCGAGACCACCGATCTCTGGACGGCCCTCGGCGAGGCCGCGAAGCAGCCGATCCCCGAGGTGATGGACGCCTGGATCTTCCGCCCCGGCTATCCCGTGGTGACGGTGGAGAAGGACGGAGTCGGTCTCAAGCTCTCCCAGCGGCGCTTCACCTACCTCGGCGGCGAGCCCGCGGAGAGCGAGCGCTGGCGCATTCCAGTCGCGCTGCGCGCCGCGGTCAAGGGGGGCTGGGTCGAGAAGCGCGTGCTGCTGGAGGAGGCCGAGCTGCGCGTGGCGCTGCCGGCGCCGCCGGAATGGGCGGTGGCCAACGCGGGGGGCCACGGCTTCTACCGGGTGCAGTACGCCCCGGCCATGCTCAGGCGCATGACCAAGGCGCTGTCACGCATCCCGCCCATCGAGCGCTTCAACCTCGTGAACGACGCGCTGGCGCTCACCCAGGCCGGCGCCATGGCCGCGGCCGAGTACCTGGACCTCACGGGACGCTTCCGCGACGAGACGGACCGCAACGTCTGGACGGCGCTCACCGGGTCCTTCGCCTACCTGAGCCGGCTCATCGCCGAGGGGGTGCGCCCCGGGCTCGAGGCTTGGGTCCGTCACCGGCTGGAGACGGCCGTGGAGCGGCTGGGCTGGGAGCGGCAGCTCGAGGAGCCCGAGCTCACGCGTCAGCTCCGCGCCGACCTCCTGCGCGTGCTCGGCACGCTGGGCAATGACGAGGAGACCCAGCGGCGGGCGCGGTCGTTCTACGAGGGGTACCGGAGCGACGAGACGGCCGTGGATCCCAACCTGCTGCCGGCGCTCATCTCGATCCTCGCGGCCTCGGGCGGCGAGGCCGAGTACGACGAGTTCCTCCAGCGCTTCAAGAGCGCCCGCACGCCCCAGGAGGAGCAGCGCTACCTCTACGCGCTCGCCGCCTTCCGCCAGCCCGCGCTGATCGGCCGGACGCTGGAGCGCACCATCAACGGCGAGGTCCGGAGCCAGGACGCGCCCTTCCTGATGCGCGCGCTGCTCGGCGGCGTCTACTCGCGGGGGCCCGCCTGGGAGTTCCTGAAGGAGCACTGGGAGACCATGTCCCGGCAGTATCCGGGAAGCGCCTACCGGCGGATGTACGAGGGCGTCACGGCCCTCGTGAGCGCCGACTGGGAGCAGGACGTGCAGACGTTCTTCGCGAGCCGGGGGATCGTGCTGGGCGGCAAGACGCTCGAGCAGTACCTCGAGCAGCTGCGCGTCGCCGTCCGCTTCCAGGAGCGGGAGGCGGCCGCGCTGGCCGCGCTCCTCGCGAGGACCCCGCGATGAAGTACGGCGCGTAGCCGATGGACTTCGACCTGCTCCTCCGCGGCGGCACCGTCGTCGATCCCGGCCAGGGGGTCGAGGGCCGGCTCGACGTGGCCTTCGCCAACGGGCGCGTGGCGGCCATCGCCCCGAATCTGTCCGTCACGGCCACCGAGATCATCGACGTGACCGGCAAGCTCGTGACGCCGGGGCTCATCGATCTGCATGGCCATTTCTTCCATCGCGGCCAGCCGCTCTTCGTGGATCCCGACGAGGCCTGCCTGCCCAACGGCGTCACCACGGCCGTGGACGCGGGGAGCAGCGGCTGGGCGACCTACGCGGGCTTCCGCGAGCACGTCATCGATCACGCCGAGACCCGCGTGCTCGCCTTTCTCCACCTGGCCGCCACCGGCCTCGTGACCCTCGCGGCCGGCGTCGGGGAGCTCGAGGACTTCCGCTTCGCCCAGGAGGAGCGCACGGGTGACGCCTTCCGGCGCTTCCCGGAGCTCCTGGGCCTCAAGGTGCGCATCCAGCGCCAGGCGACGGGGGAGGCCAATGCGCTGCCGGTGCTGGACATGGCCCGCCGCATCTGCGATGCCACGGGCACGCGGCTCATGGTCCACATCTCGGGGACGCCGATCCCGCTCGAGATGATTCTCGAGCAGCTCAAGCCCGGCGACATCGCCACGCACATCTTCAACGGCCACGAGCACGGGATCCTGGACGCCTCGGGGCAGGTCCTCCAGGCCGTCCGCGACGCCGCCGCACGGGGCGTGGTCCTCGACGTGGCGCATGCCGGCGTCCACTTTGACGTGGAGGTGGCCCGCGCCGCGCTGGCCCAGGGGCTCCCGCCCACGACCTTGTCCACCGACATGGTGAAGCCCGCCGCGGCGCGCCGGATGTACGACCTCCTCGGCGTCATGTCCACGTTCCTTGCCCTCGGCATGCCGCTCGCCGAGGTGATTCGCGGCGTGACGGATGCCCCGGCGCGAGCCATCGGCCAGGCGGGCAGGCTCGGCGTGCTTGCACCCGGCGCGTCCGGAGATGCGGCCGTCCTCGACCTCGAGGATGGTGACTTCACCTTCGGCGATGCCGCCGGCCACGAGATCAAGGCCGCGCGGCGGCTGGTCCCCGTGCTGACGGTGCGCGCCGGCCGCCGCTGGAGACCGCGCGGCTGGCGGCGCCGCGCTACGGGCGCGGCGGCCGCGCCGTGACGACGAAGACCGACAGCGCCAGCAACCCGGCCACCGCAAGCCCCGTCGCCCAGAGGAAGATCACGACGTAGGACGCCGTGACGTCGTAGAGCCAGCCCGACATCCACGGGCCCACGGCGGCGCCCAGGCTGTTCCCGATGCTGAGGAGGCCGAACACCATCCCGTACTGGGCGGGCGGGGCGATGCGGCTCAGGAGAACCGAGACGATGGTCGCCCGGGACCCGAGCGGCAGGAAGAGGAAGAACGCGTACCCGTAGGCGAAGAGCCGCCCCGGCCACGTCTCCATCCCGAACAGACACAGCATCCCCACGATCGAGCAACTGAACGAAAGGAATCCCGCCGCCGCCGCGCCGAAACGATCGGCCGCGACCCCGGCCAGCGCGCGCCCGCTCGCCGAGAGCAACCCGCCGATGGCGAGGAGCGCCGAAGCCTCGGCCGGCGAGAGGCCGCGGGCGGTGAAGTAGAGCGCGTGCTGGGTGGTGGCGAGGTAGCCGAAGAGCGGCGGCACCGCGAAGACCACCGCGAGGGCCCAGAAGGGCACGGACGCCACGATGCCGCCGACGCTGCGCGGCGCCGTGAGACCTCCGGCCGGCGCTCGCGCCGCGGGCGCCTCGAGCCGGGTCGGGTACACCCGCCAGCCCCACGCGATCAGCGCCACCAGCGCGACGACGTAGCAGCCGAGGGCTCCGCGCCACCCTCCCACGGTGATCGCCCCCTGGATCAGCGGGGCGAGCGCATAGCCCGCCATCGAGCCCGAGAAGGCGATGCCCATGGCGAGCCCCCGCCGCGTCACGTAGACATCCGCGAGCAGCGCCGCCTGGGCCACCATGCCGGTGAAGCCGACGCCGATCCCGCCGCCGATCCCGACGGCGCCGATGAACATGGGGAGCGAGGTGGCCAGCGTCCCCACGCTGAGCCCCGCGGCCGCGGCGCCGAGGCCGCACATGACCACGAGGCGCGGGTTACGGCGCGTGACCAGGTAGCCGGACAGGGGCCCGAGGACGGCGCCGCCGATCCAGAGGAACGAGACGGTGGAGGCCGTGGCGCCGCGGGAGCCGCCGAACTCGGCGAGGAGGGCGGGGAAGAAGATCGGGAAGGTGTTGCCGAGCCCGGAGACGAGGAGCATCGAGGCGAAGGCGAGCCACAGCCGCGGGTTCGCCAGGGTCTCGCGGTCGGGAGTCACCCGGCCATTATGGACGAAGTCGCCGCCTGTGATAGGGTTCCCGTAGCTCAGCCTTCACCAGGGAGGGCCCATGCCCGGCGACAATCACGTGATGCTCACGGTCCTGCTCCACCACGACCAGTCCAAGACCCTCGACGAGATCATGGCCCACCTGAGGAAGACCGGCTTCTACCGTGACTTCCCGCCGGAGGGGAGCGAGCTGATCTCCTGGGTCGTGGCCATGTCCTTCGGCTTCGTGATCCACCTCCGAGTCAAGGCCGACAAGGTGCGCGCGCTGAACCGGTACATGGAGCAGAAGGCATGGGGCGCCTTCCGCTACCAGGTCTTCCCCTCCTACGACTTCGCCCCCATCGCGGTCACTCTGAAGACGGAGCAGGCAACGCCCTGACGCCCGTTCCGGGAGCGCCGGGCCGGGGTGGGAGAGGCGCGTGCTACCATGACGGCATGGCAATGCCGCCGCGTTATCCGCTCGCGCTCTGTCCGACGCCGATCCTCAAGCTCGACCGCCTCTCCCGCCAGCTCGGCGTCGAGCTGTACCTCAAGCGGGATGACCTGACCGGCCTGCTCGAATCGGGGAACAAGGTCCGCAAGCTGGAGTTCCTCGTGGGCGAGGCCGCGGCCGAGGGCGCCGACACCCTCATCAGCTGCGGCACGCTGCAGTCGAACTGCTGTCGCGCGGTCTCGGCGGTGGCGGCGCGGCTCGGAATGCGCGCCGTGCTCGCCGTCAAGGGTGGGAAGCCCGCGACCTACGACGGCAACCTCCTCCTGGACCGGCTGCTCGGCGCCGACATCCGCTACCTGTCCGATGCCGAGTTCGAGCGGGTCGACGAGGCGCTGGATGGGCTCGCGGAGGAGGTGCGGCAGCGCGGCGGCCGGCCTTACGTCATCCCGGAGAGCGGCTCCAACGAGGTGGGCGCGCTCGGCTACCTCGAGTGCGCCGTGGAGCTGGCCGGGCAGATCGGCCAGGGCGCGCCGCGCTTCGACTCGGTGGTCATCACGGCGTTCAGCGGCGGCAGCCAGGCCGGGCTGCTCATGGGCAAGCAGCTCGCGGGCCTGCCCTCGGACGTGGTGGGAGTCCCCATCGCGTTCCCGGCCGACCGGGTCCGCGACTACATCGCCCGGACGATGGTCAAGGCTATCACCCGCTTCGGTCTGGCCATCGAGGTCCCGAAGACGATCCACCTGCTCGACGGCTATCAGGGCATGGGGCGCGCCGCGGTAGGCGACGAGGAGCTTCGCGTCATCGTCCGGCTCGCCCGCGATGAAGGCGTGGTGCTCGACCCCGTGTACACCGCCAAGGCCTTCGCCGGGCTCCTGGACACGCTCCGCAAGGACCCCAGGGCGCTGGGCCAGCGGTTGTGCTTCGTCCACACGGGCGGAATCTTCAGCCTCTTCCCGTTCAGGGAGCCGCTCTCCCGGCTGCTGGACGGGGAGCCCCCGCGCCACTCATAGCCCCGCCGCCGTGCCCGAGCTCACCCTGGTCGGCGGCGATCTCGACGGGCTCCGCCTCCACTATGTCATCGAGGGACGCGGTCCCGTCACGCTGCTCATACACGGCCTGGGCGGGTTCGCCGAGTCGTGGCGTGGCACCGTCGCCGCGCTCCGCGGCGACGGGACGGTGATCGCGCTGGATCTCCCGGGCTTCGGCCAATCCGCCAAGCCGCGCCGCGCGTACCGGCTCTCCTTCCACGCCCGGGCGGTGGATGGTCTGCTCCGGGTCCTCGGGGTCGAGCGCGTCCGGCTGGTAGGCCACTCCCTCGGCGGCGCCGTCGCAGTCACCTGCGCCGTCCTGTGGCCCGGACGGGTGGAGCGCCTGGCGCTCCTCGGCGCGACGGTCCCGGGTTTTCCGCTGCGCCCGTCCCTCGTCTACCGGCTCATGGCGCTGCCCGGGGTCGGAGAGATCGCCTCGGCCCTTCTCACCCCCGGCCTCTGCGCCGCTGCGCTGGCCCGTTGCTTCGCCGCGCCCGACTCCGATGAGATCGCGTTCCTCGTCGCCCACGAGTACGCCGCGCGCTCGAGCGCGGCGGGTCGTGCCGCCTATCTCTCCACCTTGCGCTCCGTCAGGGCCGCCTTCACCGCTGAGGCTGCCGCGTACCGGACGGCGCTGGCCCGGCTCGAGCAGCCGTTCCTGGTGATTCACGGCAGGCAGGATCCGGTGGTCCCGATCTCCCACGCCAAGGCGGTGGCTGGCGGGCTGCCCTCGGCCCAGGGCGGCTGGCTCGAGCGCTGCGGCCACTTCCCGCAGATCGAGCACGCGGCGACGGTGAACGGCTGGCTGGCCGACTTTCTTTACGCCCCCACCCGTCCCCGGTGACGCGGCGCGCCGGCCCCGCCCACCGGGATGACAGCGGCTCAGATCGCCTGAGGAAAGTCGCGTAGCGCGAGGATCCGGCGGGCACGGGCGGGCGACAGCCCGGGTGCCCGTGCCGGGTCAGGAATAACAGCGGCTCAGATCGCGTGAGGAAAGTCGGGCAGCGTGAGGATCCGGCGGGCACGGGCGGGCAACAGCCCGGGTGCCCGTGCCGGGTCAAAAACTATACGTCTTGCCCTGCTCGAGGATGTGAATGCGGGCGGGGTCGATCCGGGCGAGCTCCTCGGCCGTCTCCTCGTAGATCTGCGGCTTGACGTGGAACACCCAGATCGGCAGGTCCGGGGGCATCTTGTCCATCTCGCGGCCGAGCATGGCCGGGGTCAGATGGCCTGATGCCCGGGCCAGCCCGTCCATCCGGTTCGGGAAGGCGGTCTCCACGATCAGGGCCTTGAGTCCGCGCATCTCCCGGGCCGTCTGCCACAGGCGCAACGTCGGGCCCGTGTCGCCCGAGTAGACGAACCCCGTCTCCCCGTCGTGCACGATGAAGCCCGCCGTCGCCACCGTGTGATCCACCGGCACCGGTGTCACCCACAGCTCCCCCACGCGCGACTCGGTCTCCTCGGGGAGCTCGCGGAGCCTGAGCACCGGCTCTGCGCGCGAGGGGATCACCGTGAAGTTCGGCCAGAGGGTGTCGTTGAAGATGTGGGCGCGCAGCGTGTCGATGACCGGGGCAATGCTGCACGCGGTGATGCACCGCTCGGGCGCGATCATCGCCAGGGTATCCGTGAGGAAGGCGAGGCCGACCGTGTGATCCAGGTGCGCGTGGCTGAGGATCGCATGCTCGACGGCGATCTGCGCGGGCACCGAGAGCGCGCCGCCCACGGTGCCGGCGTCCACCAGCACCCGGTCATCCACCAGAAAGGCCGAGGGCCGCTGCCCCTGACCCTCGCTGCCGTAGGCCCCAAGGACCTTGAGCCTCACCAGCCCCCCTTTCCCTCGGGTGAGCCCCGAGGCTACGATTTTGCGAATTCTAGTGTACCGGATACAGGCGGGTCAAGCCGAATGGCCTAGAGCGGGCGGGTCGGACGCCCCTTCGCCTTGCGGAGCTCTTCGGGCCTGTGGGAGAATCCGGGCATGAGCACATCGCCGAGCTTCGATGGCTTCGATTTCCCCGCCATGTCGAGGGCCCTCATCCTGGGCGACAAGGACGCGGTGTTCAGGATGACCACAGAGGGGCTGGCGCTCTCGCTCCGCCCCATCGACCTGATCTTCCGGGGGCTCATCCCCGGCATGGATGTCGTGGGCGAGAAGTTCAGGCGGAACGAGTACTACGTGCCGCAGGTGCTCCTGTCGGCTCGGGCCATGTACGCCGGGCTCGACCTGCTCAAGCCGCTCCTCACCGCCGCCGGGGCGGCCGGCCAGTCGCTCGGTGTGGTCGTCATCGGCACCGCCCAGGGCGACCTCCACGACATCGGCAAGAACCTGGTCGGGATGATGCTCGAGGGCGCCGGCTTCAAGGTGCACAATCTCGGGCGCGACGTGGCGCCAGAGAAGTTCGTCGCGGCGGTTGAGGAGCACGGCGCGCAGATCGTCGGCATCTCGGCCCTGATGACCACGACCATGCCGGGCATGAAGCGCACCATCGACGCGCTCCAGAAAGCGGGGCTGCGCGAGCGCGTCAAGGTCATGATCGGCGGCGCGCCCGTCACGCAGGCGTACTGCGATGAGATCGGCGCCGACGGCTACGCCAAGGACTCCACGCTGGCGGTCGTGCGGGCGAAGGCGCTGATGGGCGTCCCGGTGGCCGCGGCGTGATGGCCGGCCGAGCCCGCGGCTGGGAGATCGTCGAGCGGGTGCAGGCTGGCGAGCTCCTCGTCTTCGACGGCGGCTACGGCACGGCCCTCTTCGAGGCCGGGCTCGCGAACGGCGCCTGCCCCGAGCTGTGGAACGACACCCACGGTGACGTGGTGCGCGGCATCCACGCGGGGTACTTCGCGGCTGGCTCCGACCTCGTCGAGACGAACACCTTCGGCGCCACCCGGCTCAAGCTCAACGAGTACGGGATCGGCAACCGCAACCGCGAGCTCAACGAGAAGGGAGCCTGGCTGGCCCGCTCCGTGTGCCCGCCCGGCGGGTACGTGGCGGGCTCCATCGGGCCCACGAGCCGGCTGCCCGCCGAGTACGAGCCCCTTGGCGACACCACCGACGAGGAGTACGTCGCGACGTTCAGGGAGCAGGCTGAGGCGCTGGCCGAGGGCGGCGTGGACATCTTCGCCGTCGAGACGATGATGTTCCCCCAGGAGGCCGTGGCGGCGATCCGGGCCTGCAAGGCGGCCACCGACCGGCCGGTCATGGCCACCATGTTCTTCCAGTACGAGGAGCTGCACGACCGCGACCGGACCATGTGGGGCCAGAGCCCGGCAGACGTCGCGCGCAACCTCGTGGCCGCGGGGGCCGACATCGTGGGGATGAACTGCGGACGCGGCCCCGACCGGGCCATCTCCATCATCCGCGAGATGCGCGCCGCCACCTCCGTGCCGCTCGTCGCGTACCCCAACGCGGGCCTGCCCATCACCTCCGGGGATCGGACCACATACGAACTCGGGCCCGAGGCCATGGCGAAGGAGTACCCCGCGCTGCTCGACGCCGGCTGCAGCATCGTCGGCGGCTGCTGCGGCTCCGGCGCCGAGCATGTCCGCCTCATCGCCGAGGTCGTCCGCTCCCGCCGTCAGCGGTGAGCGAGGTCCTCACCGTCCGGTCCCCCGAGCCCCTCGTCATCGAGGGGCTGCCCGTTCGCGTCGATCCCGACGAGGTCCTGCGCCTCCAGGGCTACAAGAAGGGGATTGATGTCCCCACGGATGATGTCATGGCCCTCTTCGACGAGGCTCTCGCCCTCGGCGAGCGGCTCATGGAGCCGCGCTGCGTGTACCGCGCCGTCCCGGTCTCGGGCCAGGAGGCCGGCCACATCGAGGCCGCCGGCGAGCAGCTGCGCATCCCGCATGTCGGCCGGCTCTGGGGTGCGCTCACGAGTGTCGGCGCCGGCGTCTGCACCGTGGGCCAGCCTCTCGAGGACCAGGTGCGAGCGCTCTTCGACGCCCACGATCTCCCGCTGGCGGTGATGCTCGACAGCGTGGGTTCGGCCGCCGTCGAGAGCCTGGCCGAGCACGTCAACGACCTCCTGTGCCAGGATGCCATCGCCGAGGGGATCCGGGTGACCAACCGCATCAGCCCGGGCTACGCGGGCTGGGACACGGCCCAGCAGCGGGAGCTGTTCCGCCTCTGCCCGGGAACGTCCATCGGGGTCGCGCTCAACGCGGCGTGCTTCATGATGCCGGTCAAGACCATCTCCTTCCTCGTCGGCATCGGGCCGGAGGCCCGCGTGGACCACTACTTCACCCAGTGCCGCCGCTGCTGGATGGCCGATTGCGCCTTCCGCCGCGCGCCCGCCGACCGGACCGTGCATCGGTGAGCGTCCTGCCCTGGGCGACCATCGGGCGGCTGCTTGTCGCTGCCGCGGCGGTGTGGGTGTTCGCGCAGACGTGGCAGCTCTGGATGCTGCTCCTCACCGCGCTGATCCTGGCGGCGGCCATCCTGCCGGCGGCGCGCTGGGGGGACCGCCGCCACGTCCCCCGCATCGCCACTATGGCCGGCGTCTACCTGGGCGCCGCGCTCGTGGTCGCCGTGCTCGGGCGCTTCCTCATCCCCGCGTTCGTCGAGCAGGGGACGCAGTTTGCCGGCCAGCTCCCGGCGCTCGTCGAGAACGCGAAGGGCTGGGCCGCGCAGGTGATCGCCTGGGGGGCGCGCTGGGAGATCCCGCTGCCGGCAGTTCCGGCGGGCGGTGACGGGCTGGCGGGCATCGGCAAGATCCTGATCGAGAACACCCTGCGCGCGACGGCCGGGGTCATCGGCGCCGTCGTGGGCTTCTTCCTCGTCATCGTGTTGGCGGCCTACCTCGTGATCGACGCCGAGCACATCGGTCGCGCGCTGGCAGCGTTGCTGCCCCCCGCGCACCGGGAGCGCGCGGCGGCCCTGGCCGGGCCGGTGCTGGCCGTCATGGGCGGATACGTCCGCGGCCAGCTCGTCGTGAGCCTGTGCGTCGGGGCGGTGATCGCCGCGGGACTCGGCCTCCTCGGCGTACCGTACTGGCTGCTGATCGGCGGCGTCGCCGCGGCGCTGAACATCGTCCCGTTCCTCGGCTCGCCGGCGGCGGCGGTGCTCGGCCTGCTCTCCGCCGTCAACATCTCGCCCACGCTGGCGCTCTGGACGGCCCTCCTGTTCTGGGGGGCGAATCTCCTCGAGGGCAAGTTCCTCATTCCGCAGTTCATCGGCCGCGCCACCGGGCTTCATCCGGTGGCCGTGCTGCTCGGGATCCTGGCGGGCGTCCAGCTCGCGGGCCTCGTGGGCGCCCTCGTCGCCATTCCGCTCCTGGCGGGCGTGTGGGAGGTGGTGCGGCAGCTGTGGGTGGAGCCCATGCGGCGGGGCGAGGGGACGGCCTGGGAGCGGAAGTGATACGATGGCGCCTGTCATGCCCGAGAACCTGATCCTCGTGGGCTTCATGGGCGCGGGCAAGTCCTCGGTCGGGCGCCTCTTGGCCAGGCGCCTCGGCCGCTGCTTCGTCGAGACCGACGACATGATCACCGCCCGGGAGGGCTGCTCCATTCCCGAGATCTTCGCCCGGCACGGCGAGGCCCACTTCCGCGCTGCCGAGGAGGAGACGCTGCGCGTCCTCCGCCTCAAGACCAGCGGCGTCATCGCCACGGGGGGCGGCCTGCCGGGCCGCGAGGGACGGATGGAGGCTCTTCGCGCGCTCGGCACCGTGATCTGGCTCGCGGGCGACTTCGGCGCGCTCTACGAGCGGGCCCTGCGCGCGGGCGCGCGGCCCATGCTGGCGGGCCGGACCCGCGACGAGGTGGAGGCGCTCTGCCGGTCGCGCGAGCCCTTCTACCGGCAGGCCGACCTCAGCGTGGACACCACGGGCCTCGGCCCCGATCAGGTCGTGTCACGGATCCTCGGCGCGCTCGCGGCCCGCGAGCAGGCGGCGCGCTAGCATGGCCGCCCCCTTCGTCGCGCGTCTGGCCGAGCGCCCCCTCCTGGGCGACGGCGCCATGGGCGCCATCTTGCGGTTCGAGGTCGTCGCGGAAGTCCTCGAGGCCCTCCGCTAGCCCGATGCCCGACCTCCACGATCTCCCCGCAGCCGAGGCCGCTCGGCGGATCCGCGCCGGATCGCTCTCGCCGGTGGACCTTGTCACCGCGTGCCTCGCGCAGATCGAGCGCACCGAGGCCTCGGTTGCCCGTGCTTGACATCAAGATCGAGGGCGGCACCGTCATCGACGGCACCGGCACCCCCGGCGCGCGCGCCGACGTGGGGCTCGTGGGAGACACCATCACCGCCATCGGGGATCTCTCCCGCGAGCGCGCGGGGCGGACCATCGGTGCCGCGGGGCTCACCGTCACGCCCGGCTTCATCGACATCCACTCGCATTCGGATTGGCGGCTCTGGGCCAACCGCCGCGCCGAGTCCAAGATCCGCCAGGGCGTCACCACCGAGGTCGTCGGCAACTGCGGCTTCTCGCCCGCGCCCGTCTCGGACGAGTTCCGGGAGGAGATGAAGGGCTTCGCCCTCTACCTGCCGCCGGGCATGGACTTCTCGTGGCGCTCGATGGGCGAGTACCTCCGCCGCTACGAGGACGGGGGCGTGGCGGTCAACGTCGTCCAGCTCATGGGCCACGGCACGCTCAGGCTGGCGGCCATGGGCTTCGCGCGGCGGGAGCCGAGCGCCCGAGAGCTCGCGACGATGGAGCGCCTCGCCGACGAGGCGATGGCCCAGGGCGCCGCGGGGCTCGCCACGGGGCTCATCTACGCGCCGGGCTCCTATGCGGCCACGGCGGAGATCGTGGCCGTGGCGCGGCGGGTCGCGGCCTGCGGCGGCTTTTACGCCAGCCACATCCGCGGCGAAGGGGCCACGCTCCTCGACGCGGTGAGCGAGGCCATCCGCGTGGGGCGCGAGGGAGGGCTGCCGGTCCAGGTGAGCCATATCAAGGCGGCCGGACGCCCCAGCTGGGGCAAGGTCAAGGACGCCCTCGCGCTCATCGACGCCGGCCGCGCCGAGGGCCTCGATGTGATGGCCGACGTCTACCCGTACACCGCCTCCAGCACCACGCTGCGCACGCTCCTGCCCGACTGGGTGCTGGAAGGCGGCATCGACGCCATGCTGGAGCGTCTCCGCGACCCCGCCGTGTGCGCCCGCGTCCGTGCGGAGCTCACCGGCGGCGGCGAGACGCTCATGCGGGGGCTCGGCTGGGAGGACATCATGGTCGCCTATGCCCCGTCGCGGCCGGAGGCCCAGGGACGGCGCCTGTCCGACATCGCCGCGGGCTGGCAGCAAGACCCTCTCGATGCATGCATCGACCTGATCCTCGCCGAGAAGGGGAAAGGCTACATGATCCTCTTCCAGCTCGACGAGGCCGACCTCCGCCGCGCGCTCGCCCACCCCTGCGTGATGATCGGCTCGGACGGCTCGTCGCTGGCGGCCCACGGGGAGCTGGCCGCCGGCAAGCCCCACCCGCGCAGCTACGGGACCTTCCCGCGCGTCCTCGCCCGCTATGTCCGCGACCAGCACGTGCTGACGCTGGAAGCCGCCGTGAGGAAGATGACGGCCCTACCCGCCGCGCGGCTGGGCCTCGCCGATCGAGGTGTGCTCCGGGTGGGGGCGAAGGCGGACGTTGTGCTGTTCGACCCGGAGCGTGTCGCCGACCTTGCCACCTACGAGGATCCGCATCAGTACGCCCGCGGGATCGAGGGCGTGCTCGTCAACGGCCGCATGGTCGTCGACGGGGGCGAGCACACCGGCGCCCTTCCCGGCCAGGTGCTCAGAAAAAGCTGACCGGCGGATGAAGATCGGGCGGCTCCTCGCCGACCTTCGGGCCACGCCGGGTCGGGCCGCCTCCCCCGAGGTCGGATTCGCCCGCACCCTCGAGCGGCTCGTGACGCTCTCCGGCGCCACCGCGGGCGGCCTCTGCTTCGTTCCGGCCCGCGGCGCGCCCATCGTGGTGACGGCCGGCACCCGGCGCGGATCGCCGCTGGACCTCTGGCTCCGCGAGCGGCTGGCCGAGCCCGCGCGCGGGATCAGGCTCGGGACCCCGCGCACCCCCCCGCCCGGCCGTCCCTCGGCCCGTCCCAGCCTGCTCCGGGCGTCGCCGGGGGGACCGCACGCGGCCGCCGGGGCAGTTCGTGCTGCTCGGGCGCGGCGGTCTGCAGGGGGGCTCGGCCCCGACACCCTCCCCCGGCGGGACCATCCTTGGAGCGGAGTTATGGTCCCGTCACGCGCCTTGCGGTCGCGCGATCGTGGTGTAAAATCACACTGGTGTGTGTGGTCCACCAGTGCCTCCGATGGGCTCCTCGGCCTTGCGGGGCGTGCGTCAGGGCCGAGGAACAACCGAAGGAGATTCACATGGCAGCGAAACTGTACGTCGGCGGGCTCTCATACTCCACGACCAGCGAGACCCTGCGGGAGTACTTCGCGCAGTGCGGGACGGTGGAGTCGGCGTCGGTGGTCACCGACAAGTTCTCCGGGCAGTCGCGCGGCTTCGGCTTCGTCGAGCTGTCCACGGCGGAGGAGGCCCAGCGGGCCATCGCCGAGCTGAACGGCAAGGACCTGGACGGGCGCAAGCTCACGGTCAATGTGTCCAACCCGCGCGCGCCGGGCGGGGGGGGCGGCGGGCCTCGTGGGGGCGGTCGCGGCCCCGGACGTCCGGGCGGCGGCGGCCGCGGTGGTGGTGGTGGTGGGGATCGGGGCGCCTACGGCGTGCCGCCCTCCAAGAAACCGTTCCGCTGGTAGCAGCCGAGTCGAACCGAGAAGGGCAAGGGCGCGGTGGGTTCCCACCGCGCCCTTGCTGTTTCACGCCGGCCGGATCGCGTCGCCGGTGCGGATCACGCCTTCGTTGAGGATCCGCGCGCGCAAGCCCCCGCGGTGGACGAGCCCGCTCATCACGCCCTGAAGCCCCGTCAGCTGCTCCAGGTGCATGCACGGCTCGCAGAGCCGCGTGCCGAGGAGACGCACCTCGCCCACCCAGAACTCGCGGTCCACCGGGTGGTTGAGTGGTGCCCCGGACATGGCGATGTTGCGGCGGGACTCGACGGCCGGGAGCTTGATGTTGAGCGTCTTGGCGAGAGCGTCCAGCGTCTCCGTCTCGATCAGGGTGATCTCCCGCCCCCCGACGCCCGGACGGTTGGAGTAGAAGCCCGTGCCCAGGAAGTACCGGTCGCCCTCCAGCCCGCGGCCGGGCACCGCGCGCGCCTCGGCGAGAGTGTCCATGGGCGCCGAGGCTTCGCCAGTGACGTGGATCGAGACGACGTGGCCCCGCCACATGGACGCGATCGAAAGCCTCCGACCTCTCCTCCCGCAAGCCCGTCGTCTGCGCCAAAGGAGACCATGATGCGGACGTAGGGCATCTCTGGCTCATTGCCCGGGAGCGCAGCGGCCGTTCCGCGTACCGGGAGATCGAGACGCTTGCCGCCCACGCGCGGTCCATGCATCTCCGGGCGGCGCGCGACATGGAGACGTACCGGCGCTCCGTGCGATCTGGCACACGGGCGCGGGGCGGCCGCGCCTATTCCCAGAGGGGCGCCACCGGGATCGCCAGCCCGGAGAAGTCGGGGTGGGTAAGCGTGTCGGCGGGGCCGGCGGCGAGCAGCAGCCGATAGTTGGCGCCCTCCCGGCGGTGGCACTCGACGCGGCCGGCCTCGAGGTCCACGAGCCACAGGTGTGGGACGCCGAGGGCGGCGTAGCGGCGGGCCTTGGTGGTGCGGTCGTAGGCGGCGGTGGTGGGGGAGAGGACCTCGACCTTCGCGGCTCAGCCCGCGGCCGGATCTTGACGGTGGGTTCGACGGCGGCATCGAGGCGCTCGCGCTAACGCCGCTGCAGGACCCCCGGGAGCGCAGCCGCTGCGCACTTCGGCGATGCCCGTTCCCTCGATGCCGACTCCGATGACCGCGGGATTCATCGAATCCTCCGTGCCCCGAACAGGCGCAGCCCGCCGGCGCGCGCGAAGTGCCGGAAGTCCGCGTCGCGGGTCACGAGCTCAACGTCGTGGTCGATGCAGGACTGGGCGATCAAGGTATCGGCCAGTCTCGCCCGCTGCCCCCGAGCGAGGACGCGGGCCCGCAGGAGCCCGGCACGCTCCCAGTAGCCGTCCAGCACCTCCAGCCGCGGGAGGAGAAGTAGCGACTCTCTGACGGCAGCGGGCAGTCCAGGGTCGCTGAGCAGCTCCGAGAGCACCACCGGCGGAAGCACGGCTTGCCTGTGGTCGAGAACGAGCGCCGTGGCCTCCACGTCCGCACCGGCGTCGCCCGCCAGGTACGAGACAAGCGCGCTGCTATCGAGCGCGATCAGCGGCGGTCGTCCCGGAGGCGGGCGAGATCGAGGGAGAGCTTGACCTTGCCGCGAAGGGCTCGCAGGCGATCGTAGGCCTCGCTGGCGGCGACGATCTCGAGGCCTTGGCGGATCGTGACGCTCACCCCTTTGCCGGTTCGCTCCCGGGCGCGGCGGAGCAGATCCCGATCGATGTGCACAGTCACCTTCTGGATGGCCATGGCCGGAGCCTACCAGCATGGGTGCCGTAACGCAATACGGCGTATCGCGCCATCGCGGCTCTTCCCGGAGGGGCGCCACTGGGATCGCCAGCCCGGGGAGATCGGGAGTGCGAGAAACGATACAGCCTGAGCGCTCGCGCTGTGATCGGCTACCCGAGGAGGCGGTCGTAGCGGCCGTAGTCGTGGGCCGTGTCCATGAACCAGCGCACGATCTCCGGGTCGGAGCGGGGCGGGATCTCGCACGACGTGGAGAGGATGAACCCGGACTGCCTGGCCGCGGCGTCGATGCAGCGCCGCACCTCGGCCTCCATCTCCTCCCGGGTGGCCGTCTCGAACCGGGTGGCGTCCACGTTGCCGATGGCCACGGCGCGCCCGTGCGCGACCTCCATGAACCGGCTCAGCTGGTCCACGTGGAGCGCCGGATCGGACTGCTGGTCCAGATCGAAGGAGACCGTGGTGAAGCCGCAGGCGATCAGGTCCTCGAAGATGGGGTAGGTGGTCCCGCAGATGTGGGTCGTGAGACCCACCTTCCTCGCCTTGAAGTGGTCCACCAGCTCCTTGTGATAGGGCGCGATGAACTCGCGGTAGTTGTCCGGCGAGATGAGGCTGTTGGACGCGGTCGGCTCGGAGAAGGACAGGCCGATCTTCGTCGTGACGATGGCCTCGCCCCAGGCCTTGCAGAAGTCCGTGGTGATCCGCATGAGCGCGTGGATGAATGCGGGATCCTCGAAGGTGTCGAGCAGCATCGTCTCGGGATTGCGGAGCAACATGGCGATCGTCCATGGGCCCACCGCCACCGCGCCCATGGCCGCCGGCGGGGCGGCCTTGACGAGCGCCGCGCACTGATCGAGGAAGCCGGGCAGCCTGGCTGTCCGGTACGGGTCCGGCATCGTGAGCCGGGCCAGGTCGGCCTTGTCCTCGAGGATATGCGTCTCGATGGAGGGCACCACGTAGTCGGAGTACTTCACCGTGCAGCCGAAGGCCTCGGCCTCCTTCGCCAGGTCGTTGTAGGCGAGCACCACGTCCGGCTGGTAGCGCTCGTAGTAGTTCATCATCGCCTTGATGGCCCGGGCGGGGTTCGTGCAGTACTCCTCGATGGAGAGCCCGTCCAGGGTGCCGGCGAAGGAGGCGACGATGGGGTATACCGGCACCCGGTCGGCGAAGGAGCGCTTGTAGGCCGCCACCACGCGGTCGCGGTTGGTGAGCGGGGCCTTGCCCTTCTCCGCGTCCCAGAGGCGGTTCACCTCCATGTAGCGCGGCGGCATCTTCGCCTCGTACTCCATGAACTGGGTGATGGGGTAGCGGATGCCACCGGCGTGGGTCCCGCGGAGCCCCTCGATGATCTCCTCCATGCGCGGCCACGGGATGGTGAACGCCATCTCGTGGTCCTGGGTCTGGCCGAAGATGCGGTCGCCGGAGCAGGGGAGGATGACCTGCGGCTCGCCGGTTTGCATGGTGGTGACGATGATGTCGGCGCACACGGCGCGCCCCTCGAAGGATGACGCCAGGCGCCCGCCCCGCTTCCAGAGCGCCGCCTGGGTGAGGCGCATCACCTGGGCCGGGTTGCCATAGACGCACACGAGGTGGGGCTCGAATGCCGCGCGGTCGAGCGGCGCGACGAGGAGGGTCGCGTACTCGCCGGGGGCGAACTTGTCGATGGCTGCCTCCGAGCGCTGTCCCGCCTCCTTCGTCTCCGTGTACATGCCCTCACAGAGCGTGCCCACGTTGTAGATCGGCAGGGGCCTGTCGAAACCGATGGCGGTGATGCCGAGGGAGCAGATATGGTCCTCGCGGGTGAGCGCGATCATCCAGCCGTAGCGGCGCGCCATGTCGATCACCTGGCACGCCATGCTGAGCTTCTTGAAGTCGCGCGCGGGCCGCTTGGCGCGCTCGGGGATGGGCTCGCCGGGCTTGAGCATGCGGATGGCCACGGGGAAGGTCTGCGGCCGGAGATAGGTCGTGAGCTCCCGCTCCGCCGTCTTGGTATCGATCATGGGTGGAGGCTAAGCGGGGGGTGAACCTTTGTCAAGCGAAGGAGGCGTGTTTGGGTAGAATGGGCGCCGGGATACGGACCATGGCGCGCTACCGCATCGTTCGCTGGCAGGGCATTCCGTCGGTCGTCGAGGCCTCCGACGGGGACCGGACGGTGCGTCGGCCGCTGTCGCCGCGCTTCCAGGATCTCATCGACGCCGTGGCCATGCGCACGGGCGCCTCGGCGTCAGACGCCTACCTGGAGGGGTGGAGTCGAGGGGAGGAGGCCGAGCGAGCCGGCAGCCCCGATGCCGTCGCCGCCGAGATCGCGGGCGAGATCGAGGCGTCCTTCGAGGGGCTGGCCTCCCGCCACCGGCTCCCGCCCCCGGAGTGAGAACGCCCACCCGTCATAGAAGGCTCAGCGTCGACGCGGGCCAGGGGCCCCTTGAAGTCCGCCCGAAGATGGTTTAGACACAGGGAGCCGGTGCGCTGAGCGCGCCGATTCGTATCGCACACCAGAGCGAGGGTGACTCATGACCACCAAGACGGCAGGCGGGACGGCCCCGATCGAGGCCCTTCTCAAGGAGCGGCGGAAGTTCGTTCCGCCCAAGGAGTTCGCCAAGCGCGCCAACGCCAAGCGGGCATCCATCTACGCCGAGGCCGCCAGGGACCCCGTGAAGTTCTGGGAGCGCTGGGCGAAGGAGCTCCACTGGTTCAAGCCGTGGAGGAAGGGGCTCGAGTGGAAGCTGCCGGACGCCAAGTGGTTTGTCGGCGGCAAGCTCAACGTCTCCTACAACTGCCTGGACCGCCACATCGATACGGCGCGTCGGACCAAGGCGGCCCTCATCTGGGAAGGGGAGCCGGGGGACACCCGGACCCTCACCTACTGGGACCTCTACAGGGACGTGAACCGCTTCGCCGCCGCGCTCAGGAAGCACGGCGTGAAGAAGGGGGACCGGGTCACCCTCTACATGCCCATGGTGCCCGAGCTGGCGGTGGCGATGCTGGCCTGCTCCCGGATCGGCGCGCCCCACAGCGTCATCTTCGGCGGATTCGCTCCCGATGCCATCCGCGACCGGATCCACGACGCCGACTCGCGCATCCTCATCACGGCCGATGGCGGCTACCGGCGGGGGGGGGTCGTGCCGCTCAAGAAGACCGCGGACGAGGCGCTCAACGAGTGCCCCGACGTCACGACGGTCGTCGTGCTCCGGCGCACGCGCCAGGAGATCCACATGAAGCCCGGGCGTGACATCTGGTGGGACGACTTCATCAAGGACGCGCCGGCCCTCTGTCCGGCCGAGAAGATGGACTCGGAGGACATGCTCTACCTCCTCTACACCTCGGGCTCGACGGGCAAGCCCAAGGGCATCGTCCACACGACAGGCGGCTACCTCACGGGGATCTATGCCACGACCAAGTGGGTGTTCGACCTGATGGATACCGATGTCTACTGGTGCACCGCCGACGTGGGCTGGGTCACCGGCCACTCCTACGTGATCTACGGGCCGCTCGCCAATGGCGCCACGAGCATGATGTACGAGGGGACGCCGGACTACCCGGACAAGGACCGCTTCTGGCGCATCATCGAGAAGCACGGCATCACCATCTGCTACACGGCGCCCACCGCCATCCGGACCTTCATGCGCTGGGGCGAGGAGTACCCGAACCGCTGCAACCTCTCGAGCCTGAGGCTCCTGGGGACGGTGGGCGAGCCCATCAACCCGGAGGCCTGGGTCTGGTACTGGAAGATCATCGGCCAGGGCCGCTGCCCCGTGGTGGACACCTGGTGGCAGACCGAGACCGGCATGATCCTGATCACCCCCTTGCCCGGCCTCACCACGCTCAAGCCGGGCTCGGCCACCCGGCCCTTCCCCGGCATCGACGCCGACGTGGTCAACGACAAGGGCGAGCCCGCCAAGGCGGGCTACCTGGTCCTGAAAAAGCCCTGGCCAGCCATGCTCCGCGGCATCTACGGAGACCCGGAGCGCTACAAGGCCCAGTACTGGAGCCGCTTCCCCCGCACGTACTTCACCGGCGATGGCGCCAAGCGGGACGAGGACGGCTATTTCTGGCTCCTGGGGCGGGTGGACGATGTCATGAACGTCTCCGGCCACCGCGTGTCCACGATGGAGGTGGAGTCGGCGCTGGTGGATCACCCGCTCGTGGCCGAGGCCGCCGTCATCGGCCGCCCGCACGACATCAAGGGCCAGGCCATCGCGGCCTTCGTGACGATCCGCGACGGGGCCCAGGGGTCGAAGGAGCTGATGGAAGAGCTCAAGGGCCACGTCGCCAAGAAGATCGGCGCCCTGGCCCGCCCGGACGACCTGATCTTCGCCGCTGACCTGCCGAAGACCAGGAGCGGCAAGATCATGCGCCGGCTCCTCCGCGACATCGCCGAGGGCCGCGCGCTGGGCGACACCACGACCCTCGCCGACCCCGCGGTGGTGGCCACCCTCAAGGACAAGTACGGGGAGGAAGAGTAGGCGGCGGGCGGGCGCCGCCTCTAGACGCGCGCGGCGGCACCCACCCACGGGCCGCACTGCGGGACCTCCGCGTCAGCGCGGGGCGCCGACATCGCCGATCCCACCGTGGTCGGCGCGCGCGGTGTCGGCCGCCGCGACTACCTTCGCCTCGAGCACCCGCAGCCGCGCCCGGAGCCGCCAGCGATCGATCCACAGGGGCACGCCGACGAGCACGATCCCGGCCGCCGCGGAGAGCAGGATCACGGCCGCCAGCGACATCCCCTCGAAGTGCCAGACGAGAACCCGGATCCTTACCGCCGTGTGGTTCTGCAAGGCGAACACGGTCAGCGCCGACGCCAGCACCGCCACCACCAGGGTCTTGAGCCCTCCGGAGTCCTTCATCTTGGTCGCCTCCCGCCGGGCGCTGCGCCCCGGCGCGCGCCAGGCGCATTATGGCGCGCGCGCTCCCTGCCGCGCTCGGAGCACCTGGGCCACTTCCCGCGCGGCCGCCGCGCGCTGTATGTCCTCCAGGGGTGCCGGGAGAGCCAGGCACCAGCTCGGCCATTGCGCTCCGGTGGTGGCTGGCATGTTCGGGCGCTCCTCGACTCCGAGCATGTCTTCGAGGGGCCTGGCGCCTCCTCGATCCGCACGTACAGGGGACTCAGGTAGCGCCGGCTCGACGGCCGGTAGGGGCTCGGCTCCTGTGGCAGCACGGGGGTGGCGGCGTGGAGCGGATTGATCACGCTCACGCGTGCCCCGAGATCGGCGCTCGCCCATTCGCCGAGCGCCCGCAAGTCGCCGAGATCGCCGATGCCCCAGCTCCCCGCGGAGCGAAGCGCGTGGAGCTGCACCGCCAGGCCCTAGGCCTTGAGCCCGGCGGGCAGATGGCAGCGGCCGGGGGTCACGATGAGGGTTTCAGGATGCGAGCCGTCCGGCCAACTTAGCTCGTGATAGCCGAGGGGGAGGTCCGCGGGCAGGTTGTGCTTCACCGCCAGGACCGTCCCGTCCTCGAGCCTCACCTCGGCCGGCCCGTCCACGGCCAGGCGCTGGCCCCGGCGAAGCACCCGGACCCAGCCGGCCGCCTCCCGCTCGCTCCCGCCCGCCCGCATCGCGGCGACGAGCGCGGCCCGGGTCTCGTCGGGCGCCAGGCTCCCAGGGCGTCCTCGTACCCGTCCGCGATCCCCCAGCCCTCGCCCCTCACGTCGTCGTGCGCGCGCCACGGACACCCTCATCGCTGCTCGGGCTTGAGGAGGAGCACGCCGAGGAGCTGCAGCACCGCGGCCACGAGCCGGGCGAGGCTCGGGTGCCGGGGCAGCACGCCGAAGGCCGGCGCGCCAGGGGCGAAGACGCGCGCGGCGAGGCCCAACGGGGCGCTGGCCGTCACAGCGCCTCCATGATGAGCGCCACCTCGGCGGGCGCCAGCCGCACGCGGCCGGCCCCCGGCAGGATGGTCGGCGTGGCGCCGTCCACGCAAGGCCGGAACAGCCGGGCCCCCTGCGGCTGGGCCGCGCCCGCCAGCGTCACCTCGCGGGGGGCGCTGCCGTTGCGGTTGACGACAATGAGCCCGCGGTGAGTGCCGCGCTCGTCGGACCAGCGCTCGATCACGGTCACGTCAGGCGCCCGGGTCGAGTGGAGCCGCAGCACGCCCTCGCCGGCCAGGAGAGGATGGCGCCGCTTGAGGTCGTTGACGCCCCTGATGAACGCGCGAAGATCGAAGAGCGGCGCTTCCCAGCCCTCCGGCCTGGTCTCCACCACGTGGAGCTGACGCCGGAACCCGAACTCGTACCCCATGGTGATCTGCACGCCCGCCGAGAAGGCGATCGCGAAGGCGTAGCGCTGGCGCTGCACGGTCTCGCTTCCCCCGGTCTCGGCCGCTAGGCGCGCGGTGTCATGCGACTCCGGAAACGCGATGGACGGCGCCAGGCCGCGGAACTGCTCGTGCTGCTCCAGGCACCACGGCTCCACGAAGTCCCACCACTTGGAGCTGTTGTAGAGATACCCGAACCCGGCCTCCCCCAGGGCCTCGATCTCCTCGAGGCGGCAGCCGAGGGTCTCGGCCACGAACACGACCTCGGGGCGCCGCGTCCGCGCCGTGTTGATGAGGCGCCGCCAGAGCGGCACGGGGACCTTGTAGGCCGCGTCACAGCGGAAGCCCGTACAGCCCACCTCGAGGAGGCGCAGGACGATGCCCTCCCAGTGCCGCCACAGCGGGTCGCGGTCGCGGGAGTCCTCGTTGTCCACCTCCGCCAGATCGCCCCAGACCGTGACTTTTCCGGTGTCGGCCGGGTCGATGGCCGAGGGGCTCACGACCTGCCCCTTCGCGTCCCACCGGAACCATGCCGGGTGCTCGGCGACGAGCGGGCTGTCCTTGGCGGTGTGGTTCACCACCAGATCCACCATCACGCCCATGCCGAGATCGCGGATGGCCCGGAACACGGGAGCAAGGCGGTCCAGGCTGGCGCCGGCCTCCCCCGGGGTCAGCGCCGGATGGAGCCGCTCGTAGTCCTTGATCGCGTAGAGGCTGCCCGAGAATCCCGGGGCATGCACCGGGTTGACGTAGAGCCAGTTGAAGCCCATCTCGTGGGCCCGCTCCGCATGGGCCTGCCACAGCCGAAGCGGCCCCGCGAGGGTCGGGAAGAGGTTGTAGATGATCGGCGTCGTGTGACTCATCCCGCGCTGGGAGATTCGCAAGGACGATGCCAATGGTCGGCGGCGGGCGATCCCGGCGTCCGTCCTGCCCGGCGCGGACTTGGAAGCCAGATGCGCCGCGGCCGGGATCGAGGCGCGCCCGAGGCCGCGACAGGTTGGCGCCGCGCCGCCACGATGACGCGCGCGCACGCGCCATCACGGATCGGCTCGGCGGGAGCGGCCCGGGCGCCGCCGGGAGCGCCGGCGGTGCCACCCTACCCGGAGCGCCCGAAGACGCCGGAGCCACGGTCGGGGCGTCCGCACGACCGCGGCGTGGCTCAGCTCCGCGCGGCTTCGACCGCGCAGCGACCCGCTCTTGGTGTACCGAGAAGCTGGGTCCCGAAGACGCTCCGATGGCTGGCCATGAGGAGGCTCACGATGCACGCCAGGGCTGCCAGCGGTCCCACCGCGGGCCCGAACAGCTCGATGGCCATCACCGAGGCGGCCAGTGGCGTGTTCGCCGCCTCCGCCACCAGCGACACGATGCCCAGCGCGGCGGCTGTCCCACGATCGATCCCGAAGATGCATCCCGCGATCGGCGCCCCGAACAGTGCGGCGAACCCGGCGCTGATCCCGCACACCCCCACCTTCCTGCGGTCCTCGGGGCACAGCGCCAGGAGCGATGCGAGCCCCGAGGCCAGCGCGGCGCCGATCTGGGCCGCGGGGCCGTGCTTGCCCACCGATCCCCTCGCTTCGCCAGTCCACGATACCCACAGTATCCCCCGGCGGGGGCGCAGGCCCGCAAGCGTCTTGTGGGGCTCGCCTGGGCCGGCCTATCCTTAGTCGCGCGAGGCCCCGCGAGACCCTCTCCATCCGCGGCGAGCTTCCGACTCACGGCGCTACCGGCTCGACCGAGCCGGAGCCGCCCCGGGCAGGGGTCGGACCCCGGCGTCCTTCAGGTACCGGTAGTAGTCGCTCTCCGTGGTCAGGATCAGCGTGGAGTTCTTGTTCTGCCCCTCCTTGTAGGCCTCGAGCGTGCGCGAGAAGGCGTAGAACTCGGGATC
>JACPCX010000067.1:0-9523 GCA_016184305.1 Candidatus Rokuibacteriota bacterium | reverse complement strand
GCTCGCGACCACCGGGGCCGCGATGGTGCCAATTGCGGCGCCGCGGCTCGTGCGAGCGCCCAAGAAGGAGACCCCGGCTGCACGCGCCGCTGACGCACCCGGGGCGATGGCCCCCGTCCATCCGGACGCCGCCAAGCGCGAGAGCGCCGTCGGCCGACCGCAGCCGCCGGCACCACCCGGCGTCGCCACGCCCCCGCAAAAGCCTGCTGAGACGCCTGGTGCGATGGCCCCCGTCCAGCCGGGTGCCGCCAAGCGCGAGAGCGCCGTCGGCCGACCGCAGCCGCCGGCGCTGCCCAGCGTCGCGACGCCCCCGCAAAAGCCTGCTGAGGCGCCTGGTGCGATGGCCCCCGTCCAGCCGGGTGCCGCCAAGCGCGAGAGCGCCGTCGGCCGACCGCAACCGCCGGCGCCGCCCAGCGTCGCGACGCCCCCGCAAAAGAAGCCCGAGCCGTCCAGAGCGGCGGCCCCCGCCAAGCCGGAGGCAAAGCGGGAGAAGGCCGCCGAGCCCGCGTCCGCCGCCGGGCCGGAGTCCGAGCCCGGCCGACAGCGCCCTGCCAGGCCTTGAATCAGGCGAAGTCTGGCGAGAGCGGATAGTCTCTCAGGCGACGATCACCCGCGCCTCCGCCTGGATCCGGCGCGGGTGATCACTCCTCGGGGACTGCCGCATCGCGAGTACCGTCAACCCCGACTCGACGCGGAACCAGGCCCATCCGCATAGTGGAGCCAGGATCCACGGGTGGTGAACGGGGTCGGTCAGCCGGCCGCGCCCGCCTCGAAAGCCCGCTGGATGATCGCCTGCGCCTCCGCCTGGATCCGGCGCAGGTGGTCGCGGCCCTTGAAGCTCTCCGCGTAGAGCTTGTACACGTCCTCGGTGCCGGACGGGCGGGCCGCGAACCAGCCGCTCCGGGTGACCACCTTCAGCCCTCCGATGGGCGCCTGGTTGCCGGGCGCAGCCGTCAAGAGGCTCGTGATCGTGTCCCCCGCGAGATCGGAGGCCGTGATTTGCCCAGGCGACAGCCGCGCCAGGATCGCCTTCTGCTCCGGTGTGGCCGACGCGTCGATGCGCTCGTAGGCAGGCTCGCCGAGCTCGCGGGTGAGCTCCCGGTAAAGCTCGCCCGGGTCGCGCGCCGTGACCGCCGTCATCTCCGCGGCGAGGAGGCCGAGAACGATGCCGTCCTTGTCGGTGGTCCAGACCGCGCCGTCGCGGCGGAGGCATGAGGCCCCCGCGCTCTCCTCGCCGGCGAAGCCGAGAGACCCGCCGAGGAGCCCGTCGACGAACCACTTGAAACCGACAGGCACCTCCACGAGGAGGCGCCCGAGCCGGGTGGCCACGCGGTCGATCACGCTGCTGCTCACCACCGTCTTGCCGATCCCGGCGGCCATCGGCCACCCCGCGCGATGGGAAAAGAGGTAAGAGATGGCGACGGCGAGGTAGTGGTTCGGGTTCAGGAGGCCGGCATTCCCGGCGACGATACCGTGCCGGTCGTGGTCCGTATCGCATGCCCAGGCGACGTCGAAGCGATCCTTGAGCCCGATCAGGCGCTGCATCGCGTAGGGCGACGAGCAGTCCATGCGGATCTTGCCGTCCCAGTCGGCCGTCATGAAACGAAAGGTCGGATCCACCACGTTGCTCACCACCGTCAGCGGGAGCTTGTAGCGCTCGGCGATGAGGCCCCAGTAGTGCACCCCGGCGCCCCCCAGGGGATCGACGCCGAGGGTGACCGTCCCGCCCCGGACGGCCTCCAGGTCCACGACGCTCGGGAGGTCACCGATGTAGCCGTCCATGTAATCGTGGCGGTGCGTGGTGGGAGCCCGGCGCGCTCGCTCGAACGGGATGCGCTTCACCCCCGTGAGCCCGTCGGCGAGCAGCGCGTTCGCCCGATCCTGGATCCAGCCGGTGACCTGGCTGTCGGCGGGACCGCCGGTCGGGGGGTTGTACTTGAAGCCGCCGTCCTCGGGCGGGTTGTGCGAGGGCGTGACGACGATCCCGTCGGCGAGGCCGCCCGTCCGGCCGCGGTTGTGCGTCAGGATGGCGTGGGAGATGACCGGTGTGGGCGTGTACCCGTCCCGGTCGTCGATCATCACGTCCACCTGATTGGCCGCCAGCACCTCGAGGGCGCTCGCACAGGCCGACTCCGAGAGGGCGTGGGTGTCGATCCCCAGGAAGAGAGGCCCGTCGACTCGCTGCCGCCGCCGGTACAGACAGATGGCCTGGGTGATGGCGAGGATGTGGGCCTCGTTGAACCCGCTGTCGAGCGCCGAGCCCCGATGGCCCGAGGTCCCGAACGCCACCCGCTGCTCGCGCACCGAGGGATCCGGGCGCGCCGTGTAGTACGCCGTCATCAGCCGCGGGATGTTCACCAGCATCGACGGCTCGGCGAGCCTTCCGGCACGTGTGTCCGCGCTCATGACAATCCTTCGCGCTCGTTGAAGCGCCAACGGCGGACGACGTAACCGGCATCCGAAGCCGTTCGGCCCGCCGTGATCAGGTGGGCGGCCTCGGCTTCGAACGCGAAGCCGCGATTGACAGCCTCGTGCTCGGAGGGCTCGAGATGGACATCCGTGACCGTGACGAAGACCTCGTCCAGGATACCGGCCCGGTGAAGAGAGTTGAGAACGGTCGCCCCGCCCTCGCAAGCCACATACCGTACGCGGACATCCGTCAAGAGACGCTCGTGCGCTCGAACGAGCCCAGCTGAATCGATGGTCCCCTCGCCCGCCACGGAAATCCGAGCCCGATCTCCCCGCGCCACCTCGGTGCCGGCGCTGCGCGTCACCGAATGCGGATGCTCCGGAACGAGCCCAGGAGGCCGAACACCTGCAACACCCAGATCACGACGACGATGACGACCACGACATTGATGATCGACTTGATCTTCCCGTCCATCGGCACGGAGCTGTTGAGCAGCCAGAGCAGAACCCCGACGACCACCAATGTCACAACGAGTCCGATCAGGCTCATGCGCCGTCCTCCGTCATCGTCGGGACCGCTGCATCACGCCAGTCGCGCCCAGCGACGCTGTTGGCGCGATAGTACACTATCAGTGCTGTGCGAGCCTTCCGCCGCCGTGACACTTTCGGGAGAGGAGCCATAAATTCGACCGCCCGGCAGATCGTCGCTCAGCCCATGGGGGTCTCATCGCGATCACAGGCTGCGTTCATGAAGAGTGCGGGCCAGCGGGCCCCGCGACGGGCGAGCCCGCATCACGACGCCATGCCCCGCCCATCGACCTCGTTCGGGGTCGTCGTCACTCGTCTCCGCGTGTCGGTGCGGGGCGAATCGCGTGCTTCCCGGCTCGGAGCGCCTCGCTGACGTGTTCCTGCCCGTCCTGCAGGAATCCCCCGGCTCTCGCTCTCCCATCAGCCACACTGACGGCCCGGACCGCCCTCCTCAGCTCGCCAGAACGAACTCCCACTCGCACCAGACGCCGGCCGGGTGGGCGTCCGGAGGGCAGACGACGCAGGTCACCCGGGTGGCCGGGTTGATCGAGCTCGCCGCCGCCTCGCAAATGGCCATCCCGGCGGGCTTGCAGGCGAGCTCCCCCATCCCGTCCTCCACCCTGCGCACCTGCTGGAGGCAGTTCGTGACCCGGAGCCTGAAGCGACTCTCGTCGATCTTCCACATCTCGTACTCGCCGTTCGCGAAGATCGTGGACAGCGCCAGGGCGTCCATCACGGAGGGAAGGTCGTCCTTCAAACCGAACATCCGCTTGAAGCGGTGCACCTGGACCTTCGCGTTGGCACCGAAGCAGTGGCTGTCGCCCTTGAGGGCCGCCGCCTCCCCGTACTCGCGGTTCATGTAGGCCATCCAGTTGTTCTGGAGGTTCCACCAGTTCTTCTGCAAGGTGTCGATGAACTCCAGTAGCTGCTCCCTGGACAGCCTTGAGAGGATCTCCGCCTGCGGTGTGTTGAGAGCCATCGTCCGCCTCCCTCGCCTCCCCGGCCCCGTCCCCGGGGGCCCTCCGGGCCGGCCCATGGGCAACCCTCGTCGACCGCCCCACTCCCTCCTCCCAGCGATACCGCCCCCGCGGCGGCCACGTCAACCCCGCGCGCTGACAGGAGCCGGTTGACAGGAGGGGACGCCGTCGTCATAGTCACGGCCATGGTCCCGGCGCGCCCGTGGGGCGCGGCCGCGCCATCTCACAGGAACCTGTTCAGGAGGACGGCCGATGACGACGGCGGAGCTCGATCCGGCGCAGCAGCTGATGGCGCAGCGGTACCACTGATCCGAGGCGGTACTGCTGGCCGTGTGCCGGCAGCTGGGAATCGAGGAGACGGTCGTTCCGGGCATCGCCACCGCCTTCGGCGGAGGCATGGGCGGAACCGGCTCGGTGTGCGGAGCCCTGGCCGGAGCGGTCATGGCCATCGGCCTGCGGCACGGTCGCCGCGATCCGTCGGAGCGCGATGCCAAGGCCTATACCTTGACGCAGGAGCTGCGCCGCCGCTTCGAGGCCGCCATGGGCCACGCGGACTGCCGGGACCTGACGGGAATGGACCTGAGCACGCGGGAAGGCGTCAAGCAGTTCTACGCCTCGGACGTGCCTCGGACAGTCTGCATGCCCGCGGTGGGCGTCGCCTACAAGACCGTGGTGGAGCTGCTGCAAGCGCCCTGACGGGACCGGCGCCAGCCGCCGCGAGATCGCCCTCACGTGAGCGATAAGCCGCCGGCCACCGGGATGCGCTGGCCGACGATCCAGCTGGACTCCGGGGAGCACAGCCCGTTGCGGGGCCCGTGACGGCGCTCGCGCGAGCACGGAGGCGTTTCGATGGGTGATAGCGACCTGAGCCGGGCCCTGGAGCCGGCGTACTTCGAGGCGGCCGAGCGGAACGAGACGTGGTCCGGGCCGCCGTTCCGGGAGTTCTACCAGGCTGGCGGCGGACGCCGCCCAGCGCGACTGAGGAGGCGAGGGTGAACAAGGACGACCTCTGGAAGCGCTTCCAGCAGCACATGGGCTACACGGACGCGGAGCTGGCCGTCTTCCGGTCGGATCCGGTCAAGGTGAAGATGGTGACCGAGAGCCCCGAGTTCGTGAAGTCCCGCATCGTCGCCGAGGTCATCGAGTCCCAGGGGTGCCACGCCCGTCACACGGTGGGGCAGAAGTTCGTGATGGACGGCAACGGCCAGCTGATCGCCCGCGAGTGCCCGGAAAAGATGTGCATCTTCGCCCTGGCCGCCCTCGAGAGCCCGGTGAACCAGATCTACGAGCGCTTCATCGCCCACTCCGACCCGAACAACGAGCGGACCATGGTGGTGCAGTGCTCCGACGTGGGGCTCGACAAGGGCGGGTGGGGCAAGATCCTCATGAAGGTGTCCGTGGAACGCATGACCTAGCCCCGGCTGGAGCGCCGCGCCGGAGACGGGTCGCCCGTCAGGCCGCGGATGCCTGCGGCGACTCGACGCCGGCCAGGTCCTCCCCGAGCGCGCGGTGCTGCTCGGCCGTGAGCCGTACCGCCCAGTCGAGCCCGGGCAAGTCCACCCCCACCGCCACAGGCACCCGGCCGCCGACGTCGAACCGGAGGTACTGGACCGAGGAGACGCGCCCGTCGCCTCGCTGCCGCGGATCGAAGCGGGCCGTCACCCGGGTGCCGTCCTCGAGCTCGAGGTAGAGCCGCTCCGGGAGCGCCCACCACTCCCTGAGCTTCACCGCGCGCGCCTCCGGGTCGTCGATCTCGATCAGGAGCGTCACCCCCAGCGCGCCGTCGCCACCAAGGATCTCGTTGTAGGTCTCGATCTCGTGGCGGATGTCGGCCTCGCGCACGATGCGCTCCGCGCGCAGCATCTCCTGGATCTGGTAGCGGATGGTGAGCGTGTTCTCGAACAGCAGCGTGAGGGACTCCCCCAGGTGGACGCGGCGCGCCCGCTTGACCTCGAGCACGCGCGCGCGGAAAGCCTCGCGCCCCTCGCTGTAGGTCTCGTAGTCGACGATCTCCTCCCGCCGCACCGGTCTCATCTCCCGGCCCCCTCGTGCGAGCCCCGGTCCGGCGGCACGGGCGTCGGGAAACCGTTCTCCCGGTAGGCGCGGGCCAGCACGGTCATGGGGTGCATCGGCAGCACGCCGGCGTGCTGCTGGAACTGCAGGGCCGCGAGCGGGCAGTCGGTGGCCCAGATCGGGGTCTGCGTCTGCGCCATCCCGTCGAAGGCCTTCTTGCCGATGCGGGCGGAGGGCTCGAAGCCCTCCACGGTCATGGCGTAGGTGCCGTCGTGGCCGCAGCACTCCATCACGGTGGCGGGCTCGACGCCGGGGATCTTCCTCAGGAGGTCGCGCCCCTTGAAGCCGATGGCCTGGGCTCGCAGGTGGCAGGGGGCATGATAGGCCACGGGACCCGCGGGGCTGCTGCGGAAGTCGGTGCAGAAGCGCGCCTCGTTCCGGATGGACCAGAGGAACTCGCTGGGGTCCATGACGGCGGCGGCGACCTTCTGCGCCGCCGGGCGATCCTCCGGGGCGACGAGCGTGGGATGCTCCCGCCGCATCATCATCGAGCAGGTCGGGTTGATGACGAGCACCCGGGCGCCCGTCTCGACGAACGCCCGCAGCACTGCAGGCCCGCAACGCAGCGGATGTCCACCCCGTTCTTCTCGAGGACCTCCACCGTGTCCCGACCGATCTGGGGCTCGTTGTTCTGCACGTAACAGGTCTGGAAGAGCACCGCCTCGCCCCCGGGCTCGTGCCGGATGCGCCCCGTCCGCGCGGCCCAGGCCTCGAAGCTCCTCCCGGCGAAGGCCGGCAGGAGCTTGTCCCTGTGGATGCCCAAGACCTTCTCGAGGAACCACCGATGCGCGGCCATACGGTTCGCGACGTTCGCCATGCCCAGGCTCGCCCGGGCCAGACGCCCGGCCGCATCCGGCCGGGCGAGCACGCGATCGCGCAGGCGCAACCCGCCCCGGCGCGCCCGCTGGGCCTTGTAGCGGTGGACGAGCCGCGGGAAGTCGAGCTGGAAGGCGTGTCCGTCACGGACCGTGTACGGACACTGCACCTCGCAGAGCTTGCACTGGAAGCACGCGTCCATGACCCGCCCGGTCTCGTCCGGCGTGATGCCTCGCACGTCGCCAGCATGCTGCTGGTCGACGAGCGCGAACAGCGCCGGGAAGGCGTCGCAGTACTTGAAGCAGAGACGGCAGCCATGGCAGATCTCGAAGGTCCGCTCGACCTCTTTCCGCAGTGCTTCAGGATCCCAGTATCTCGCCTCCGACGGATCGTACGAGAGTCCGTCCGTGGGCCGGTACGAGATGTGCCCCTTGTCCATGGATGTTGTGGTGGAGGGAGGCCGTGCCTCCCCCCACCCTCCTCAGCGCGCGATGCGCGCCTAGCTGACGGAGTCCAGGAGCTTCGAGAACCGCCCGGCGTGAGACTTCTCGGCCTTGGCGAGCGTCTCGAACCAGTCGGCGATCTCCGCGAAGCCCTCCTGGCGCGCGGTCTTGGCCATCCCCGGGTACATGTCGGTGTACTCGTGGGTCTCGCCGTGGACGGCGGACTTGAGGTTCTTCACGGTGTCGCCGAAGGGCAAGTCGGTGGCCGGATCGCCGACGCTCTTGAGGTAGTCCAGGTGGCCGTGCGCATGGCCGGTCTCGCCGTCGGCCGTGTCCCGGAAGTTGCCGGCCACCTCCGGGTAGCCCTCGACGTCGGCCACCTTCGCGAAGTACAGGTACCGGCGGTTCGCCATGGACTCCCCTGCGAAGGCGTCCTTCAGGTTTCCGTGCGTCTTCGTCCCTTTCAGCTGAGCCATCTGTCACGTCCTCCTCTTGGGGTTCTTGCCTCTCGTACGGCTGGGTTCCGGGTGCCGTCTCACGGACGTCTCACGGCACCCCGTGCATCGCCCGACGATCCGGATGTCGAGGTCCTCGACGACGAAGCCGGGCACCGCGTGCACCGCCCTCCTGGCAAGCCACCGGGCGGAGAAGTCCGCGATCCTCCCGCAGACGCGGCACACGAGGTGCTGGTGCGGGGCCAGGTTGGCGTCGAACCGGGTGCCCCCCGCGGTGATGCTGACCCGGCGGATGAGCTTCTCCCGCTCCAGCGACTCCAGGATCCGGTACACCGTCGCCCGGGACAGGGACGGCATCTGCGACTGGAGCGAGGCATATACGGCGTCGACCGTCGGGTGCGAGGGATCGGCTGCCAGGGCCCTGTAGACCGCCAGCCGCTGGCCCGTGACGCGAAGCCCGCTGGCACGGCAGCGTGCTCGGAACTCCGCGTCCCGGAGGGCGAGTCCCCCTGTCCTCAGCTCCGAGCCGTTATCAGTATTCGTTCTCACATGGGAATAAGTACCATCTGGACGGGGCGGTGTCAAGCCCCCCCTCGTCAACCCCCGGCGAGGCGAGCCGGCCGTCTCACGCGAGCGTGTGCCGCACCATCTTGCTCTCCACCAGGTAAATCACCATCTCGGCGATGTTGGTCGCATGGTCGGCGACGCGCTCGAGGAAGCGGGAGATGAGAATCAGGCGGATCGCCCGCGGGATGGTCTTGGGATCCTCCATCATGAAGGTGAGCAGCTCCCGGAAGATCTGGTCCTTGAGCGCGTCCACTTCCCCGTCTGCCGCGCAGACCTGCCGGGCCAGCGCCGTGTCGCGGGCCACGAAGGCGTCCAGGCTCTCCTTCACCATGAGCTGGGCGCGCTCGGCCATGCGCGGCAGGTCGATATAGGGCTTGAGCTGGGGCTCCTGGTGGAGCTCGAGGCCCCGCTGGGCGATGTTCACCGCCTGGTCGCCGATCCGCTCCAGGTCCGTGACGATCTTCATGGCGGTGGTGATGAACCGCAGGTCTCCGGCCGCCGGCTGGTGGAGCGCGAGCAGCTCGACGCACTTCTCGTCGATCTCCACGTCGTAGGCGTTGACCTGGCGGTCGCGCTCGATCACCTCCCGGGCGAGGGCGTCGTCGCGATCGAGCAGCGCCGTCATCACCCGGCGGATCTGGTCCTCGACGAGCCCTCCCATGGCCAGGAGGGTCTGTTTCAGCCCTTCCAGCTCCTCGTGAAAGTGCCGCGGCATGGCGTGGCTCCCTCCTACCCGAACCGGCCGGTGATGTAGTCCTCGGTCCGCGTGTCGCGCGGGTTGGTGAAGAGCTCCCGCGTGACCCCGAACTCGACCAGCTCGCCCAGCAGCATGAAGCCGGTGTAGTCGGACACGCGGGCCGCCTGCTGCATGTTGTGGGTCACGATCACGATGGTATAGCTGTTCTTGAGCTCGAGCATCAGCTCTTCGATGCGGGCGGTGGCGATGGGGTCCAGGGACGAGCACGGCTCGTCCATGAGGAGGACGTCGGGCTCCACGGCGATGGCGCGCGCGATGCACAGGCGCTGCTGCTGGCCGCCTGAGAGGCCGAGCGCGCTCTCGCCGAGCCGGTCCTGGACCTCGTCCCAGAGGGCGGCCGCGCGCAGGCTTCGCTCGACGATGCCCTCGAGGTCGCTCCGGCTCTTCACACCCAGGATGCGCGGGCCGTAGGCCGCGTTGTCGAAGATGGACTTGGGGAACGGGTTGGACTTCTGGAAGACCATCCCCACCCGCTTCCGCAGCTCGGTCACGTCCACG
>JACPCX010000066.1:0-6744 GCA_016184305.1 Candidatus Rokuibacteriota bacterium | reverse complement strand
GACCCGGCGCTCCTCACGGGATGGGACAAGCCGGGCCCGGTTTTCGGTCAGAACCTCGTCTACGACTGCCACGCCGTCCACACCACGAGCAAGGTGAGATTCGACCTCGGCATTCGCCCACGCTACACGCTGGCCTCCGGGCTTGCCCAGACGTGGCAGTGGTACCAGCGTGAGAGGCTCGTGGACCGCCCCGTGGACTTCGCGTTCGAGGACCAGCTCCTCGCCACGCTGGGCGCGTGACGGCGCCGACGATCCTCGTCTATCACCCGGAGGAGGCCCGCGACTATGCGCGCCTCATCCGGCTCCCTCGGCGCGGGGCGAAGGTCGTCGCCTGCGCCACTGCCGCGGAGGCGGATGCCGTGATCGCCGAGGCCGAGATCCTGTATGGCTGGGGGGTCCCGGCAGCGCTCCTGGCCCGGGCCGCCCGCCTCCGCTGGATCCAGTGCATGGGGGCGGGCGTCGAGCGATTCCTTGTTCCCGAGGTCCCCGCCGGCGTGACCATCACGCGAGCCGCCGGCATCTTCGGGCCCTGGATGGCGGAATACGTTCTCGGCTGGAGCCTCTGGGGCACCCAGCGGATGGAGACCTTCCGTCAGCGTCAGCGTGAGCGCCGCTGGGTGGGCGAGCACCCGGCCCGGCTCCACGGCGCCACGATCTGCATCATCGGGCTCGGCGATATCGGGCGCGCCATCGCCCGCTCGGCGCGGAGCTTCGGCATGACGGTGGTAGGCGTGAGCCGCAGCGGCAGGCGGGTGCGCGAGGCGAGCGCCGTCTACCGGACGAGCGCGATGCGCCGGGCGCTGGCAAGGGCCGACTTCGTGGTGGTGACCCTCCCGCTGACGGATGAGACTCGCGGCCTCATCGGCGCCGCGGAGCTGTCGGCCATGAAGCCCTCGGCGTGGCTCATCAACATCGCCCGGGGCCAGGTCGTGGAGGAAGCGCCGCTGGTGAAGGCGCTGAGTGAGCATCGGATCGGCGGGGCGGTCCTCGACGTCTTCGAGCGTGAGCCGCTGCCCCCCGAGCACCCGCTGTGGAGCCTCCACAACGCCGTGATCACTCCGCACATCTCGGGCCCGAGCACGCCGGACGAGATCGCCGTGATCTTCAACGACAACCTCCGCCGCTACCTCTCGGGCCGCCCGCTCCGCCACGTCGTGAGCCGGCGGCGTGGGTATTGACGACCCCGATGCGGATGACCTCGCCACATCCCGCCCGCGATACCAGCGGGAGCGCCAGCTCGAGGGCGAGCTTGAGCACGCCGTAGACGGGGCGCCGCCCGGCCATCCGCGCGAGGCCGTCCCAGCCGCGGTCGCGCAGCCAGTGGCCCAGGCTCCAGAGGTAGTAGCGGGGCTTGGCCTGGTGCCAGCACCAGATGACGCGCCCGCCCGCCCGCTCCACCATGGCCGCAAGGCTCTCCGGGGTGAAATGCGAGAGGTGACGCGGCAGCTCGAGCCCCGACCAGGCGCGGCCGAAGAGGCGCGCGCCGAGCCCGCCGGCATTGGGCACCTCCACGACGAGAAGCCCCCCGGGCGCCAGCCACTCGAGCATCCGGCGCGTCATGCCTGCCGGATCCGGCACGTGCTCGAGCACGTGGAAGGCCGTGACCACGTCGAAGCACGCCGGGGCGAACGGGGCGGTCAGCACGTCGCCCACGTGCAGCTCGTCGGCGAAGCGCCGCGCCTTCTCGGCCGCCGCGGCGTCCACCTCGATGCCGGCGGTGCGCCAGCCCAGCGCCCGCGCCACGCCGAGAGCGCCGCCCGAGCCGCACCCCACGTCGAGATAGCGCCCCTGCCCGCGCCACGGCGGGCAGTCCCAGCGCAAGCGGCGCAGGAGAAACCGCGCCCGGAGCCGGGTCAACGCGCTCACCCGCCGGTCGCGGAGCGCGTCGTAGCCGAGGCCCGTCGCGATCGCCCAGCGCGCGGCCCGCGCGCGCGACGGCGAGCCCTTGAAGGGGATGCGCGGCGAGGGCTCCTGGTGGCGGGGGTAGTGGTCCGGGTAGCACTGGGCCAGGGAGGCGTCGGCCACGCGCGGACGCTGGTAGAGGAAACCGCAGCCGCGGCAGCGTACGACCGTGTAGAGTCCCGGCACGGCGAAGGCCCGATCTGGCGTGGCCCAGACGGGATCGGCGGCGGTTTCACCGCAGAGGAAGCACGGCGCGTCCACCGTCGGCAGGGGGACTGCTGCGGGCACTACGGCGTGCTGGGCGTCAGGCGCGGGCGGGCGACAGCCCGGGCGCCCGCGCCATGGTGATCAGCCGGGCTCTCTGCTCTCACCGTTTGGATAGAAGCCAGTGGCCGACGGCGAGATTGGGCAGGCCGGAGCGCTCGAAGGTGTCCACGGCGTCCTCGGCCGAGCACACCACCGGCTCACCGTGGAGATTGAAGGAGGTGTTGAGCACCGCGCCCACCCCGGTGCGCCGCTCGAATTCCCGGATCAGCGCGTGGTACTCGGGGTTCCACGACTCCTCGAGGATCTGCGGGCGCGCCGTCGCATCCTGGGGATGGATGGCGGCGGCGAGGGCCCCGCGCGCCTCGGGCCGGGTCGGCATGGCGAGCATCATGTACGGAGAGCGGAATCGCTTCGGGTTCACGAGGTAGTCGTCGGCGCGCTCGGCCAGGATGGTGGGAGCGAAGGGCATCCAGAAATCCCGGTTCTTGATCATGCGGTTGATGACCCCCACCACCCTGTGGTCCGTCGGATTCGCCAGGATCGACCGGTTGCCGAGGGCGCGGGCGCCGAACTCCATGCGCCCCGCGCAGCGCGCGACCACGCCGTCGGACACGAGGAGCTCGGCGATGCGCTCCTCGATGCGGTCGTGGAAGGCCACCTTGTAGCGCCCCTGGAGATTGCGGTTGCGGATCACCGCCTCGGCCTGCTCGTCGGTGACGCTCGGCCCGAGGGAGGCCGGGCCGAAGGGCTCCACGGCCGCCGGCAGCCCGCGCCGCCCGCACTCCTGGAGATAACCGAGATAGGCGGCGCCCACGGCATTGGACTCGTCCCCACACGAGGGGAACGCGAAGAGATCCTCGACCCACTCCTCGCGGGCGAGGAGCATGTTGGCCTTGACGTTCATGAACACGCCGCCGCCGAGGGCCAGGCGTGAGCCGCCGTGGCGCTGCTGCATGAGCCGAACCCAGCGGAGGAGCGCGTCCTCCAGCAGCCGCTGCGCGCCTCCCGCCACCCAGTCGAAGCGGAGCCCCAGCGTGGCCTGGAGCAGGAGCGCGTAGCGCTCACCGGGCTTGCGCCATCGGAAGCGGGCCGGCGTCCCCTCCTCGAGATCGAACACCTCGCGGAGCACGCGCTCGGCCTCCTGCGCCCGTGCCTCCGGAGCATAGGCCGCCAGCCCCATCACCTTGTACTCGTGCTCGCCGAACTTCATGCCGAGCGCGAGGGTCACGAACGAGTAGAAGGCGCCGAGCGATCCCGGCGCGCTCGAGGCCGCCTCGTGGCGGACGAGATCCTGCCCGCGCCCGGTGGACGCCGTCGCGCAGAGCCCGTCGCCGGAGTTGTCGTTGGTGAGGACCAGCGCCCCGGCGCCCCGCGCGTCAGCGAAGGCCCAGCCCGAGCCATAGTAGGCGGCGGCGGCGTGGCAGGCGTGGTGATCGAGGCACACGATCCGGTCGGTGGACACGCCGAGATGCTCGGTGACCAGGGCCAGCCGCTCGCTCTGCGGGATGCCGAACTTGCCGCGGGAGGCATCCATGAGCCCGAACCGTGCCCCCAGCTTCCGCACGCGCTTTCTGAGCGCGCGCCGGGGCGAGGGCCACGCGACGCCGTAGTACTCCTTGGCGTATGTCTCGTCGTGGAGCACCCGGTTGAGCCACTCGCGCGAGGCGGCGCGGGCGCCAGCCAGGGCCACGACGTCGATCTCGGAGGGAGCGATGCCGCACTCGGCGAGGAGGGCGTCGATGGCGCGGCGCGGGTAGCCGGCGTCGTTCTTGAGACGCGAGAACCGCTCTTCCGAAGCGCACCCGACGATGCGGCCGTCCCGGAGGACGGCCGCCGTCGCGCAGTGCGTCTCGTTGATGCCGAGGACGATCATGTCCCCGACAGTATACTATCCGCTACGCGCTCTTCGAGAGCGCCTTGACGATCTCGCGGCAGAACGCGGGCAGGTCGTCGGGCTTGCGGGACGTGATCAGGGTCCCGTCCACGACGACCTCGCGATCCACCCAGCGGGCCCCGGCATGCACCATGTCGTCCTTGATGGAGAAGAACGAGGTGACGTCCTTCCCCCGGACGACATCCGCGCTCGCCAGCATCCACCCCGCGTGGCAGATCGCCGCCACCACCTTGCCGTGCTGCGCCGCCTCGCGCACCAGCCGCACCATCGCCTCGTGACGCCGCATCAGGTCCGGGGCATAGCCTCCGGGGACGATCACGGCGTCGAACTCCACGGCGCTCACGGCCTCGGCCTGCGCGTCCACGCTGACGGGGTAGCCGTGCTTGGAGGCGTACGACGTGGCGCCGCCGGCGCCCACCACCTTCACCTCGGCCCCTTCCTCCTTGAGCCGGTAGTAGGGCACCCACAGCTCCATCTCCTGGTACAGGTTCTCGGCCAGAATGGCGATCCGCTTCCCCTTGAGGCTCATGTGGTCTCCTTGCGGTTCAGGACTTTCGGGACGTCTTGGAGAAGAAGGTCCCCATGAGCGGCTGGAGCTTCTTCCCGTTGCACTCGGGACACTTGTACTCGCCCCGCTCCCGCTCGCCGATGGTGAGGGTCATGGAGACGTCCTTCTTGCACTTCTCGCAGTGGAACTCGTAGTGGGGCATGGCAGGTCCTCCTCGTTTCTGGGCAGCCGTTCCCGCCCGACGGCCCCCGGGGGGTCCGGCCGCTGCCGGGCGCCCCCCAGTATACCTGGGAACGATCGCCGGGGCGCGCCGGGCGCCGCGCGACCCGGCCGGCCTTGGACTTCAGCCAGCCTCGAGGTGCGCCACGAGCCAGCGCGCGGCGCGCAGCAGCCGCGCGTCGCCGTGCCGCGGGCCGACCAGCTGCACGCCGAGCGGGAGGCCGTTGGCGCCCTGCATGAGGGGCACACTGAGCGCGGGCATGCCGCACAGCGTCCACAGGGCACAGAAGGCCGGATCCCCCGTCGAGTCGAGCCCCGCTAGCGCGGTGCCGGAGGCACCGGGAGTCAGGATGGCGTCATAGCGCTGAGAGAACAGCTCGGCGAAATTTTCGTTCAGCTCGGGGATGCGGGCCAGCGCGCTGAGGTACTCGAGCGCGCGCACTTCTCGGCCGCGATCGAGCCGCGCGCGCAGCGAGGCGGACAGCCGCGAGCGACCCTTCTCCCACTCGCGCTCGAGGTTCGCCGCCATCTCCGCTTCCATGATGACCCGGTGCCACTCGAGCGCCTCCTCGGCCCCGTCGGACAGCTCCAGTTCCTCCACGCGCTCGCCGAGGTGATCGGTCAGCTCCGCGAACGCCTCCTTGGCGTCCCCATCGACCCGATCCCAGAATGGCGTCTTCACGAATGCAAACATCGGCGGCAACGGCGGCTCCTCGGCCGCCACGTCGCGGTACGGGACGCGCGCTCGCGGGCGCGAGTCGGGGTCGCGCTCATCGTGGCCCACGATCTGCTCGGCGAGGAGCGCGATGTCCTCGATCGTGCGCGCGAACAGACCGACGTGGTCGAGCGTGCGAGAGAGCCCGAACATCCCGGGACGCGGGATCAGGCCATGCGTCGGCTTGAAGCCGTACACGCCGCAGAACGACGCCGGCCGGATCGTCGAGCCGCCGGTCTGGCTGCCGAGGGCGAGCGGCACCATCCCGGCGGCCACCGCGGCGGCCGAGCCGCTGGAGGACCCGCCGGGCGTGTGTGCGGGGTTGTGCGGGTTGCGCGTCTTGCCCGGAGCCCGGTTGGCGAACTCGGTCGTGACGGTCTTGCCCATGATCACCGCCCCGGCCGCCCGCAGCATCGCCACCACGGTGGCGTCGCGGGAGGGGGTACGACCGGCGTGCAGCACGGAGCCGTTCTCGGTGGGCATGTCGGCGGTGTCGATGATGTCCTTGATGCCCACCGGCACCCCGTGGAGCGCCCCGGTGGGCCGCCCCTGCCTGCGCCAATCGTCGGCCGCGCGGGCCTGCGCGAGCGCGTGATCGGGATCGAGGAACGCCCAGGCCTGGTCCTGGGCGTCCGTCTCGCGCACCCGCGCCAGGCACGCCTCGACCAGTTCTTCCGAACTGATACCGCCCTCGCGGATCAAGCGCGCCGCGTCCGACGCGGAGAGCCAGTGGAGGTTCCTCAGATCCATCACGCGCGCGCCGCCGGCGGGCCGCCTGCGCAGGCAGGGACCCGTCGGCGCTCAGCCGCCGTACAGAAACTCCGGCAGCCAGAGCGTCATGCCCGGCCAGATGTACATGAACACGAGGGCCAGGATGACGATCAGCATGTACGGCATCATTCCGGCAAAGATCTGGTTGAGCGTGACGTGCTTCGGCGACACGCCCTTGAGGTAGAACGCCGACATCGCCACAGGCGGCGACAGGAACGCCGCCTGGAGATTCACCGCCACCATGGTGCCGAACAGCAGCGGGTCCACCTGAAAGTGGCTGAGCAGCGGAATGAAGATCGGGACGAAGATCACGATGATCTCGGTCCACTCGAGCGGCCAGCCGAGGAAGAAGATGATCAGCTGCGCCGTGATCATGAAACCCAGCGGCGACAGGTTCATCGAGAGCACCCATCGCTCGATCAGCCCCTGGCCGCCGTGGAGCGCGAACACGGCGGAGAACAGCGCGGA
>JACPCX010000186.1:0-28608 GCA_016184305.1 Candidatus Rokuibacteriota bacterium | reverse complement strand
GGAGCGACCGCGGCGCTGCCGTCCGCTTCGCCGAGGCGCTGAGGCTCAACCCGGGGCTCCCGGAGGCCTGCGCGGGCCTCCGCCGCCTCTCCGCCCGCGGCTCCGCCCCACCCGACGCCCTCGCCTCCTGCCCCCCTCCAGGGGGTCAGGTCTTGCAATCCGACACGTAGCCCCGGCCCCGGCTGTTACGCTCCCAGCGGCACACGATGACCAGTGCCCTGACGTGATCCCAATGCAAGACCGCACCGCTGCCGATGTCGTAATGCAAGACCTGACCCCTATTCGCGGGCGACCTCGGCCCGCCAATGCGCGAGCAGATACGCCAGGCTCTCCTCGAAGGGGTGGCGCGGCTGCCAGCCCGTGGCCTTGACGAACTTGTCCACGTTCGGGATCTGCAGCGTCACATCCGCCGGGCGCAGGAGGCGCGGGTCGAGCCGCGTCGGGATCGGCGTGTCGGCCAGCGCCACGAGGCGGGCCAGCACGCCGCCCACCGTCATGGTGGTTGCGCCGCCGATATTGTAGGCCTCCCCGGGCTCGCAGTGGCCGAGCGCCTCCCAGTACGCGCGCATGGCGTCCCGCACGTCGAGCATGGTGCGGACGGAGTCCAGGTTGCCGTGCAGCAGTTCCGCCTGGAGCCCCCGCTCGATGCGCGCCACCTGGCGCGCGAAGGCCGTGGCGAAGAGATCGGCGCGCCGCGGGTTGAGGTAGGTGAACATCCGCGTGCGGATGATGCGCATCCCGTAGCTCAGGAAGTAGCTCCAGCCCAGCATGTCCTGCGCCGCCTTGGAGACGGCGTAGGGGCTCGCCGGGCGCATGGGCGTGTCCTCGTCGATGGGCAACCGCGCGGGGTCCACCACGCCGTACACCTCGGAGGTGCTGCAGAGCTGGATCGTCGGGTCGAGGCCCAGGAGCCGCACGGCCTCGAGGAGGTGATTCGTGCCCAGGATGTTGTCGGCGAGCACGGCGCTCGGCGTCACGAACGATGCGCGCACGTTGGCGTGGGCCGCCAGGTGGAAGATCGCCTCGGGCCTCACCTCGCGGAGCACCGCGAAGGTGGAGCCGAAGTCGCGCAGGTCGGCCTCGTGCACCGTCACCCGCTCGATGATGCGGGCGAGGTTGTTCCGCGTGGTGCTGTGCCAGCGGGAGAGCCCGTGCACCTCGACCTCGGGGTGGCTCTCGACGATGTGCTCGGCGAGATAGCTCCCGCCGGACCCGCCGATGCCGGTGATGAGCACTCGCTGGAACGACCGCTCCGGACGCGTCACCGCGGGGGCCCTACAGCCGTCCGGGAGGCAGGTCCGGCCGCTCGTAGAAGATCACGTGGCTGCCGACGGACTCGAAGCGGAAGGGCACCTGGAGAAGCCCGCCGAGCGCCGCGGCGACATCCGCTTGCGACTCCGGCGGGGCGAAGAGCAGGAGGAAGCCGCCGCCGCCGGCGCCGATGAGCTTGCCGCCCGTGCAGCCGCCCCGCCGCGCCCGCTCGTAGAGCTCGTCGATATAGGGCGTGGAGATCCGGCCGGTGAGGCTCCGCTTGAGCTGCCAGCCCTCGTCCAGCAGCTTGCCGAAGTCGCCGAGGCCGTGCGGGCTTTTCAGGATGTTGACCGCCTCGTCCACCATCTGATGCATCACCCGCAGCTCGCGCGCCTTCTGCGGGGACACGCTGACCTGCTCCGCGGCGATGTCGGAGGCGGTACGCGAGAGCCCGGTGAAGAAGAGCATCAGGTGATCCTGGAGCTCGTTGAGCCGCTCCCAGGTGATCATGATGGGCGAGGTGCGGAACTGGCCCTCGCCCCAGAAGTCGACGCGGTTGAAGCCGCCGTAGGCGGCGATGACCTGGTCCTGGCAGCCGACATGCTCCTTCAGCCGCTCCTGCTCGATCAGGATCGCCTCGCGGGCGAGCCGCTCCTTGCCCGCCATGACCCCGCGCAGCCCGTGTAGCGCGTTGAGGACGCCCACGGTGAAGGCGCTGCTGGAGCCGAGGCCCGTGCGGGCCGGGAGGTCGCCCTGGTGGTGGAGCTCGATGCCTTCGGTGACGCCGAGGACGCCCAGGGCCTCGCGCACCACCGGGTGCTGGATCTCCTCGCGCTCCTGGACCAGCTCGATCTGCGACCAGACCACGCGGCTCTTGTGGCTGAAGAAGGGCGGCAGGTAGCGGCAGGAGATGTAGCAGTACTTGTTGATCGTGGTGGCCAGCACCGCGCCGCCGTGCTCGCGGAACCAGACCGGGTAGTCGGTGCCCCCGCCGAAGAACGAGACGCGGAACGGCGTCCGGCTGATGATCATCGCTTCCCCCTCCTCACCTCGCTACGCATGCGTGCGATCGAGGCGGTGGCTTGCCATCTCGCGCACATGCGCGACGGTCCCGGGGCCGAACTTCCGCTCCACCATCCGCAGGTACTCCGGCCGGTTGAAGTAGATCTCGAAAGCGCGGTCGCGGAAGCGCAGGACGTCGGCCGCCGAGACGAACTTCGTCGGCAGCGGCAGCGTGTCCACCGAGTGCTGCGAGTAGCCGCTCCAGGTCGCGGGCAGCGGCCACCCTTCCTCGAGCGCCATGTCGTAGAGCCGCGAGCCTGGATAGGCCATGGCCGAGTAGAAGTTGGCGAACTCGCAGTTGAGCTCGCAGGCCAGGTCCAGCGTGGCCTGCATCGTGTCGTGGTCGTCGTCCGGGAGGCCGAAGATGTAGTTGCCGATGACGTTGATCCCGGCGGCCTGGATGGCGCGGACCGTGGCGGCGATGTCGGCGTGCCCGAACTTCTTGAGCGCGCCGTCGCGGACATGCTGGCTGCCGGACTCGATCCCCAGCGCCAGCCAGTTGATCCCCGCGCGCTTGAGCCGGTCGAGGATGCGCTCCTTCACGGTGTCCACGCGGGCATAGGCCCAGATGTTCAGGTCGTGCCCGCGCTCGATGATCCGGTCGCAGACGCTCTCCACGTGCTGGTAGTTGAGCACGAACATCTCGTCCAGGATCTTGATGTTCCGCACGCCGTACTTCGAGACCAGCAGGTCGATCTCCTCGATGACGCTGCCGGCACCGCGGTAGCGGTAGCCGGGCTTGCCAAAGGGCGAGTTGATGCAGCAGAACGTGCACTTGAAGGGGCAGCCGAGGCTCGTGTAGATCGAGGCGTAGGGCTGGCGCCGGTCGAGGGCGCCGAAGCAGTGCCAGTTATGGGCCCGATACTTCGGCACGGGCAGGAGGTCCCACGCCATCCGCGGCAGGTCGCGGTCCAGGTTGTCCAGGAGCGGGGCCGGGGGCGTGGAGCGGATCTCGCCGCCGTCCAGCCACCAGAGCCCCGGGACCCGGTCGTGGCCGCCGCCGGAGCTCAGCGCCTCGAGCAGGCCCACGATCGTGTGCGGCCCCTCGCCCTGGCACACGAAGTCGCATGCCTCGTCCCTGAGCGTGCGCTCGGGGAGCGCCGAGACGTGCCCGCCAACGAGGAGGGTCGGAATGCCGGGCGCGCGCTGCCGGAGCGCGGCGCAGACGGCGCCGGCCGCCGGCATGGTCTGAGTAGAGGCCGACGGCTGGTGGCCGAAGACCACGACGACGGCCAGCCGCGGCCCGAGGTCCGCGATCCGCCCGGCCGCCTCGGCGGGCGCGAGATCGTCGGCCTCGGCGTCCACGATCTCCACCAAGTAGCCCCGGGCGCGCGCGAAGGTCGCCATGAGTCCCGCCCACACGGGCGGCTCGATGGCGGTCAGCGTCGAGCCGAGGCGCTGGTACACCTCCATGCGGCTGCCGGGCTGGACGAGCACCAGGTCGAGGCGGCCCCGATCAGACATTGGCGTAGCCCTGGCGGCGGACCACCTGGTAGCCCTTGATCAGCTCCGCGATGCCGGCCTCGAGGGACACCTCGGCCCGGAAGCCTGTGGCCTCGATCTTCGCGTTGCTCACGATGTAGTTGCGCTGGTCCGGGTCCCGGCCCACGGCGGCCTCCTGCCAGGAGAAGCGCGGCACCTGCTTGCGGATGGCCTCGCACAATTCGCGCTTGGACAGGTTCGCCTCGCTGAGCCCCACGTTGTAGGCTTGCCCGCGCATGCGTTCCCAGTGGCCGAGGCAATGGCTGACGGCGCGGGCCACGTCCCGGACGTGGACGTAGTTGCGCTTGAAGTTCCCCTCGAAGAGGACCACGAACCCGTCGGTGACGGCGCGGTACGTGAAGTCGTTCACCAGCAGGTCCAGCCGCATGCGGGGGCTCACGCCGAACACCGTCGCCAGCCGGAGAGCGATGGTGCTGGGCGCCGCCAGCACCGCGCGCTCGGCCTCGACCTTGAGCCGGCCGTAGAGGGACACCGGTTGGAGCGGAGTCTCCTCGGTGCAGAAGACATCCCGCTCGCCGACCCCGTAGCCGCTGTTCGTGTTGGGGAAGATCATCCGCTGCTCGGCGCGCTTCATCTCGAGGATCATCAGGACGGCCTCTAGGTTCACCGTGCGCGCGGCCACCGGATCACGGTCGCAGGCCGGCGCGCCCGTGAGACAGGCCAGCGGCAGGATCGCCTCCGCCTCGCGCAGGTGCTCGGCCACCAGCGTCCGGTCCCTGGCATCACCACGGACGATGGTGAGGCGCGGCTCGTGGCAGCAATCGAGCAGCGAGGCCTGTCCGTACATGAAGCTGTCGATGACGGTGACCTCATGGCCCTCGCGGAGAAGCAGCGGCACCAGCACCGCGCCGATATATCCTGCCCCGCCCGTGACCAGGATCCTCATGCCGGGGTCAGGTCTTGCATTACGACAAATGTTGGATTGCAAGACCTGACCCCGGCACGGCCAGGACGACGTCGGCGATGCGGTCGATGTCGTCCACGGTGAGCCCCGGATGGTTCGGTAGCATGAAGCTCCGCTCGTGGATCTCGTCGGCCACCGGGAAGGGCTGCGCGCCGTAGCGCTCCACCCAGAACGGCTGGCGCGACATGTTCCCCCCGCCCAGCGGGCGCGTCTCGATGCCGTGGGCCTCCAGCGCCCGTCCGATCCGGTCCCGGTGCTCGAGCGAGGCGGCCAGCGCCACGAACGAGATGCTGCAGATGGTCGCCCGCGGGTTCCGCTGGCACGTGAAGCCGCGGGCCCCGGCGAAGCGCGACAGGTAGGCCGCGTGATTGTCGATGCGACGGGCGACGACGCGGTCCGCCCGGGCCAGCTGGCTGAGGCCGATGCGCGCGTTGAGATCGGTGGAGCGGACGTTGAAGCCGGGATAGTAGAAGGTGAAGCGGCGGTTGAACTCGAGGACCCCGTGCTTCCGCGCCTGCAGCGCCTCCTTCTCCGGCGAGAGGTTCTTGGGCCAGCCGTGGCTGCGGATCTGCAGGAGGATGTCGTGGAGCGCCTCGTCCCCGGTGCAGACCATGCCGCCCTCGATGGTGGAGAGGTGGTGGCCGAAGTAGAACGAGAACGCGCTCATCTCGCCGAACGTGCCCACCGGGCGCCCATCGTAGCGGGAGCCCGTGGCGGCGCAGCAGTCCTCCATCAGGAGGAACCCGTAGCGCTCCTTGAGGCGCATGATCGGCTCCAGGTCCACGGGCACGCCGAGGACGTGGACGAGGATCACCGCCGCGGGATCATGCGCCTTGCAGAGAGCCTCGAGGTGCGCCGGATCGAGGCCGAAGGTGTCACGGTCCGCCTCGCACATGATCGGCTCGAAGCCGAGTTGGAGCGCCGGCGCCACGGTCGTCGCCCAGGAGACGGCCGGCACGACCACGCGCAGATTCCGCAGCCGGCCCGAGCAGAGGGCGGCGTAGTACATGAGGAGATTGGCCGAGGAGCCCGAGTTGACGAAGGCCGCGTGCGGCACGCCCAGCCAGCGCGTCCAGCGCCCCTCGAACTCCTCCGTGAGCGGGCCCATCGTGAGCCACGGGTCGGTCTTGAGCCACTCGATGAGCAGCTCGACGTCGTGCCGGTCGATGGTGCCGTCCGCCAGCCGGTAGCGCAGCGCCATGTCAGAAGGGCCCCTTGAACTCGATGTCCGCCGGCCCGGGAGCGCCAGCCTCGTCCGACGCCTCCGGCGGCTCCCACAGCTCGGGCTTGTCGTGGACGAGGGCATAGGCGGCCGAGGCGATGCGCCGCGCGTCGGGGTAGAAGAGATCCTCCAGCGGCCTGGTCGTCGGACAGGCCACGGGGGCGAACCCGAGCCGGCGGATGCGGAGATCGCGCGCCCCCTGGAGCCGCTCCATGCTCTGGACCGCGATCTCGGCCGAGGCGCCGCAGGTGGTCCACCCGCAGTCCACCACGAGGAGGCGTCCGGTCTTCCGCAGCGAGACCTCGATGCTGTCCATGTCGAGCGGGCTCAGGGACACGGGATCGATCACCTCGGCCCCGATGCCCGCGCGCTCCAGGTGCGCGCGCGCGCGAAGCGCCTCGATGGCCATGTGGGAGATCCCGACGATGGTCACGTCGTCGCCCTCGGCCAGCACCCGGGCCCGCCCGAATGGCACCGTGTACGGGATCTCGGGCACGGGCCCCGTCACGCCATGGAGGAGCCGGTGCTCCACGAACATGACGGGGTTGTCGTCGCGGATGCTCTGGATCAGCGTGCCCTTGGCATCGTAGGGCGTCGAGGGCGCCACGACCTTGAGGCCCGGGATGTGCATGAAGAGCGCGTGGAGCCCCTGGGAATGCTGCGCCCCCTGCCCCCAGCTCTTCCCGATGATCGAGCGCACGACGATGGGCACCGACACGGCCCCGCCGGACATGTAGCGGCTCTTGGCGGCGATGTTGACGAGCTGATTCATGGCGAGCAGCACGAAGTCCATCCGGATATGCACGTGGATGGGGCGCAAGCCCGCCAGCGCCGCCCCGATGGCCACGCCCGTCATCCCCTCCTCGGCGAGCGGGGTGTTGAACACGCGATCCGCGCCGAAGCGCTCGGCGAGTCCCCGCGTCGTGCCGTAGATGGGCTTCGGGTCCTCGACGCCGAGCCCCATGACCACGACCGACGGGTCGCGGTCCATCTCCTGGAGCGTGGCCTCGCGGATCGCCTCGGCGTAGGTGAGCCTGCGCTCCACGGCTCAGGCCTCCCTGAACAGGTCGGCGTGCAGCTCCTCCGGTCCCGGGAAGGGGCTCGCCTCGGCGAAGCGTACGGCGTCCTCGATCTCGGCCTCGATCGCGGCATCGATGCGCGCGCGCGCGGGCTCGTCGAGGAGCGCGCCCAGCCGGACGCAGGAGTCCCGCTCCATCCAGGCCGCGGCCTCCTCGCGCGACCGATAGCCCAGGTCGAAGTCCTCGCCGGGCCCCACGTGCTCCCGCCAGCGATAGGTCCGGCACTCGAGGAATTGCGGCCCGGCCCTCTGGCGCCGGATGTGGTGCACCGCCTCCGCCATGCGCTCGTGGACGCGGAGGACGTCATCGGCCTCGAGGCGCGCGGCGGGCAGGCCGTAGCTCCGCGCGCGCTCGCAGATATTGTCGAAGGGCTGGCGCTCGGCCAGCGGGGTGTGGATCGCGTAGAAGTTGTTCTCGCAGACGAACAGAACGGGGAGGGCCTTGAGCACCGCGAACTGGATGCTCTCGTGGAAGACGCCCTCCTCCACGGCCCCGTCGCCGAAGACGCTGGCCACCAGGGCCTCCTGGCCCCTCACCTTGCACGCGTAGGCGTAGCCCACCGCCTGGGGGATCGTGCTCCCGACCACCGCGGAGGCGCCCATGACACCGTGAGCCACGTCGATGAGGTGCATGGAGCCGCCCTTGCCCCGGGCGCAACCCGTCGCCTTGCCGTACAGCTCCGCCATCATCCGCCGGAGGTCACCGCCCTTGGCGAGGTAGAGCGCGTGGCCGCGGTAGGTGCCGAAGACGACGTCGTCGGGGCGGAGGGCCTCGCAGAGACCGACGCTCACGGCCTCCTGGCCGATGGACAGGTGCACCGGGCTCTTGATCCGATCGGTGGGATAGAGGCGGGCGATCTCCTCCTCCACCCGGCGAATGCGCCGGACCGAGCGATAGAGCCGCGCCATCATCGCGGGGTCCACGAGGCCTGAACGTTGCAAGGGGAGGTCCAAGAGCCTTCGGCCTCAGCGACTTTTCGTAGGTGCCATTTGCCCGGTATTGTACGATACGGGCGGTGCGGAATTTGCCAGACTTTTCGAGCGGATCTCTGACAGCGGCGCCCATGACCGGCGAGCGCCCGCGACGCCCGCCGAGCCTCCATTTGCGGGGGAACCTGCAGGGATGAGACCCTCGGTGACGCTCCTCGTCCCCACCTACAACGAGATCGAGGGCATGCGCCAGATCATGCCGCAGATCCAGCATGGCTGGTGCGACCAGATCCTGGTCGTGGACGGCGGCTCCACGGACGGGACGCAAGAGTACGCCAGGGAGCACGGCTACGACCTGATCGTCCAGCAGAAGCCCGGCATCCGGAACGCGTACGTCGAGGCCTTCCCGCATGTGCGCGGTGAGATCGTCGTCACCTTCAGCCCCGACGGCAACTCGCTGCCCTCGGCGATCCCCGATCTCGTCCGCGCGATGGCCGCTGGCGCCGACATGGTCATCGCCTCGCGCTACCTCGCCTCCGCGCGGAGCCAGGACGACGACGTCCTGACGGCGCTCGGCAACTGGGGGTTCACCCGGCTGATCAACCTCCTCCACGGCGGCCGCTACACCGACGCCTTCGTGATGTTCCGCGCGTACCGGACCACGCTCTTCCGGGACCTCGGGCTGGACCGCGACGAGGGCTATGCGCCGGAGAAGCTCCTGGGGACCGTGATCGGCGTGGAGCCGCTCCTCTCCATCCGCGCCGCCAAGAAGCGGCTCACGGTGTCCGAGATCCCCGCCGACGAGCCCGCGCGCATCGGCGGGCAGCGCAAGCTCCAGATGTTCCGCTGGGGCGCCGCCTACCTGCTGCAGACGCTGCGCGAGGTGTATTTCTGGAGGCCGTAGCCGCAACCGCGCCAGCCTCGCCACCGTAGGCGGGGCGGCCATGCCCGCGCCATGACCCAGCCCTTCTCCGGCTCGCGTATCTGGTGGGTCTATCCCGCGATGGCGCTCGGCCTGGCGAGCGTCTACCTGGCCGTGGTCGTGCCCCTGGCGGGACGGAGCTACCCGAGCGACGACACGACCCTTCTCGTCCGCACTCTCCTCGCCGGGCTGGAGGGCCGCTCCCCGTGGGGCGCCGTGGCGTACCTGTTCGCCCCGGACCAGCCGTTGCTGCCGCCCGCCCTGTGGAAGCTCTATGTCCTGGGCAGCCGCTGGCTCCTCGGCCCGTCCAATTCGGGCCTCGTCTCTGTCGGGCTCGCCCTGCACGCGGCGTCCTCGCTGTTGGTCCTGAGCCTCGCGAGACGCCTCGGCCTGCCGCCTGGCGCCGCATGGCTCGCCGGCATCTTGCACCTCACCGCCTACCCTGGCTCCCACGCCTACCTCTGGCCAGTCGGCGTCCAGCACGTGCTGACGGTGCTTGGCATCCTGGCCACGCTTCACGGCTACCTCCTCACCGAGCAGCGCCGCGAGGCCGGTCGGCCCTGGCGGATCCACCACGCATCCACCATCGCCCTGGCGCTGGCCTCGTCGCTGGGCCGCGCGTCCTCGGCCATCGGCCCAGCCGCCATGCTCGTCCACATCCTCCTCGCCCCGGCCAGCACGGCGGAGCGCCTCGCGCGCTTCGACCGGTGGCGCCCCGTGATCCTCCTGAGCCTCCTGTACCCAATCGCGCTCGTCGCCTGGGGGGCCGAGGCGCTCCCTCTTGGGATCACGCCCGGCGCGTGGCTGCGCCAGCTCACGTGGCAGATCGGCGCCGCAGCCACGTGGGCTCTGGGTGTGGCGCTTCCGGTGGTCCTCCTGGGGACTCTCCGCCTCCTGCTCGGGCAGGCCGCGCGGAAGGGCACCGGCCTTGCCTCCCGCGGGTCGGCGCGGGCCGCGCTCTGGACGCTCGGCGCCATCCTGGCCGCTCCGTGGCTCTTCCAGGCGGCGGTGGTGGTGGTGTGGGGCGTGGAGGCGTTCTTCGCCCCGCTCGGGCCCGCCCTCACCGGCATCAACACGGCTCGGTGGCACGTGACCTCACCGTCGGCGAGCGCTCTCGGCGCCGGCCTGGCGGCGGTCCTGGTCGGCGTCTTCGTACGCGAGACCCGGCGCAATCGAGAGATCGTGCTGCTGCTGCCGCTGCTCCTGGTCCCGGCCGTCGCCCTGTACTCGATGGCGGTCAAGCCGCTGCGCTACTGGATCTACCTCACCCCGGCGCTGGCCATCGTGCTCGCGGCCTCCGCCGACGCGCTCCTGTCCCGGATCGAGGGGCTGCTCCCCCGGAGCGCCTGGCCCCGCGCGGCCGCCGCCGCCCTGTGGGCTGCGGTCGTCCTGACCAACGTCGCCGCGATCCGCGTGGAGGCGTGGCGGCACAACCTCGCCGACACGTATCAGGTCCTCGACTACATCCGCGCCGCCGACCTCATCCGGTCGGACCTGGACCGCTCGGGGGCGCCCGGCGACGCCCTCGTGTGCGTGAACGGGCTGGACCCACCCCCCTATGCCCAGGCGTGGCGAGACACCCTCGGCACTCCTGCCCGGCTCCACGACCATGCGGCGCTCGCGGTGCTGGCCCAGACCCTCGGGCGGCGGGATCTCTCCCGCCTCCGCCTCGACTGCGGCGCTCAGGCGGCCGACGGAGCCTACCTCTACACGGTGCGGGGGGCGGAGGTCATGAGGGATGGACTCGGGATCGACCCCTTCGAGCGGCTTCACGCCCGGGTGCGCGCCCTCGTGGCAGCGGGCGACCACGCGGCCGCGGCGGCCCTCGGGGGCGCGGCCTCGACCCGGCCGTTCAGCGTGCGTTACGTGCTGGGACCGCTGCCCGATCCGGACATGGAGTGGATGACCAGCGGTGCCAGCATCCTGGCCTGGCTCCAGGGGATGGCGGAGAACTACGACCACTGGTTCGGCCAGTCAGAGCCCAAGGTCGAGGCGATCAGGCGGCTGCTCGTCGACGAGGTCACAGCCTATGTCCGCTTCCTGTTCCTGGTGGAGTACGCCCGCCTCCGGGCGGCTCCGCCGCGGGAGGGGTGGGGAGTGCCGCCGCGGAGGTTCGCCTTCGGCGCGCTCCGGGCCGAGGAGCTGGACGCGATCCTGCGCTCCGATGTCTTCCTCGTCTCGCTACCGCAGGTCCAGCCGCTCCTCGATCTCGTCACCGCGGGCTCGCCGTCCCCGGGAGCGCCGAAGATCCTCAACGCCCCGCCCGTCCTGCCGGGAGGCGACTTCTTCGCCTTCCTCTGGCGGTTGCTCTCGAGCAGTTCCTCGACCGATGCGTTCTGACGTCAACGGACGCGGGACCCCGCCAAGCGGCGCCGGAGCGCTGGTGATAGCCCTCCGACCACGACTGCAAAGGCTCGTGACACACCCCCAGTGTCCCCGAGTTCTCCTCGGCCTCTTCGTCGCGGTCGTGTACCGCGATGGCCTCTGGGGCGTCCCGCGATGGGACCAGCTCGTCCACCTCTACGAAGCCAGCCAGTTTGACAGCGCGCTCGAGATCCTCGGGTACTCGCCCTCGTGGAACCGCACCGTCTCCATCGGCGATCACATCCTGTTCCGGCCCTTCCTCTACCTCTTCCTGGCCGTGCAGCAGATCCTCTTCGGCCCGAGCTTCGTCCTCTGGCAGGCTGCCGGCATCGCCCTTCACGCCGCGCAGTCGGTGTTGCTGTACGGACTCCTCGGGAGAGCCTCCCCGCGAACCCCGGCGGCGAACCTGGTCGTCGCGGGGCTCTTCTCGAGCCTGCTCATCTCCTCCGAGATGGTAGTCTGGCACCACATCACCGGCTACATCCTCTTCACGGTGCTGGCCAGTCTTTCGCTCTCCTTCCTCCTCGACTACCTCGAGACTGACCGTCCACGCGCGGCCGACACGTCGGTGCTGCTCGCGATCGGCGCGGCGTTCACCTATGAGCTCGGGAGCGTGTACTCCCTCCTCGCCGCACTGGCGTCGCTGGCTTCTGCGATCCGCTGGAAGCGAACGACGCGGGACCACGCACTCCCGCCCGATCCCCGCGGCGTGAGGGGGCGCGTCCGGCTCGCGACGATGCTCGCCCTGGTCCCTGTCCTGTACAAGACCGTCAGCCCGATCGACTTCTTCGCCCGCCTGGGGAGTGTCCAGGCCTCGGACCTCCGGGCGAGCGCCTCGGTCGACGTCCTCGGCGGACTGACCCTGGCGGTCTCCGGGCTGTATTTCTGGCTCGGCGGGGCCCTCCTGCCCCCCGTGTACCAGCTCGCGGCCGGCAACAGGGTCCTGTTCCTGGGCTTCAGGCGGCCCGGCGGCCCGTGGCTTCTGGGCAACGTGGCGAGCGTGGGCGCCGCCGCCATCGGCGGAGCAGGCCTGATCCTCCCGTGGTGGCAACGCTGCGGCCTCGCGGGCCTCGGCCGGCTCGCTCCGGGCTATGCCTTCGTCCTGGCCTACGCGTCCATCGTCTCGTTCGGACGCTTGCTCCCGCGCCCCGCGTCCTACATGCTGCAGAATCTGAACTACGCCTACATCGCCATCCTGGGCGTCTTCGTGGTGCATGCGCTCGCGCTCTGGTCGGGGACGGCGACCGGGAAGTCGGGCGGCACGGGGCGGCGAGGACGACCTGCCGGCGGCTCTTCGTCGCCGGGCTGTGCGGGCTGGCGCTCGTCAACGCGGTCGAGACCGCGTCGTTGCTGTCCGACCAGCGCCACCTCTACGCGGCGCCCCGACTCGAGCTGCTCTATCACGCCGAGCGCTGGCACGAGCGGAATCAGGGGGACGTCTATTTCAGGGTGTCCCGGACGTGTCCGGGCAACGCGCCGCTCCCGTGGTTCGCGCCCTACCTGAGGCAGCGGGTCGACACCCCGCACTTCCTGGACATCCTGTTCCCGGCCACCTCGTGGAACCTCAATCGCGAGACGATCGCGACGCGGGGCGGGCGCGTGCTGGAGATCTCGTGCGTCGACGAGCGCGCGCAGGTCCAGGACATCCTGGGCGTGTGGGAGACCGGCGGCGGACCGGCCTTCGTGCGCCGCGCGGAGGGGGAAGCCCTCGTCCTCGTCAGTCAGACAGGGGCCCAATCCGAGGGCGTGATCCAGGACGGCGTCGTGTCGGCGAAGCGCTGGAATGTCTCCGGCACCGTCTCGCATGACCGGAAGCACATCTTCTGGTGGAACGGGGCCATCTGGCGAAGGCAGTGAGCCCCGGGCCGCCAGCCTACCGGGGGAGGCGACCTTCCGGTCTGGGGGGCGTCGTGGCCGGTCCGCCGGTAACCGCCCCCATCAAGCCGCGTGACGCGGGCGCCGGGGTTTCGACCCGGCCCCCGACCACGAAGACGTAGTAGCGCTCCGGGGGCACGCGGCCCACAGCGAAGGGCAGCGGCCCCCAGACATCCGAGTAGAACCCCGCGCCCACCGACCGGTTCATGGTCGCCATGACACCCGGCGAGGGCACCTCCACGACCCGATGGAGCGACACGGCACCGCGAGGCATGAGGAAGGTGTTGGTGTTGTTGGCCGGGACCACGAGCCATTCCCCCGGTGAAGGACGCGCCCCGTTCCAGTCCACGGAGCGGCCGCCCGCCGCCTCCATGTAGTACTGGAAGCCCCAGTGTCCCTCGAACCAGAGCGGACCCGGCCCCCGGCCGTAGAGCCGGTGGACCACGGCGGCGGCCTGACGCGCGCTGTTCGCCAAGCTGTAGTCGGACCCGGCGACCCAGAGCGCCAGCGCGGCGCCTGCCGCCAGCGGCAAGAGCAGCGGCCACCGGAGCCGCCCGTGAGCGAGCGCGCCCCGCTGCTCGAGCCGGCGCGCGAGGAGGATCGCTGCCGCCGGGGCCATGGGCAGGATCGAGCGCGCGTTGACCGACCAGTTCATGAGGCCGGCGAAGGCGAGCGTGCCGAGGACCCATAGCCCGAGAAGGAGCGAGCCGGCGTCGCGCCGATGCCAGAGGTCCGCCGCGGCGAGCGCCACGACCGTGAGCCCGCCGAGACCCCAGAGGCCCAGCTGGACGACGACGGCCCAGCGGACACCGCCCGCCTCGACGAGCGGGAAGCCGCCGATGCTGCCCGCACTGACGACGGCGAGCATGGCGGCAGCCGCGGCGGCACAGGCGTAGCCGACGGCGCGGCGCGACCAGCACCACGGTGCAAGGAACGCCAGCGTCGCGAGGCCGCCGCCGGCGAAGGCCAGCGCCGTGGCGCCCCTGGCCCAGAGCGGCACGCCCATCGCGGAGCGGAAGGCGCCCGCATACGATCCCGCGTCGAAGACGAGCCCACGCCCGTAGAGGCCAAGCGCCGCCCCCTGGTAGGCCGCCAGCGCCCCGAGAGGGAGCAGGAGCCAGAGCGCCCATGTGCCTGGGCGACGGCGTGCGGCCAGCCCGTAGGCGAAGAGGAGGGGCACGAGGCTTGCCCCGTAGTACTTGGTGAGCGCGGCGAGCGCCACGAGGCAGGCGGCGCCGGCGAGAGTAGCGGGCGACTCCCGCGCGAGCCCGCGCACCCAGAGCGCCGCGGCCCAGACCCAGAAGGCCACGAGCATGATGTCCGACATCACGCTCGTGCTCGACACCACGAAGGCGGGATTGACGAGCGCCAGGAGCGCCGCGAGCGCCGGGTGGGCACAGAGCCCTCGGGCCAGGACATAGGTCCCGAGGACGGCGGCGAGGGCGGGAAGGAGGAACGCCAGGTGGAGCGCCCTCTCGCTCCAGCCGGCCAGCGCGGCGGCCGCGGCCTGATAGTACGAGGTCAGGGGCGGGTTCGTCGCCACCTCCCACATCGGCTGCTCGGCGCCGAACCAGTTGAGGCGGAAGCCGTAGAAGTCGGTCGGCTGCGACTGGATCTGACGGGCGGCCCACAAGAAAGGCGGGTCATCCACGTGGAAGGCCTTGCCGGCGAAGGGGACGAGGCAGAGGGCCGTGGCCAGCCCCAGGAGCAGGCCGGTCCGGGACGTCACGCGGCGCTCATGGGCGCGACACGGCGGGCGCGCCCTGCTGGCGGCGGAGGGCATCGAGAGACACCATGGCCTCCATCATCCTGGCCATCTCGGGCAGACTCGGATCCGGGAGCCGACCCATGAGCGAGAGGTAGCGCTCCCACGCCTCGATGGCGCGGATGGGATCCGAGCGCGCGTAGACCAGCGCGGTGACCCGCTCGGCCTCGGGATCGCCGGGATCGATGGCTCGCCCCACCCGCTGTGCCTCCGCGAGCGCGGCGACGGCTTCCTCGGTCCGCCCCAGCTCGGCCAGCGTGGTCGCCGCGCGATAACCGCCAACCGGCCAGCGAGGCCTGAACCGCATTGACTGGCGATACGCCGCAAGGGCCTCCTCGCGGCGCCCCACCAGCCTCAACACCTCACCCAGATGGTACTGGATCTCGGCGTCTCCCGGACGCCGCCGCGCGGCTTCCGTGGCGGGCGCCACAGCCTCCTGGCCGCGTCCCGACGCCCCGAGGGTCGCCGCCAGGCCGATGAGCGCCTCGGGGTCGGTGGGGTCGAGCCGCAGCCCGGCCTCGAACTGCCGGGTGGCGGGCTCGAGCCACCCGGCTCCCATGAGCGCGCCGCCCAGGTGCACGCGGGAGCGGACGCTCCCGGGATCGAGCGCCACCGCGTGGCGCCAGAGCGTGACCGAGTCCTGCCAGACGAGGGCCTGCCTCGCGGCGAGCGCCGCCAGCGCGATCAGCAGCGCGACGGCGGCGGACAGGACGGCACCGGCAGAGCGCCTGCCGGCCGCCCCGACCATCCACCGGCCGGCGCAGCGGGCGAGGCCCGCCCCGCCGAGGAGCGCCCATCCGAGCACCGGGAGATAGGTGTAGCGGTCCGCGGCGATCTGCGGCCCGTTCTGGAACACCCCGAGCACCGGCAGGGCCGTGACCACATACGCGGACCAGGCGGCGGCGAGCCAGGGCCAGCGGCGCCGCATGATGACCGCAGCGGCGCTCAGCGCCAGCACGACGACTCCGGAGAAGACAAACGGGAGAGCGAGCGGGTCCACCGAGCGCGGCAGGGCGTAGAGCGGCGAGAGGCCGATGGGCACGAGCGTCTTCCACAGGTAAAACGCCACGCCGTACACCGATACCGCGGCGCGCTGGGCCGGCCCGAAATCGCCGAGGGAGAGCAGGTTGCCCCAGGGCCGGAGGGCCAGGAACGCCACCGCCGCCCCGGCGGCGGCCACGAGGAGGAACGGGATCTTCTCCGCCAGGACCCGCCGGGCCGCCGCCCCGGTCCAGCCCGCCCGGCCCCCGAGCCGCCCGAGCGGATAGACGTCGAGGATCAGGAGCACCACGGGGAGGCTCACCACCATGGACTTGGAGAGCACGGCCGCGGCGAAGCAGCCGAGGCTCAGCCAGTACCTCCCCCCGAGCCGCATTCCCGCCAGGCGCCCCTCCACCGCCCTGAGGTATGCGAGCACGGTGAGCATGTAGAAGAAACCGGAGACCACGTCGCGGCGCTCGGTGATCCACACGACGGACTCCACCCTGAGCGGGTGCACCGCGAACAGGAGGGCCGCGCCCACGGCGCCGATCCTGAGCGCTCCCTCGGGCGCCCCGGGCTGCGCCGCCCGGAGCAGCCGGCGAGCGATCAGCAGGAAGAGCGCCGCGCTGGCCGAATGGAAGAGGAGGCTCGTGACATGGTAGCCGCGCGGGCTCATCCCCCAGAGGAGATAGTCGGCGGCGAGGGTGACCCAGCTCAGCGGCGCCCAGGGGCCCATGTGGGACGTCGTGAGCATCCAGCGCAAGTTGGCCCAGCCGAGGCCGCGATAGTCGAGGTTTTGCAGGAAATTCCGATCATCGTCCCAGTTGACGAACTCCCCGAAGACGCCCGGGAGGAAGACGAGAGCGGTCACGAGCAGGACGAGCGCCGAGTCGCCGCGGCGAGGCCAGGAGCGACCCATGGCCCCCTCAGCCTCCAGCACTTCCCCGCCCATCCTTACTTCCGCTGGAGATCTTCCAGCGCGCCGAGGGCCTCGAGCGCCTTCGCGGCTTGCTGGGGGCTGAGAGTCTGAGCACGGGTGAGCGCGGCCAGATACCTGTCCCAGGCGGCGATGGCGCGCTGAGGGTCGGTGCGGGTGTACACCAGCGCCTGGTAGCGGTCGCGCTCGGGGTCCGCCGGGTTCTGGGACTGGGCGAGCCGATCGGCCTCGGCGAGAGTTGCGAGAGCCTCCTGGGTGCGCCCCAGCTCGGCGAGCGTCCTCGCCATCACAAAGCGGGTCACGGACCAATCGGGCGCCAGGCGCATGGCCTCGCTGAACTCGGCCACGGCCTCCTCCCGCTTGCCCGCGACGCGCAGCAGCTCGCCCAGGAGGTGGTGGAGGTTGGAATCATGCGGTCGCCGGCTCACGGCGCCCCTCGCGTATGAAAGAGCCTCCTCGGCCTGCCCCGACAGGCTCAGCATCGCCGCCAGCCCCATGAGCGCCTCGGGCATCTGCGAGGAGAGCCTCACCGCCTGCTCGATTTGTCGCTGCGCCTCCTCGCGCTTCCCCGCCGCGAAGTAGGCGGCGGCGAGCCCGGTGCGAGCCCGGGCGCTGGATGGATCGAGGGCGACGGCGTGCGTCCAGAGCGAGAGGGAGTCGAACCAGATCAGGCTCTGCCGCGCCGTCACGCCCACGAGCACGACGACGGCGAGAGTCGCGGCTGCGAGCGACCCGCCCCAGAGCACCCGCCGGGGCGCCCCGGACATCCACCGCTCGGCGCACCAGGCCACGGCCGCCCCGGCGAGCAGCGCCCAGCCGAGACAGGCCAGATAGGTGTAGCGGTCGGCGGTGATCTGGGGGCCGCTCTGGACCACCCCGATCACGGGCAGGAGCGTGATGGCGTAGGCAGCGGCCACGGCAGCGAGCGCGGGCCAGCGCCGACGCATGATCATCACCACGGCGGCCAGGAGGAGCACCGCCGCCGCGCTCCAGCGCACGGGTGCGCCGAAGAGATCGAAGCCCCGGTCCATCTCGTAGAGCGGCGAGAGGCCGTAGGGGAGGAGCATCTTCCTCAGGTAGAACGCGTAGCCGTAGAGCGACAACGCGGCGCGCTCGGCGATGCCGAAGTCCTTGAGCCCGACGGCAGACTGAAGCGGCGCGCGGGCGAGGAACGCCACGACGGTGCCCGCCAGGCCGAGCAGGACGAACGGGATCTTCTCGGCCCAGATCCGCCGCGCAGCCGGCGTCATCCACCCGGCCGCCCCGCCGAGCCGCCTCAGCGGATAGACGTCCAGGATCATGAGGACGGCCGGCAGGCTCACGACCAGCCCCTTGGAGAGGAGCGCCGCCACGAAGATGACGATGGAGGCGCCGTACCAGCGCCAGGCGCTGGGCGCGGAGCCTTCCGAGCGCGCGGAGACGGCCTTGAGATAGGCGAGGACGGTGAGCAGGTAGAAGAGCCCGGAGAGCACGTCCCGCCGCTCGGAAAGCCACACGACGGACTCCACCCGCAGCGGGTGCACCGCGAACAGGAGCGCCGCCGCCACGGCGCCGACCCGGAGCGCGGGACCGCCCGGGCCTGCGGGCAGCGCCGCCCCGAGCAGCCGCCGCGCGATGTGGAGGAAGGTCACGGCTGCGGCCCCGTGGAGCAGCAGGCTCGTGAGGTGAAAGCCGAAGGGGTTGAGGCCCCATATCACGTAGTCGGCGCCGAGCGTCACCCAGGTGAGCGGGTGGTAATGCCCCATGTGAAACGCCGTGAACATCCAGGCGAGCTGGCGGAGCCCCAGGCCGCGCCAGGGGGTGAGGTCCAGGTAGTTCCGGTCGTCGTCCCAGCCGACGAACTCGCCAAAGATCCCCGGCAGGAAGGCGACCACGGTGACGAGAGCGACGAGGAGAGCATCGCTCCAGAGAGGGAAGGGACGAGCCCCCGTGCTGCCGGGGGACGGTCGGGCTACCAGGAAACCGCGCCCGTCGAGGCGGGCCGGGGCAGCGAGCTTTCCGAGCACCGCAGGATCACACCCGTGGCTGCAGCGATGCAATAGGTCCCAGGATGCCACCCGGAGCGGAGCTGCCTCCGGCTCCTCGGCGTGGGGGTGATGCTCGCGTCTCCTCCCTGATCGGTCCGCTTGGGAGCAGCATCGCTGCGCGTCGGGAGCAACCCGGGGTGACGGGATCGGGCGATCCCATCACCCCGCCGGCGAGGCAGAGGGGCGACTGTCTAGCAGGGCTCGTTAGACGTGCTGGTGGGTGGCGGCGTCAGCGAGGTCGTCGTGCATCTCAGTTCCACACCCCAGGTCCCCGGGTACATCGCCATCGCGATGTTGTTCGTGTCCCGCGCCGCCACCCCAAAGACGTTGATCGTCCCCGAGAAGGTGGGCACCGCTGCCGTGCTCACCGTCAGGCTCGCCGTCCCCACCGTCCAGCGGGTATCGCCCGTCAACCCGGTCGCCGAGCTCACCCCGATCCGCCCTGCGACGTCCGCCCGGGTGCAGCTGCCCCCCCCGCCCCGCGCCTGCACGCAGCCCTGCAGCGCAGTCATGGCCGAGCCAGCCAGCGCTTTGCCCTCGGCGCTCCTGGCGTCCTGCGTGTAGCCCAGGTAGAGCGGCACGGCCACTGCCGCCAGGATCCCCACGATCAGGATCACGATCAGTAGCTCGACCAAGGTGAAGCCCCGCTCTCGCTCCTCGCCATACAGCGATCGCATCGCCCCCGTGAACATCGATTTGTCCTCCCTTGCCCGGTTCAGAGTTGGTGACCAACTCGCCCGCCTCGGCCCACATGCGTATCTGTGCAATCATACTAGCAAGGCATGTGCCGGATGCTCGAAAGATTTCTTGAGCCTCAAGGGCTCCCAAGAAAATCAGTCCCTTGCCCCTGTCCGGCGAGGGCCGCATCCTCACTGCTGTACCTCGCCCTCCAATTCCCGGAGGCCCCACGGATATGGCCCCACCAGAACCGAGGCCGCCAGGACCAGGAGACCGAGAAGGGTCGGGATCAGCGGCCCGGGTCCTCCCCCCGGGCCGCCAGGGGAGGGGGGCCTCAGCGTCAGCGTGTCGAAACCCGGCCGGAAGGCCCACCGGGAACGGTTAGGGGGCTTGCGCCCGCAGGGACCGCGATCATGGCGACCAGGAGCGATCCCACCCTGCGCTCCCAGCGCGAGCGCACCACGAGAGGCATGAAGTCTGCCAGGGAAATCCCCAGCCGCTGGGGGAGGGGCCCGGCCGCGACGCTGCCGTCCGGGCCGAGGAGAACGGCCGTGTCCCACCCGATGAAGGCGACCAGGAAAACGTCGAAGCGCGCGGCGCCACGGGAGGGCTCTCTTCCCGCGTACCGGGCATGGACCGTCACCTCTGCGCCCGAGGCCGAGGCGTACCGGCCCCGGCTCGTAGCGGAACTCGACCTCGTGGCATCCCGGTCCCAGCGTGACGGCGCGCAGCGCGTGGTCCGCCCGCCAGATCGGCTGGTCGGCCCCGTCCACGCGCGCCCGCCAGCCGGGAAACCAGGTGTCGGTCAGCACGAGGTAGGCCGCCGCCTCGGCCTCCGTCTCGAGGCGGACCAGGTGGGGACCATGCTCTCGTATGGTGACGCGATGAGTGCCGCCCGCCGCGCCGTGGAAAGGAAGGCCGGCGCGTGCACCGCAAAGGGCGGCACGAAGAGGGCCAGCGCCGCGGAGGCGTCGGGGTGCCGCTCCGCCCACGCGGTCACGCGTCGCATCGCGGCTCCGACGGGGGCGAGAGCGCCCGCGCGCACCGCGCGACGACCAGCACCGCGCCGATCGTCAGGAGGCCCACCATACCCAGAACAGCCGCCGCCCGCGCTCGTCCGAAATCGCTCGTCATCGACGCCTTGAGATCCACCACCACGAGCACGGGCTGGAAGAGCCAGTGCGAGCGCGAGCGCGGATCGGCCCCGGCCTCGACGACGATCAGCGCGAGGCGGAGCGAGCCCACCGTGCGCTCCCAGGGCCAGGGCGCCTCGACGGGCGCGAGGCCCGCGAGGGATGGCGCTCGCCGATACGGCTCGGGCCGGGCGGACCAGGCGCCTCCAGGGGTGAGGAACACGGCGCTCTCCCATCCCTGGAGCGCGGCGATGTACAGGTCGAGGGGCCGAGACCCTTCGAGACGCCCGGGCCCCCTGTGGCGGACGCGGATCGTCGCCGGCACCCCCTCACGCACCGTGGAGGGGACCACCTCGAAATCGAAGGGGGCTCGCGGCAGGGTCGGGCGGGGCGACCCCAGGAGGAACGCACCGGCAACGAGGGCCGAGAGCAGCAGCGCCAGCACCGCCCAGCCAGCGCGGCGACGCGGTTCCGGCTGCCCCCCGGACTGCCGCCGGCGGAGCCCGCGGAGCCTCGAGCCCAGGACGAGGCCGACGGCGACAGCCGCCGCCGCGAGGCTCACGGCGAGACCGATGCGGACCGAGGCCGGCCGGTACTCGAAAGCCACCTCGTGCGTGCCCGGCCCGAGCCGCACCGCGCGGAACGCGTAGTTGGCGCGGAGCATGGGCTGCTCGGCACCGTCCACCGAGACGCGCCATCCCGGGTACCAGGTGTCGGTGAGCACGAGATAGGCCGGAGCGTCCGTGGTCGCCTCGATCACCACGCGGGACGCCTCGCCGCGCCGCATCGCCGCGTTCCACTCCTTCGCCCGCGGCGCGGCCTCCGGCGCCCGCTCGCAGCCGGCGAGCAGCACCTCCCGGCGGAAGTCCACCGCCCGCGCCGCGATCAGCCCGAGCGCGGCCGCATCTCCGAGGCATCGACCCACGGGCACGACAAAGGCGCCGGGCAGCGCCCCGTCGTTGCGATACACGCGCGCATCGGCGCCGTCGTACTCGAGCACGTACCCGCGGCCGGCGACCGTGATCCCCGGCGGCACGAGCACACGGCGCACCCCGAGGAGATCCACCACGGGCGAGGCCCACACGTCCGCCACCGTGAGGCTGCCGTTGCCCAGGAGCGTGAGGCCTCCGCCCGGCCGGACGACCTGCTCGAACCGGCGGGGCGTCATGCCGTCATAGCCCGAGGGGTCCGAGAGGCCGTAGAGCATGCCGAGGTTGGCCTGGAGCAGGACGCGCCCCGGGTCCCGCGCGCTCTCCCGCTTGAGGTGTTCGATGGCGGGAGTGGATGGGTAGAGCCAGCGCGACTCCATCGCCGGGTTGTAGCCGATGGCCAGCGGCAGCGTGCTCGCGAGCTGGAGCGCCACGAGACCCAGCGCCCGCCGTGCAGTCGCGGCGCCCGGACCCGGCCCCCGCAGGAGCAGCAGGGTCAGGCCCGTCGAGAGCGCGAGGAACCACACGTACTGGAGCGCCAGAGGGAGCTTCATCCCCGCGCGGATGGATGTCGCGTAGTCGTCGAGGAGGCTCGCCAGGGAGAGGAGCGCGAGCGCCGCCAGCGCAGCCGCCAGCGCCCAGCGCACGGCGCGGCTCGATCCGCCCGCGTCGCGCCGGACGGCGTCCACTCCGATGCCGCACAGGGCGCCCAGCGCCAGCGTCAGCAGCGGGGCGACGCGCAGGCTGATCGCGAGGGACACGCCCGGCAGCGTGGCAAGGGCCGGCGCCAGCCCCGGCACGCCGTAGAGGATGGCCGCCGCCAGCGCGGCCAGCGCGGCCAAGAAGCGCGTCCCGGGCCGGCGCCAGGCGCCCACGAGGGCCGCCGGGAGCGCGACCCATGGCAGAAGCCCCACTGACGTCGTGATCTCGTTGAAGTTCCACGGGCCCCAGAAATCCCGGGGGCCGCCGTAGTAGTACGGCATGAGGAACACGATGGCCGCCCGGGGCGGGAGAGAGAGCACGGGCTTCCACTCGAGCCGGTAGGCGTAGACCGCGCTCTCGCGCATGTACTCGACGAAGGGCAGGAGCTGGACGGCGGCGAGCGCGATTCCGAGGCCCATGCCGGCGGCGAAACGGAGCAGGAAGCGCGGACCACCCGGAGCACCGTGCGCGCGCACAAGTGCCCAGGCGCCGGCGGTGAGCGCGCCGAGGAGGCCGATGGGCGGGTATCCCGCGAAGATGTCGAGGACCACGGCACAGGCGAGCCCCACCACGGGGCCGCCTCCCGGCCTCTGGCGCAGCCGCTCGGTCAACGCCAGGAGGACCGGCAGCAGGGCGATCGCACCGCCGTACGGATACTGCAGCCACACGACAAGCGGTCCGCTGAGCATGAAGGCCAACGCCCCCGTGAAAGCGCCGAGAGGCCCCAGCGCGAGGAGCCGCAGGAACCAGTACATCCCGAGCCCCGCCGTCAGGAGCTTGAGGGCGGCCCCGAGAGCCAGGGCGAGCCCGAAGGGGAGCAGGTAGGCGAGAGCGTTCGTGGGGAAGAGCACGGCGAAGTTCGGGTTGGCGAGCAGCGGGGCGCCCGTGAAAACCTGGGGGTTCCAGAGAGGCAGATGCCCCTGGCTGATTTCGCGGGTTACCCACACAAGCCAGGGGTGAAACAGGAGGCTCACATCAGTCAGCACGGGATTCGCCGGTTCGACCCCCGGCGCGAGGGCCTTCCACGGATCGAACATCACCAGGGCGTCGGCCGGGGAGAGCACCCGGCCGGGGAGGAAGGCGCGCGCCTGGGTGCCGAAGCCGAGGAGGACGAGGGCCCAGCCGGCCGCGGCGTCGGGCCGCCGCCTGCCCCACTCGCTCACGCGTGACATGGCAGACCCGATAGTAGCGCGAGGGCCTCGGCCGGCGCGGCAGCTCCTCGCTCCGCTCGGGGGGATCCCCATCTCCTCGTCAGAGGGCGGGGGGGTGATGAAACAGACGAAGGCTCCCGACAGCTCCCGGGACAACCCGGTGCAGCGCGTGGGGATCGCGCGCTCCTGTCGTGACCGCCTGTCCTCAGCGCGACGGGACGGGACGAAGGAGACAATACCGCTCGATCCGCAGTCGCGTGTGCCTCGCCAGCACCTCGAGGTCGGCCAGCCCTCGCAGTGTCAGCCGGGGAAGCGCCAGCAGCCTCGCATGCATGCTCGATAGCGAGGTGGGGCATTATGTCGCTGACTCCCAGCCGTCTTGAGAGTGACCACCACCACGCGCCCGTCGGCCCGGAGGTGGAGCCGGTCCTGGGCGAATTGGGGGCGGAGCATATACCGGCAGAGCCCCTCGAGCTGTACCCGATTGCTGGCCGGCCGCAGGGTTGCGCGGGTATCCTGGTGGGGATGGGTGTCAGGTCGCTGACGCGCTTCTCGCCGCCGTGGCGCCGGCCGCCCGCGACGCTCTTGGCGCTCGCGCGTGCGCCCATGGTGGCGGAGACGCTGGTGGCCGCCTTCACCCTCGCGATCTACCGGGAGGGTCTGTGGAGCGTCCCGAGGTGGGACCATCTGATCTTTCTCTACGAGGCGTCCCAGTTCGGGACCGCCGGGGAGCTGATCGCGCACGCCCCGGCCTGGAATCGCTCGGTATCCATCGGCGATCACGCAGAGTTCCGCCCGCTCTTCCATCTCCTGCTGGCGACGGAACAGATCCTGTTCGGCAGGTCGTACTGGTTATGGCAAGCCGTGGGGATGGCGCTCCATGCGGCGCAGGCCGTGCTGGTGCTGCGCGTGGGGCGGCGGGCCTTCCCCGGCGCGCTCTGGCCGCCGGTCCTCCTCGCCGCCCTCTTCGCCAGCCTGCTCCTGTGCGCCGAGACCGTGATCTGGTTCCACGCGAACGCCTACATCCTCTGCACCGTCCTGCTGACCGGTTCGCTGGAGCGACTTCTCGCGTACCTGGACACCGGACGGCGTGCCAAGGGCTCCGCATCGCTCCTGCTCGCCCTCACCGCCGCCTTCACGTACGAGCTCGGGGCGTTCTACTCCCTCATGGTGGGCGCCCTGCTCGCCATCTCGGCCCTGCCGCGCCCGGGGCAGCGAGCCGCGGGCGCGGCAGGGATCCCCTCCAGCCGGCGCGCGCGCCTGCTCATGAGCGGTGGGCACGGTGCCATCGCCGCCACCTATCTGGCGATCAGCGTGGTGGACCTCCTCCGTCGCTTTCCGGGGCTCGAGGGGTCCGACGCCCAGGTGCCCGGGCCAGAGGCCTTCGTCCTCGGGGGCCGGTATGCGGTGCAGCAGATCGGCGTCTGGCTCGGCGGCTTGGTGTTCCCGTCGCTTTACGACATCGTCCCGGGATCCCGGGCGTTCCTGGCCGGCGTGATGACCCCGGCCGGCCCTGCCTTCGCCATCAACGCGGTCGGGGTGTTCCCCCTGTTCACCGGCAGCGTGGGCCTGCTCGCGACCCGCCGGCCGCTTCGTGCCGCCGCGCCCGGCGTCCTGGCCGGTCTCGCGGTGCTCGGCGGGTACTCGTGGCTCGTGGCGCTGGGCCGGTCCGTACCCCGTGGCCTCTCCTACACGCTCCAGCAGAACCTCCAGCATGCCTATCCCGCGCTCCTGAGTGCCGTCTTGACGATCGCCGTGGCCGGCTGGACGTGGAGGCGCATCGGCGGCGGGCACTCGACGCCGGAGCCCCGGGGCACGGTGTGGACGACCCTCCTGGGCGTCGGAGCGGTGGGACTGATCGCCGCGAACGTCGTGGCGACCACCACCCTGCTGGCGGAGTTCCGCCACTCGTATGTCGCGCCGAAGCTCGAGCTCCTGCACCACGCGGAGCGCTGGCACGCCCTCCCGTCACGGCCCGCGTATTTCCGGGTGTCGGCCGACTGCCCGGGCCACGATCCGCTGCCGTGGTTCGGACCGTATGTCCGCCACCAGACCGAGCTCGTGTACTTCATCGACGTCATCTTCCCCGAGACCTCTTTCAATCTGCACCGAGCCCGAGTGCCGGCGGCGACGCCGGTCGGAGAGATCTCGTGCGCCGGCGGCGGGGTGGATGCGCGTGGGATCGCCGGAGCGTGGCGAGAACTCGCGCGGGTGGCAGAGGTCCGCGCGGGGCCAGCCGGTGATCTCGAGGCCGTCAACCCGGCGGGATCACGGTCGCCCCTGGTGCTCCAGGGCAGGACCGTCACGGCGCCGGCCTGGCGGACCGAAGGCCTCGTCTCTCACGACGGGCGCCACATCTTCTGGCGGGGTGCTGTCCCCTGGTACCGCTGACGGCGCGGACGCCGCGCGCCCATTGCCGGAGGTGCGTCGTGCCCACGGAACGGATGGAGGCCGCCCAGGCGGGCACGATGCTCACCCACGCGGAGGGTAACCCTTATGAATTGCGACGGCGCGCCCGCGCCTCTCTCGCCTCATGGCTGTCGAGCTCCTCGCTCCGCTCGGGGGATTGCCATATCCGCTCGCCTCGCCTGCGGCTCGGCCTCCTTGACACCTCCAGATCCCGGCCGGTATGATTCGCTCGCCTTCGGGCCCCATGCCTATGGATCGCCCTCTCCTGACTGGACTGGCCGCGGGCCTCGCGGTCGTGGCCGCCGCGGCCGGGGGCTACCTGGTCCACTCCGCGGTGTCTCCCAGGCCCGCCGTGTCCATCCAGGCGGCAGCGCCCGCGACGAGCGTTCCCGAGACGCTCCAGGCCACCTTCGTCGGCGTGGCGCAGCAGTTGCGCCCCGCCGTGGTCAACGTGGGGACCATCCAGCGCTCGCGGTCGCGCCGGCCCATCGCGCCCCAGCCGGGCACCGACGATCCGTTCTTCCAGGACTTCTTCAAGCAGTTCTTCGGCAGCGACGCGCCGGGCCAGCGGCCCGAGTTCCGGCAGCCGAGCCTCGGCTCCGGCGTCATCATCGACAAGCGGGGACTCGTCCTCACGAACTTCCACGTCATCAAGGGCGCCGACGAGATCACGGTGCGGCTGTCGGACAAGCGCGAGTACCAGGGCAAGGTGCTGGGTGTGGATCCCAAGACCGATCTCGCCGTGCTGCGCTTCGAGCCGGATCACGAGCTCCGCGTGGCCGCGCTCGGCGACTCGGACGCGCTCCGCGTGGGCGAATGGGCCATCGCCATCGGCAACCCGTTCGGGCTGGACCAGACGGTCACGGTGGGGGTGATCAGCGCCACCGGGCGCTCCGATGTCGGGGTGGCGACCTACGAGAACTTCATCCAGACCGACGCCTTCAACACCGCCATCGTCGCCGCCGGCCAGGGGATCGGCTTCGCCATCCCCATCAACATGGTCAAGCGCGTCGTGGACCAGCTCGTGGAGAAGGGCAAGGTGGTGCGCGGCTGGCTCGGCGTCGCGCTCCAGCCGCTTTCCCCGGAGCTCGCGCAGACGCTGGGCGTGACGGGCGGCGGAGCCCTCGTGGCGTCCACGATCCCGGGCAGCCCCGCGGCGGCGGCGGGCCTCCAGCAAGGGGATGTGATCGTCGCCTACGACAAGGCCCCCATCGAGGACTACCGGCAGCTCCAGCGGCTCGTGGCCGACACCCCGGTGGGGAAGACCGTCACGCTCCAGGTGCTCAGGAAGAAGCAGAAGATCGACGTGACGGCGAAGGTCGCCGAGGTCCCCGACGACCGGCCGAGGCGCGAGGGCCCCGCGAAGCCCGGCGGCTGAGCCCCTCCCCCTGCCCTCTCCCCGAGGGGAGGTGGTGCCTCAACTGGGTCGGGGCGTATAGACCGCGTCGAGCCGCTACCTTCGCGTTACCATGGAATTCCGTCGAATCCGTCGACTCCGAGTTGAGGGCGTCCCCTCGGTATGGTTGCAGGTCACACCAGGTTGGAGGTAGGATTCCCGCAACGCAAATGCCGACGGCCCTGAGGACAGGTCCCTACCGTTTCTTCTTTGTCTCTCTTGACCGCGGTGAACCTCCGCACATTCATGTGAGACACGAGAACATGGTTGCGAAATTCTGGCTGGATCCTGTGGTGTTGGAAGGGGCAGGCGGATTTAATCGAGCGGAACTCAACACGATTGCGAAGCTCGTCCAGGAGCATCGCGAGACATTACTGGAGAGGTGGTATGAATTCTTTGGCCGTTGAACTACAGGAGGCCCGGGCGCGACGCGTGACGGTGAGTGAGGAGGCCTTAACCGTTGATCTCGTGGATGGTCGAACCATACTCGTCCCTCTAGGTTGGTATCCTCGCCTGTGGTATGGCGCACCTGAGGAGCGCAATCATTTTGAGATCTTCGGAGAGGGAGCGTACATTCACTGGCCAGATCTCGATGAGGATTTGACCGTGGTCGGGCTTCTCGCCGGTCGCCGTTCCGGCGAGAGCCCTCAGTCCCTAAAGAAATGGCTTGAGGCGCGACAAGCCAAGAAGCAAGACTCGAAAGCCCTCGCGCCGCCCGCGGCGGGACCTGGGGGGGCTCCGGGAGACCTCGGCCCGCCTCCCAACAACGCCTGAGAACGCCTGGATCGTGGGGGAACGGGCGCGTCAGCACCCGTCGTCCCCCGTGGGCCTGAGGCAATGCTGCTCCCGCGGCAGGGGGCGGCCGATCACAGGGTGTACGACCGGCATGCGCTCACCGTGACCGATCCCCTCCCGGAATCTCGGCTCAGCCGCGTCTCGATTTCTCTCCAGAAAGACGTTACAATTCGAGTCGGCGCACCCATGCTGCGGAGACCGACATACCTGTGGGATTATGAGCTCGACGAGGTCCAATTCGCCGAACTGTTGTCAGGGCATGCGACACTCGGACGGTTGGACCAAGAGTGGGCAACCGCTCGTCTGCTGGAGTACGCGTCCTATCGCGAGATCATCCGGCTGCTTGGGTACCGGAGCCTCGTTGAACGCTGGCCTCTCGTGCGTACACGGGTTCGCTCGCCGGGCCGTCGCCGTGGGTTCGACTTCTTGGTCGAGTGGCTGACGGCGCATCACCCCGAAAAGCTGTAGATGGATCAGGCCTTCTTCTTCGACACGCTCTATCCGCTGCAGGATCGGGTCTTGAAGGTCATCAACACCGTCGAGACCGACTTCTACCTCACGGGTGGAACCGCCTCGTCCCGCGGCTATCTTCAC
>JACPCX010000065.1:0-8180 GCA_016184305.1 Candidatus Rokuibacteriota bacterium | reverse complement strand
GATGTCCCGGTGCTCGGTGGCGGTGGCGGTCTCGACGTAACGGGACGGGGAGAGGTTGTAGTCGTTGCTGGCGATCTCCTCCGCGCTCGCGACCTTGACGAGGCGCTCGACGTCGTTGCCGGCATGGAAGGCGCCGGCGATCTTCGTGATCGCGTCGTCGGGGATGAAGTTCTTGGGCCGGCCCTTCTGGAATTCGGCGCTGGCGTTGACGAGGACCACCTTGCCGCGCCGATCGGCGGGCTTCGCCCGGTTGAGGACGACGATGATGCCGGCGGCCGTGGTGTTGTAGAAGAGGTTGTCGGGCAGGAGGATGACGCCCTCGATCGCGTCCTGCTCGACGAACCAGCGGCGGATGGCCTTCTCCCGGTTCTCGCCCTGGTTGCCGCTGCCGCGGCTGGCCGCGCCGGTGTCGACAACGACGGCGGCCCGGCCGGTTTCCTTCAGGGAGGCGAGCACGTGCTGGAGCCAGGCCCAGTCGGCGCTGGCGCCGGGGGCGAAGCCACCGCGAGGGGCGAAGCGCTCGTAGGGGTCGCTCTCGTAGGCGGCCGGGTCGAAGTTGTCCTGGTTCCACATGGGATTGGTGACGACGATGTCGAACTGCTTGAGGCTCGATCCCTCGAGGAACTTCGGATTGCTCATGGTGTTGCCACGGACGATCTCGCCCTCCATGTCGTGGAGGACCATGTTCATCCGGGCGATGGCGAAGGAAGCTCCCGTCAGCTCCTGGCCGTGAAGTCTCGGGGGGCGCGCGAGGGCGGGCTCGCGCTCGACGAGGGCGAGCTGGCACTTGATGAGCAAGCCGCCCGAGCCGCAGCACGGGTCGTAGATCTCGTCGCCCTGGCTGGCCCGCATGACGCGGGCGATGAGCCAGCCGACTTCCTTGGGCGTGAAGAACTCGCCCGCGCTCTGCCCCTGGCCCTCGGCGAACTTGCGCAGGAGGTATTCGTAGGCGCGGCCCAGGAAGTCGGGCTCCACGTCCTTGAGCCCGAGCCGGTAGCGGGGATCGCTGAGAAGCTCGATGAGCCGGGAGAGGGCGTCGTCGCTGATCTCGCGCTCGCCGTTGCGCGTCTCGTTGTAGTCGACGATGTCGATGACGCCCTGAAGCGACGGGTTGGCCCTGGCGATGGCGCGGACGGTGTAGGTGAGCTGCTCGCCGAGCGTCCGGGGCCGCTTGCTCTCCGGCCAGTCGAAGGTCCGGCGGCGGCTCACCACCGGCCACGCGGCCTCGGGCGGGATGTAGAAGCGGACGAGGCTGTGGTCGGCCTCGAGCACGGCGCGGGCGGTCGCCTCGTCCCCGTAGGTCTCGGCAAGCCGCGCGGCCTTCCACAGCATGCCTTCCATGGACCGGGTGTCGAGGGTGCCTGCGTTCGGCGCGGGCTCGGTGCCGTCGCCCGGGGAGGGCGTGCGCCGGCGCCGGCGCGTGGCAGGCCTGGCAGCGCCCGCCTCGCCGAAGTGGCTGGCCAGGAGATCGGCGCACTGAGGGCCGCGCGCTCGGAGAAACTCCTCGATCACGTGAAACGCCATGGCGTCGGGCTGGCTCCGGCCGTTCTCCCACCGGCTGATCGTCGGCAGCGATACCTTGAGGAGCGGGGCGAGCTGCTCCTGTGTGATCTGGAGGCGCTCGCGCACTTCTTTGATGAGGGGGCGGATATTGGGGCTCACTGGGGCGAATCGTACGCTACTGTCAAATGATGCGTCAAGTGATCTTATGTCAAGCTGACAAGTCACCGTCGCCTTTACCGATTCGCCCGATTCGGGTATGGTGAGGACGGCATGAACTCCCGGTGGGACGACGCAGCGGCCCGCGATCTCGACGACCTCGACCTCCTCGTCTACGCCTCCCGCCTCGTCGGCGCCGAGACCTCGCTCGTGGTCTGGGGCGGCGGCAACACGTCCATCAAGCGCGGCGAGCGCGACCACCGCGGCCGCGAGGCGCGCGTGCTGCGGGTCAAGGGCAGCGGCTCGGACCTGAAGAGCATCCGGCGGCAGGACTTCCCCGGCGTCCGCATGGACGACATCCTGGCGCTGCTCCCGCGCGAGGACATGGGCGACCAGGAAATGGTGGACTACCTGCGCTTCGCCCTCCAGGAGCCGGGCGGCGCGCGCCCGTCCATCGAGACCCTGCTGCACGGCTTCCTCCCGGCCGCGGCCGTGGTCCACACGCATGCCGACGCGATCGTCTCGCTCACGAACAATGCCCGCTCCGCCGAGGTGCTGCGCGAGGTGTACGGCGACGAGGTGGCGGCGCTGCCCTATCGGCGGCCGGGCTTCAAGATCTCGCGCGAGGTATCCGATCTCGTGCAGCAGCGGCCCGGGCTGCGGGCCATCCTCCTCGAGAAGCACGGGACCATCTGCTGGGGGGCGACCATCAAGGACGCCTACCTCGCCACGCTGGAGCTGATCAGCCGGGCGGAGGAGGCCATCGCGCGCCGAGCCAAGGGACGGGTCCGCCTGGGCGGCGTCGCCATCGAGGCGCCGCCGGCCGAGGCGCGCCGGCGCGTGGCGCTCGCCGCCGCACCCCACCTGCGGGGCCTCGTCAGTCGGGCCCGGCGCGCCATCGTGCTCTTCGACGATGCGCCCGACGTGCTCGAGTTCTCCGCTTCGCGAGAGGCCCAGGCCCTCTGCGGGATCGGGCCGGCGACGCCGGATCACACGATCTATACCAAGCGGCTGCCCTGCTTCGTGCCCGTGGATCGCCCCGCCGATGCCGAGGCGGTGAAGGCCGCGCTCGGCGCCGCCGTGGCGGGCTTCGCCGCCGACTACGCGGCGTACTTCGATGCGCACAACCGGCAGGGCGCGACGCTCACCGACCCGTACCCGCGCGTGATCGTGGTCGCGGGGCTCGGCATGTTCACCGCCGGGAAAGACCGCCGCACCGCGGGTATCGTCAGCGACATCTACCGCCACACCATCTCGGTGCTGGGGGCGGCCTCGTCCTTCGGGCCCTATGTGTCATTGTCGGCCCAGGATGCCTTCGACGTGGAGTACTGGCCGCTGGAGCTGTACAAGCTCGCCCAGGCGCCGCCGGAGCGGGAGCTGTCTCGCCGGGTCGCGCTTGTCACGGGGGCGGCGGGCGCCATCGGCCGGGCGGTGGCGCTGCGCCTGGCCGCAGAGGGGGCCCACGTGGTCCTGGCCGACCTCGACGGCGCGGGCGCCCGCAAGGCCGCTGACGATCTCTGCGCCGCTCACGGAGGGGGACGCGCCATCGGCCTCGGCATGGACGTGGCGAGCGAGGCGGCGGTGCGGGCCGCGTTCGAGGAGGCGGTGCTCGCCTATGGCGGGCTCGACATCGTCGTCTCCAATGCCGGTATCGCCCACTCGGCGCCCGTGGATCGCATGGAGCTCGCCGACTGGGAGCGGTCATTCGCGGTGAACTCCACCGGCCACTTCCTGGTGGCGCGGGAGGGGATGCGGCTGTTCAAGGCGCAGGGGCTCGGGGGCGCCTTCGTCTTCGTCGCCACGAAGAACGTGATGTCGCCCGGCAAGGACTTCGCCGCCTACTCGGCCTCCAAGGCGGCCGAGGCCCAGCTCGCCAAGGTGCTCGCTCTCGAGGGCGGGCCCCACGGCATCCGCTCGAACATCGTGAACCCCGACGCCGTGTTCCGGGAGTCGAAGCTCTGGTCCGAGGAGGTCCGCCGCGAGCGGGCACGCGCCCAGGGCATCGCGATGGACGACCTGGAGGACTTCTACCGCAAGCGGAACCTCCTCGCCCAGCCCATCCTGCCCGAGGACGTGGCCGAGGCCGTGCTCTTCCTCGCCTCCGACCGCTCGGTGAAGACCACCGGATGCACGCTCACCGTGGACGGCGGCGTCAAGGACGCGTTCCCGAGGTAGCGCGTGCCCCCGATCCTGTTCGGCGCCTCCCTCGCAACCCAGCCGCCCGAGCGGCAGCTCGCGCTGGCTCAGCGTGTCGATGAGCTCGGCTTCGACTCCCTCTGGACCGGCGACCACATCTCCTTCCACAACCCGCTCTACGAGTCGCTCACGCTGCTGGCGGTTTACGCGGGGATCACGAAGCGCGTCAGGCTCGGCACCGCCGTCTATCTGCTGGCCCTGCGGCACCCCACGGTGGTGGCCAAGATCACGTCCACGCTGGACGTGCTCTCCGGTGGACGGCTCATCTTCGGCGTCGGCGTGGGCGGGGAGAACCCCAAGGAGTTCGAGGCCTCCGGTGTGCCCTACGCCGAGCGCGGCGCGCGCGTCACCGAGGGCATCGAGGTGATCCGGACGCTCTGGCGCGACACCCCGGCCTCCTTCAAGGGGCGCTTCACCCGGTTCGAGTCGGTGAGCATCGATCCCAAGCCCGTGCAACAACCGGGCCCTCCCGTCTGGATCGGCGGGCGCTCCGACGCGGCGCTGGCGCGGGCAGGGCGCCAGGGCGACGGCTGGATGTCCTATGTGATCCAGGCGAAGCGTTACGCCGAGAGCCTGGAGAAAATCCGCGCCGCCGCCGACGGGGCGGGCCGCTCGCTGCAGGGGTTCGTGCCGGCGCATCTCACGTTCATCACCATCGGCAACGACCACGAGGCGGCGCGGGCCCTGTGGGTGGAGCGGCTGAGCCAGCGCTATGCCCAGGACTTCGGCCCGCTCGCCGAGAAGTACGGGATCATCGGCAACGTGGCCCAGTGCGCCGAGCAGATGGAGGCCTTCGTCCTGGCGGGCTGCCGGTACTTCGTGATGAATCCCATCTGCCGCCCCGAGGATCAGCGCGAGCAGCTCGAGGCCATCGCCGCCGAGATCGTCCCGCGCTTCTAATGGGGTCAGGTCTTGCATTACGACAGATGTTGGATTGCAAGACCTGACCCCGCTGCCGCGCTGCCGTCGCGCGCTTCCGGAACGCCTGAGCGGATGACACCGCGGCCGCGCCAGTGCCGGGCCGAGGTTGTCGCGGTCCGTGCGCTCACTCGCGACGTGATCGAGGTGGACCTGTGCATGGTCGAGCCCGAGGCCCTCGACTTCCAGGCCGGCCAGTGGGTGTCCGTCCCCTTCGGCCCCAAGAACGTCCGGGCCTACAGCATGGCCTCGTCGCCGACGCGGCGGCGGGTGATCACGCTCTCGGTCGACGTGGCGCCCGCCGGCATTGGGTCGGAGTGGGTGCGCTCGCTCAAGCCGGGCGACCCCGTCCAGTTCAAGGGGCCCACCGGCGGCTTCGTCTTCACCCGTGGGGACCCGCGGCGCGCGCTGTTCGTCGCGGAGGAGATCGGCATCGTGCCTGTCCGCTCCATCCTCAGCGAGCTCTACGAGACCGGCTACGGGCGGCCCAGCGGGCTCATCTTCTGGGCGCGCGATCCCGGCTGGCTCGTCTACGATGCCGAGTTCCGCTCGCTGGCCCGGCGCTACCCGTCCTTCTCCTACTTCCCCGCGGTGCGCGAGGCGCCGGCAGGCTGGCGCGGGGAGATGGGCGAGGCGCATGAGGCGGTGGACAGGCTCGTCCACAGCGTGGATCGCCTGCTCGTCTACGTCTGCGGCGGTGAGGCGACGATCAAGAAGGTGCGGGAGGTGCTGGTCCGGAAGGGGATGGACCGGAAGAGCGTCCGGTGGGAAAAGTTCTGGTAGGGGAGGATCTCTGATGGCGGATCTCACCGGCGGGCACCTGGTCGCGCGAACCCTGAAGCAGGCGGGGTTGGGGCATGTCTTCACGCTCTGCGGCGGCCACATCCTGCCCATCTACGACGGCTGCGTGACCGAGGGGATCCGGGTCGTGGACATGCGCCACGAGCAGGCCTGCGCCCATGCGGCGGATGCCTATGCGCGGCTGACGCGGAACATCGGCGTGGCTGTCGTCACGGCCGGACCCGGCGTGACCGATGCCGTGACCGGTGTCGCCAATGCCTACTCGGCGCGGAGCCCGCTGCTGCTCATCGGCGGAGCGGCGCCGCTGGGGCTGCGCGGACTCGGGGCGCTCCAGGAAACCGAGCAGGTGGCGCTGCTGCGGCCCGTCACCAAGGGCTCGTGGACAGTGCCCGAGACGCGACAGATCCCCGAGGTACTGACGACGGCGATCCGCACCGCGCTCACGGGCCGCCCGGGCCCCGTGTTCGTCGAGATCCCGGTGGATCTCCTCATGACGATGATCGAGGACCGCCTGGCGCCGATCCCGACCGGCTACGTCCACCGCGAGCGCCAGGCGGCCGATCCTGGCTCCATCCAGCGCCTCGTCGATCTCCTGGCCCGCGCCGAGCGTCCCGTGGTGATCGCGGGCAGTGGCGTCTACTGGGATGACGCGGCCAAGGACCTCGCAGCCTTCGCCGATCGCGCGGGCGTCCCGGTGTTCATGAATGGCGCGGGGCGCGGCTGCCTGCCGAGCGATCACCCGCAGGCCTTCTCCCAGGCGCGGGGTTTCGCCCTCGGCCAGGCCGACCTCGTCCTCGTGCTGGGGACGCCGCTCGACTTCCGGCTGGGCTACGGCCGCCAGCCGAGCTTCGCCGAAGCGGCGACGGTGGTGATGGTGGACGCGGACCCGGTGGAGCTGGGACGCAACCGCCCGCTGGCCCTCGGTCTCTGTGGCCACATCGGCCTCATCCTTCGCCAGGTTGCCGACGCGCTGCCGGCGGGGCCCTCGGGCCGGGTCGACCGGTGGCGCGAGGGCGTGAGGCGGAAGGAGACCGACAGCCAGGCGAAGCTCGCCGCGGAGCGGCAGTCGGACAGCGTCCCCATCAGCCACTACCGGATGGCCCACGAGATCGCCGCGGTGGTGGATGCGGGCACGACCGTGGTGGGCGACGGTGGCGACGTGGTCGGGTGTGCCTCCAAGGTCGTCGCGCTGCAACGTCCCGCGCAGTGGCTCGACCCGGGCCCCTTCGGCTGCCTCGGCGTCGGGCCGTCTTTCGCCATCGCCGCCAAGCTGCTGCACCCCGATCAGCGGGTGCTCCTGATCGCGGGGGACGGCGCCTTCGGGCTCAACGGCATGGAGATGGAGACGGCGGTGCGCTTCGGCCTGCCCATGACCGTGATCGTCGGCAACGACGGCGGCTGGGGACAGATCCGCAACCCCCAGCTCTCCTTCTTCGGCGAGGAGCGCGCGGTGGGCACCTCGCTGCCGTTCACGCGCTACGACCGGATGGTGGAGGCGCTCGGCGGCCGCGGGGTGCAGGTCACCGACCCGAAGGATCTCCGCCCGGCGCTCGAGCGCGCGCTGAGCTCGAGCGAGGTCTGGTGCATCAACGTGGTGCTGGACCCGGGGGCGTACCGCCGGACGGGCCAGGTCTCGATGGCCATTTGAAGATCGCGTTCCTTGCGCCCCACATCCGCATCGCGGGCGGCGTGCGGGCCATCCTCACCTATGCCGATCGTCTCGCCGGGCGCGGGCACGAGGTGTCGGTGATCGTCCCGGCGAGGAGCGACGTCAAGTCGTGGTGGCGCAACCGGGCACGCCGCGGCCCCGAGTGGATGCCGGACTTCCGCGCGCGGTTGCGGTGGGTCGCCTCCTGGGACCAAGGGCACTTGCCCGATGGTGATGCGGTGGTCGCCACGGCCTGGCAGTCGGCTGCCGCCGTGGCCGAAGCCCCGGCGCGCTGCGGCAGGAAGTTCTACCTGATCCAGCACTACGAGAGCCTTTACCACGGCGAGCCCCTGCGCGTGGACGAGACGTACCGCCTGCCGCTCAGGAAGATCGTCATCTCCACGTGGCTCGCCGGCATCATGCGCGAGCGCTTCGCAAACGATGCCCCGGTGCTCGTGACGCCGGTGGACGCCACGCTCTTCCATCCGGTGCCGCCCGAGGGCGACGACGGGTTCCTGCGCGTGCTCATGCTTCACCACGACTACGACTGGAAGGGTGTGCCCGAGGGGCTCGATGCCTACTCGCGCGTGAACGCCCGGCACGCGGAGCTGCGGCTGGTGGGCTTCGGAGTCAAGGCCCCGCGCACGCCGCTGCCCTATGACGAGTTCTTCGAGAACCTGCCCCAGGAGCGCCTGGCCTGGCTCTACAGCCGCTGCCCGATCTATCTCTGCCCGTCCTGGGACGAGGGGCTCGGGATGCCGCCGATGGAGGCCATGGCCTGCGGCGCGGCGCTCGTCACCTACGACAATGGCGGCTGCCGCGACTATGCCCTCGATGGCGAGACGGCGCTCGTGGCGCCGCGGCGCGATGTGGACGCGCTCGCCCGGGCTCTCGCCCGCATGGTGGACGAGCCGGGCCTGCGGCAGCGCCTCGCGCGCGCGGGGCAGGAGTGGATCCG
>JACPCX010000064.1:0-10638 GCA_016184305.1 Candidatus Rokuibacteriota bacterium | reverse complement strand
GCCCGTTGGGCGTCGCCTCGAACAGGGACGCGATGGACACGCCGAGCGCCCCGGCCAGCTTGCCGAGGGTGTGGAGCGACGGCGTCAGGCGCCCGGACTCGATCTGCGACAGCAGGCTCGGCGTGAGCCCGGCCTTCTCGGCCAGCTGCCGCTGCTGCAGCGCGCGCTCGGTGCGGAGGGCCTTGATCCGCTGGCCGAGCGCCATCATGAGCCCAGCACCTCGAAGGCGCGGCTCTCGCCCGCGCTCTCCGCACGATCGGGCAGCCCCGCCAGCCGCCTCAGCGCGCGAGCGACGAGGCGCACCGTCGTGCCGTCCATGGCGAGGGCCACCGCCACGCCCAGCACGGGGAAGTCGAAGGAGCCGCGCCGGCGCAGCTTGAGGTACTCGGAGCGCAGCCCATCGGCCGGGGGCAGCATGATGTCCGTCAAAATCTCGTCGGGCCGCCGCGTCAGCGGGTGCATCCCGTCGTCCTGGTACAGCGCCGCGATCGGGATGACGCGCTCGCCGCCCGTCCCCACGAGACGGACCGTGGCGCCGAGGCTCCAGAGCACCGGCGCCGTGTCCGACGACGACACCGCCCAGCAACGGGGGCTCGAGGGCGCCACGAGGCAGATCTCGCCGTCCTTCTTCATGCAGAAGCCGACGGCCTTTCGCCACTGGTAGGACTGGTTGTAGTAGTTGCAGCGGCTGTCCACGCAGACATTGCCGCCGATGGTGCCCATGTTCCTGAGCTGGGGTGTGGACACGACGCCCGCCGCCGTCGCGAGCGCCGGGTACGAGGCGGCGATCTCGGCATGCCGCGACACCGCGGTCAGCGTGGTGCCAGCGCCGATGCTGAGCCCGGCCTTCCCGGATCCGCGCAAGCCCGCCAGCTCCCGCACCCCGCGGAGCCCCACGAGCACTGCCGGCTCGAATTGCCGCCGCTTCATGTTCGGGTAGAGGTCGGTCCCGCCGGCCACCAGCATGGCCTCGGGCCCGTGCTCGGCGAGGAGCTTGACGGCGTCAGGCACCGACACAGCCGGGACATAGCTGAATGGCGGCAGGCGCATCATGATGCGAAGGGCCTCTCGGCGATGGCATCGGCCGGCAGCCCGAAGGCCGAGTCGATGGCCCGCGGCGCCGGGAAGGTGAAGAGCGGGAGCTTCTCGGGGCCGACGCGCGCGGTCTTGCCCTGGCGCTTGAGCTCGAGCCCCCGGACGACCTTGTCCGGGCTGATGGGCGTCTCGTCCACGCGCACGCCGACCGCGTCGTAGACGGCATTGGCCACGGCCGGGATCACGGGCAGCAGCGGCCCCTGGCCGGCCTCCTTGGCGCCGAAGGGCCCCTCCGGGTCGTCGGTCTCCACGAGGATCGTGTGGATCTCCGGCGTCTCCAGCGCCGTCGGGCTCTTGTACTCGAGCATCGAGGGGATCTTGTGCACGCCCTTCCTGAAGACCTGCTCCTCCATCAGCACCTCGCCCAGTCCCATGTAGATGGAGCCCTCGACCTGGCCCTCCACCAGGATCGGGTTGAGGGCCCGCCCCACGTCGTGGGCCACCCAGACCTCGGTGGGCCGCACCTGTCCGGTCTCCTCGTCCACGTCCACCTCGACGACGCAGGCCGAGAAGGAGTAGCAGGGCGACGGGCCGACGCCGCCTCCCTTGTACTTGCCCGCCCGCTTCGGCGGCGCATAGGAGCCCGGGATCGCCAGCACCCCATGCATGCTCTCGGCGAGCACCACGGCCTCGCCGAAGGAGACGCCCCGCTCCGCGTCGTCCTTGACGAAGACGCGGCGGTCCCGCGCCTCGAGGTCACCTGGCGTGATCTCGAGCTTCTTGGCCACGGCCTCGAAGATCCGGGCGCGCAGCCGCTCGGCCGCCTGGATCGCCGCATTGCCCGCCATGAGCGTGACGCGCGAGGAATAGGAGCCGAGGTCCACCGGCGTGAGATCCGTGTCGGCCGGGTGCACGCGGATGTCCTTGGGCTCGATCCCGAGCACCTCGGCCACGACATAGGCGAGGATCGAGTCCGACCCCTGGCCGATGTCGGTGGCCCCGCAGAGCACGGACACGCCGCCGCTCCGGTCCGCGCGCACCACCACCCCCGAGTGCGGCATATCGTTCCAGTAGATGGCGAGCCCCGCGCCCGTCATGTAGGCCGAGCAGGCGATGCCGATGCCCTTGCCGCGGGGGAGCTTGCCGCGCTTCTCGTGCCAGCCCGAGGCCTCCACCACCCGGTCGATGCACTCGGCGAGCCCCGTCGTCGTCACCGTGAGGTGATTGGCCGTCTTGGTGAAGGGCTCCGTCAGGTGGCGCCGCCGCATCTCCACCGGATCGAGGCCGAGCTGCTCGGCCGCCTTGTCGAGATGGCATTCCACCGCGAAGCGCGGCTGCGGCGTGCCGTGGCCTCGCTTCGGTCCGCAGGGCGGCTTGTTCGTGAAGACGCGGACGCCCTCGAACTTGTAGACGGGGATCTTGTAGGTCACCGTCTGGAGCGCCCCGGTGTAGAAGGTGGACGCGACGCCGTAGGAGCCGTAGGCCCCGCCGTCGAGCCACGAGCGGAAATGCATGCCCGTGATGGCGCCATCCTTCTTGAACCCGGTCTTCATCCACATGAGGACGGGATGCCGGCCGCGGTGGGTGTAGAAGACCTCCTCGCGCGTCAGCGCGATCTTCACGGGGCGGCCTGTGAGCTGGGACAGGCGGCAGGCGGCGATCTCGTGGGCGAAGGCATCGAGCTTGCCGCCGAAGCCGCCGCCCACGGGCGTCGCGATGACCCGGATATGGGCCTGGGGCAGGTCGAGGATCTTCCCCAGGAGCCGGTGCACGTAATGCGGCGTCTGCGTCGAGGACCAGAGCGTGAGCTTGCCGTCCGGCCCGAAGTGGGCGACGGCCGCGTGCTCCTCCATGGGCAGGTGCGTGTTGCCCTCGAAGAAGAAGACGTCCTCGCGCACGAGGTCGGCCTGGCGGAAGGCTTCCTCCACATCCCCGAACTGGAGCGACACGGCCTTGTGGACATTCGGGCCGTCGCCGTACTCGTGGATGCGCGCTTCAGGATGGGCGAGCGAGTCCTCGATGGACATGAGCGGCGGCAGGAGCTCGTATTCCACGTCGATGAGCAGGGTGGCGCGCTCGGCCGTCTCCTCGTCCACGGCCGCCACGGCCGCCACCGCGTCGCCCACCATCCGCACCTTCTCGACGCAGAGGGCCTCCTCGTCCTGCGACACCGGCATGATGCCGAACTTCACCCGCGGCAGGTCGTGGCCCGTGATGACGGCGAAGACGCCCGGCAGCGCCTTCGCGCGGGAGGTGTCGAGGCGCGTGATGAGCGCGTGAGGATGCGGGCTCCGCAAGAGCTTGCCGTAGGCCATGCGCGGGAGGAAGAAATCGTCCGCGTACTGGGTCGCGCCGGTGACCTTCGACCAGGAGTCGATCTTGGGCAGGCCCTTGCCGATGACCGAGAAACGCTTCGTGCTCATGCCCGGCCTGTCACCACGGCACGGGCACCCGGGCTGTCGCCCGCCCGTGCCTGCGGCTCGCTGCGCTCGAGGGGACTCGCGCGCTGGATGCGGAGGGCGGCCAGCTCCACGGCGTCGAGGATCTTGGTGTAGCCCGTGCAGCGGCACAGATTGCCCGCCAGGGCCTCGCGGACCTCGTCCCGGGTGGGGATCGGGTTGCCGTCGAGCAATGACCTCGCGCTCAGCAGCATGCCCGGCGTGCAGTAGCCGCACTGGGCGGCGCCCAGCTCGGCGAAGGCCTGCTGCAGCGGGCAGGAGAGCACGGGCTCGCCATCCACGAGGACGGTGCAGGTGCCGCACTCGCCGAGCTCGCAGCCGTGCTTGGTGCCGGTGAGCCCCAGGTCCTCGCGCAGGACCTCGAGCAGGGTCTTGTGCACGGCGGCGAAGACGTCCCGCTCCTCGCCGTTCACGGTGAGCGTCAGCTGGACCTTCATGGGCTCGTCCCCTGGGGCGTCTCCCCCCGCGCGATCGCCTTCGGATGGATTACCGGACTACGAAATGCCGATTAAGTATTACTAAAGTCACCCGAGGCCTGTCAAGGGGCGGCGTGCCGCCCGCGGCTCTCGCCACCCTCAGGCTGGCAGGAGCCTGTCGGCCCACAGGCGTTCGGCAAAGACCCGCGCCGGCAGGATGTCAATGCCGTCCTCGGTACGCCGGAGCCTGGGCTCCAGGCACACGACAACGCGACGCCGCGTGCGCGGGTGGTCCCGCGCCAGCTCCCGCAGGCCGGCCAGATGGTCGCGGTGCACGTTGGCGGTGGCCTTGGCCTCGACGGCGAGGGCCCCGTCGGCGACCAGGAAGTCCACCTCGATGCCGCTCGCGAGACGCCAGTAGGCCAGGTCGGCGCCGGTGTTCCGGTAGGCGAGGTACGCGGTGAGCTCGTGGCACACCCAGTTCTCGAAGGCTTTGCCGAAGAGCTCCGAGCCCGGGGCTAGGTGGCCGCGCCTGGCGAGCGTGTTCACGACGCCCACGTCGGCGAAGTAGAACTTGGGCGCCTGGATCACGCGGCGCTTCGGGCGGCGGCGGTAGGCGGGCAGGAAGCGACCCAGGAGGGTGTCCACCAGGATCTGGAAATACTCCTTCGCGGTGGGGGCCGAGACCCCGCAGTCCCGGGCAAGGCTGGCGAAGTTGACCATCTCCGTGTCGGACAGCACGGCGGCAGAGAGGAAGCTCGCGAAGGCCGGTAGCCGGCGCACGAGCCCCTCGGCGGCGATCTCCTCCTTCAGATAGTCGTCGACGTAGGCGCGCAGGAGCGGGGCCGGAGCCCGGCTCAGGTAGTGGCGCGGCAGGTAGCCGTGGTTGACCATGCGCTCGAGGTCGAAGTCGCGGCCGATCTCGGCGGACACGAGGCCGTACAGCTCGTGCCGCACCGCTCGGCCCCCCAGCAGGTTGGCGGCGCCGCGACGGACCTTGCGTGCGCTCGAGCCGCACAGCACGAACCGCAACCAGCGGTTCTCGATGAGCCAGTGGACCTCGTCCAGGAGCGCCGGCACCTTCTGCACCTCGTCGATCACCACGACGGGCCGGCCCGGGACGGCCAGCAGCTCTTCCCGCAGCCGGGCCGGGCGCTGGGCGTAGCGGGCGAACTCATCGGTCTTGAGCAGGTCGATCCAGATGGCCGCGGGGTAGGTGGCCCGCAGGAGCGAGCTCTTGCCCGTCTGGCGGGGTCCCCAGAGGAAGAAGGACTGCTCGGGGTCCGGGGGCAGGGCCAGTCGCCTGGGAAACATGTACTTTACTTTATCATGATAATAACAGGTGCAGTCTTCGGTGCGCCGACCCGGAACGAGGGCGCCGCCCTGCCCGAGGCCGGAGGTGGCGCCCCGCGCCCAGGGTCCGGGCGGCCAGGCCTCACGGAGACGACGCCGAGGGGGACCGACGATCATGAGCATCCCGGACTGACCTGCCGCGAGGGCTCGTCCAAGCGGAGTGGGGGCCCACCGAGTTCAGCCCGTGGCCAACCGGGGTAATATGGGCGGGTGCCGCCGGCCAAGCTCGTGTCCATGCGGGATGCCGTCGCCCGCTTCGTCCCCGATGGCGCCTCGATCTGCATGGGCGCGGCGCTCGATCGGAACATGGGGGACACATGAAGATCACCGCGATCGAGACCATCGCGCTGGCCATTCCCATGAAGCCCATGACGCCGCCGTCCTCGTGGACGGCCGGGACGCGCAAGCAGATCGTCGTCCGCGTCCGCACCGATGCCGGGCTCGTGGGGCTCGGCGAGGCCTTCGCCTATGGCGCGCCGCTGGCCGTGTGCAACGTGATCTCCGAGAGCCTGGCGCCGATGCTGATCGGCCAGGACCCGGCGCGGATCGAGGCCCTCGTGGACCTCATGCACCGCGGGACGATGATCTACGGGCGGCGGGGCCTGGGCATGTTCGCCATCAGCGGCGTCGAGATCGCGCTCTGGGATCTCCTCGGCAAGGCCCGCGGCGCGCCCGTGTACGAGCTCCTGGGCGGGGCCACGCGACCGCGCCTGCCCGTCTATGCGAGCCTCTTGCGCTATGACTCGCCGGATGAGGTGGCGCAGGCCTGCAAGCAGTATGCGGCGCAGGGCTTCACGCGGCTCAAGATCCACCAGACCGACGTGGCATCGGTGCGCGCGGCGCGGGAGGCGCTGGGCGACGGCGTCGAGCTGATGCTGGACACCAATTGCCCGTGGACGCCGGACGAGGCCATCGCCATGGCCCGCGCGCTGGAGCCCTACCGGCTCTTCTGGCTCGAGGAGCCCGTGTGGCCGCCCGAGGACTACCGGGGGCTCGCTCGCGTCTGCCGGGCCACGGCCACGCCCATCGCCTCGGGAGAGAACGAGTCCACGCTCTACGGCTTCCGCGAGATCATCGAAAGCGGTGCGGCGGACATCCTCCAGCCGAGCATCACCAAGGTCGGTGGCATCTCCGAGTTCAAGAAGATCGCGGCGCTGGCCCAGGCCGCCAATCTGCCCGTCGCCCCGCACTCCTTCTACTTCGGCCCCGGGCTGGCGGCCACGCTCCACGTGGCGGCGACGTTCGGCGGCACGATGCCCGTGGAGTTCCCCACGGGCGAGTACGAAACGCCGTTCCTCGCCCATCCGCTGGTGGCGCGCGACGGCTGGATGGAGGTGCCCGCGGGCCCGGGCCTCGGCGTCGAGATCAACGAGGACGCCATCCGCCGCCACCCCTACTCGGCTTCGAACGCCCAACCCTTCGTCCTCCACCGGTGATCGGGCGCCCCGATCCGAAGATCGCCGAGGAGGGGACGCGGTGCGGGCCAGGGGGTGCCGTGCCGAGCGGGGCGCCCCACGGCTCGCAGCGCACCGATGAACCGGCGCGCGCGTTCTGCGAGAGCCAGATCGTGCGCGGTACAGCCAGAAACTGTGCGGGAGCGAGCGCCATCGCGAGACTCTACTGTCGAGAGCGCGGACGTTGGGCGAGTCGAGTTCAGGCGCGCGTGGGCGGCTGGGAGCCCGAACGCGGCTTGACATGCGCGCGCGCGGCCGACTAGAATCCAGCGCCCCCATGAGCGACCAGGGCTGGATCGGCAAGTCGGTCAAGCGTGTCGAGGACTACCGGCTTCTCACCGGGCGCGGCACCTACATCGACGACCACCCGCCCGTCGCCAACCTCTCCCACGCCGCCATCGTCCGGTCGCCTCACCCCCACGCGCGGATCCTCGGCTACGATCTTTCCGCCGCGCTCGCGATGGACGGCGTCGTCGGCGCGATCACGGGCGCGGACGTTCTCAAGCACTCGAAGCCCTTCTCCGTGGGCGTCACGGCGCCCGTCCAGTATTTCTGCGCGGCCACCGACAAGGCACGCTTCGTCGGCGAGCCCGTGGCCGTCGTCGTGGCTCGCGACCGTTACGTCGCCGAGGACGCCGCGGATCTGGTCCAGGTGAGCTACGAGCCGCTGCCGGCGGTCGTTGACCCGGAGCGCGCGCTCGAGCCCGACGCGCCCGTTCTCCATGAGGCGGTTGGCTCGAACCTGGCGAACAAGCGGCGGCTCGTGTACGGCGATCCGGATCGGGCGTTCCGCGACGCCGACGTCGTCATCAAGGAGCGCTTCAGGTTCCCGAAGTACGGCTCGACGCCGATCGAGACGTACGGCGTCATCGCCCGGTGGGACGTGCTCGACGGCGTCTGCACGGTGTGGTCGAACTTCATGGGCCCGTTCATCATGCATCCCTTGACCGCGCGTGTGCTCGGCCTGCCCGAGAACCGGCTTCGCTTCATCGTGCCGCCGGACATCGGCGGGAGCTTCGGGATCAAGTCCCTGATCTACCCGTACATGGCGCTGATCGCGCTCGCCTCCAAGCTCACGGGCGTGGCGGTGAAGTGGATCGAGGACCGCCACGAGCACCTCATGGCCTCCTCGACCGGCACGGACCGCGTGGCCTACCGCGAGCTCGCCGCGAAGAAGGACGGCACGATCCTCGGCATGCGCTTCAGATGGCTCGATAACGTCGGTGGCTACATCCGGAGCCCGGAGCCCGGCTGCAGCTTCCGCCCGACCGGCAATTTCGTCGGCCCCTACCGGTTCCAGAATCTCGAGGTCGATGCGTCGGCGGTCATGACCAACAAGTGCCTGACGGGGCCGAACCGCGGCTACGCATGCGGCCACCTCTACTTCGAGACCGAAGGCATGCTGGACCGCCTCGCCGACACGCTCGGGCTCGATCCCGTCGAGGTGCGGCGTCGTAACCTGATCCCGGCCGCGGCGATGCCGTACCGGACGCCGACGGGGGGACTCTACGACTCCGGCGACTACCCCCAGGCATTCGACAAGGCGCTCGAGCTGGCGAAGTACGGCGAGCTGCGCCGTGAGCAGGCCAAGGCGCGCGCCGCGGGGCGGTACTTCGGGATCGGGCTGGCGCTGGCGGTGGACCCGTCGGTCTCCAATATGGGCTACGTCGCCACCGCGCTCGACCCCCAGCTCCGCGCCAAGCCCGAGTACCTGCCGAAGTCGGGCGCCGTGGACTCGGCGACGATCAAGGTGGACCCGCTCGGGCGCGTCATCGCGATCCTCGGCACGACGCCCCAGGGCCAGGGCCACCAGACGGTCGTCTCGCAGATCGTCGCCGACGAGCTCGGCCTCGTCCCCGAGGACGTCACGGTCGTGGACGAGATGGACACGTTCACGCGCGTGTGGTCGATTTCCTCCGGCACTTACTCGAGCCGCTTCGGCTCCGTGGGGACGAGCGCCGTCGCCCTCGCCGCGCGCAAGCTCAAGGCGAAGCTCGTCGAGTACGCGGCCCATCTGATGGACATGCCGCCCGAGCGGCTGGAGTTCAGGGACGGCGCGGTCAGGGCGAGGCAGGGGAAGGGGCCGGCGTACTCGGTCAAGGACCTCGCCGGGCGCGCCCACTGGAACACGGAGTCGCTCCCGGAGGGGATGGAACCGGGGCTCCAGGCGACGGCCGTGTTCGGCTTCACGGTGGCGAAGGCGGTGGATGCCGAGGACCGCGTGAACTCCTCCAACACCTACGGCTTCATCGCCGAGGTGATGGCGGTGGAGGTGGACCCGGAGACCGCGGCGATCAAGATCCTCCGGTACGTGACCGTGCACGACGCGGGGACGATCATCAACCCGATGATCGCCGAGGGCCAGATCTACGGCGGCGCGCTCCACGGACTCGGCGGCGCGCTCTACGAGGAGCTGGCCTACGACGAGGACGGCCACCTCCTCACCGGCACGTTCATGGACTACCTCGTGCCGACCGCCTGCGAGGCGCCGACGATCGAGATCGCCCACGTCGTCTCGCCCTCGCCGCTCACCCCGCTCGGCTCGAAGGGCCTTGGCGAGTCCTCCTCGATGACCGTGCCCGCGGTCATCGCCAACGCCGTGAGCGACGCGCTCTCGCCGCTCGGGATCAGGATCAACGAGCTGCCGATGACACCCTCGACGTTATGGAAGGCGATTGAACGGGCGGGTCGGCGCCCCGCCGCACCTACGGCAGGCCACCCAGGGTCCAGGCCGGCCACCGGGCCGCCGGTACGATGAAACCGCCGAAATTCGATTACCACGCGCCGACGAGCGTCGACGAAGCGCTGGTCCTGCTCCAGCGCTACGGCGGCGACGCCAAGGTCCTCGCCGGCGGCCAGAGCCTCATGCCGCTGCTCAACTTCCGGCTGAGCCGTCCGGCCGCGCTCGTGGACCTGAACCGCATCCCCTCGCTCGCGTACATCACGGAGCAGAACGGCCAGGTGCGGCTCGGCGCGATGACGCGCCAGCGGACGATCGAGTTCTCGCCCGTCGTCAAGGAGCGGCTGCCGCTGCTCCGCGAGGCGACGAAGCTGGTCGGCCACCTGCCGATCCGCACGCGCGGGACGATCGGCGGCTCGCTCGCCCACGCCGACCCGTCGGCGGAGTACCCGGCGGTGCTGACGGCGCTCGAGGGCGAGGTCGTTGCGCGCGGACCGAAGGGCGAGCGCGTGATCAAGGCACAGGACCTGTTCCGGACGTACCTCACGACGAGCCTCGAGCCTGACGAGATCCTCGTCGAGGTGAGAATGCCGGCGATGCCGGCAGGCGCGGGCTTCGCGCTGGAGGAGTTCGCGCGGCGCCACGGCGACTTCGCGATCATCGGGATCGCCGCGATGGTCGTGCGGGACGGCCCGCGCTGCAGGACGGCACGGCTGACCACCGCGGGCGCGGGGCCGGTTCCGCTGCGCCTGCGTGCCGCCGAGGAGATCCTCGAGCGCGACGGTCTCACCGACGCCGCGATCGAGGCGGCGGCGCGCCGCGCCTCGGAGCTCGTCTCGCCGGACGCCGACATCCACGCGTCCGCCGACTACCGCCGCCACCTCACCGGCGTCCTCACGAAGCGCGCCCTCAAGCAGGCGCTGGGAGCGGCCCGTGGCTGAGATGGTCACTGTCAGGCTCAAGGTCAACGGGGTGGCGCATGAGGGGCGCTGCGAGCCGCGGAAGCTCCTGGTGGACTTCTTGAGAGAAGACCTCGAGCTCACGGGGACGCATATCGGCTGCGAGCACGGGATCTGCGGCGCCTGCACGATCATGCTGAACGGCGAGGCGGCGCGCTCGTGCATCATGCTCGCGGTGCAGGCCGACGGCAGCGAGATCCTCACGGTCGAGGGCCTGATGCAGAACGGCACGCTCCACCCGCTGCAGGAGGCCTTCCGCGAGCACCACGGACTGCAGTGCGG